>NZ_JAPFGY010000016.1 GCF_026586795.1 Erythrobacter sp. WG
CCCCCCCCCCCCCCCACGGTCACCCTCCAGAAGCAGTCGGTGCGCGATTTCGTGGATGTCGCTGCGCCCGAGGATTACACCGATCTCAACAGCAATGGTCGCTGCGACGCGAACGACCCCTATGTCGACAGCAACAACAACAATCGCTGGGATGCCGACCGCGCACGGGACGGGATCGGCGGCGCGCGCGACGTCATGGTCTACACCGCCAACGTCACCTACCCCCGCCTCTTCCCGCTGTTCTCGATGATCGGGCTGCCGGCGAACGTCAATCTGCGGGCGACGACCGTGCTGCGTAGCCAGCCCTTCGACCAGCAGGCCGCGGCGACGACTACCGTGAGGAACTGCACATGACGCGCAACGCCAACACCCTTCGGCGCCTCGTCCGCCGCGTGACCCGGCGCCTGGGCGGCGACACATCCGGCCTCGCCTTCGTCGAGTTCGCCTTTGCCGCGCCCCTGGTGCTGGGCATGGGGATGATGGGCACCGATACGGCGCTGCTGGTGATCACCCATATGCAGGTCAGCCAGGTCGCGATGCAGGCTGCCGACAATGCCTCGCGCGTGGGCACGTCGAACGGGCTCGCGACGCGCCAGGTGACCGAACGCGACGTCGCCGACACCTTCATCGGTGCCGAACAGCTCGGAGCCAACATCCGCATTTTCCAGCAAGGGCGGGTAATCATCTCGAGCCTGCAACGAAACAGTGCGGGCGGGCAATGGATCGCGTGGCAGCGGTGCCGCGGGGCGAAGGTCTACAACTCCTCCTTCGGTGTCGAAGGCGCGGGCCGCACCGGCACGTCCTTTGCCGGCATGGGTCCGACGGGCCGGGTCATTACCGCCGCGCCGGGGACGGCGGTGATGTTCGTCGAGGTCGCCTACGACTTCGATTCCATCACGCCGCTCAACCTCTTCGACAATCAGCAGATCGTCTACACCGCCGTCTTCAACGTGCGCGACAATCGCGACCTGACCGGCGGCCCGGCGTCGAACGGGATATTCCCCGGCGGTCCGGTCGCGCGGTGCAACGTCTACTCGGCGGCGCGCCCGACCTGATCGGGACGGGCCGAGCACGGCTCACTTGACGTAGCAGACCTTGCGCGCCGCCTCAGCGATGCGCGCGGCGTCGACCAGCGCGAGCTTTTCGAGGTTCGCCGCATAGGGCAGCGGCACGTCCTCGTTGCACACCCGAAGCACCGGCGCATCGAGGTGGTCGAAGCCTTCCTCCATGCAGATCGCGATGATTTCCGAGGCGATCGAGCAGGTCGGCCAGCCTTCCTCGGCGACGATCAGCCGGTTGGTCTTGGCGAGGCTTTCGAGCACGGTCTGCTTGTCGAGCGGGCGCAGGGTGCGAAGGTCGATCACTTCGGCGTCGATCCCCTCGTCAGCCAGCTTCGCCGCCGCGTCGAGCGCGAGGCCGACGCCGATCGAATAGCTGACGATGGTGACGTCCTTGCCCTCGCGCACGATCCGCGCCTTGCCGATGGGGAGGACGTAGTCCTCGACATCCGGCACGTCGAAGCTGCGCCCGTAGACGAGCTCGTTCTCGAGAAACACCACCGGGTCTTCCGAGCGGATCGCGGCCTTCATCAGCCCCTTGGCATCGGCCGCGTCATAGGGTGCGATGACGATGAGGCCGGGGACGCTCGCATACCACGGCCCGTAATTCTGCGAGTGCTGCGCCGCGACGCGCGAGGCGGCGCCGTTGGGGCCGCGGAACACGATCGGGCAGCGCATCTGGCCGCCACTCATGTAGTTGGTCTTGGCGGCCGAGTTGATGATGTGGTCGATCGCCTGCATCGCGAAATTGAAGGTCATGAACTCGACGATGGGCCTGAGGCCCCCCATCGCGGCGCCCGTGCCGATGCCGGCGAAGCCGTATTCGGTGATCGGCGTGTCGATCACGCGCTTGGGGCCGAACTCGGCAAGCAGGCCCTGCGTGACCTTGTAGGCGCCCTGGTATTCGGCGACTTCCTCGCCCATCACGAAGACGCGGGCATCGGCGCGCATTTCCTCGGCCATCGCGTCGCGCAGGGCCTCGCGCACGGTGGTGCTGGTGAAGGTGGTGCCTTCGGAAAGCGCGGGATCGCGGGGCGTGCTGGCCTTTGCGTTCAGGGGTTCGGCGGCGGGCTTGGCGCTGCCCGCCTCGCCCTTGCCTTCCTCGCCGCGCGCGGCGACTTCGGGTTCGGCGGCGGCAGCGGGTGCGGGTTCAGCGGCGGGCGCGGAGGCGGGCTCCTCCCCTTCCCCGGCGATCAGCGCGATCACCGCGCCGACGGCCACGTCCTCTGTCCCGGCGGGCACGAGGATCTTCTCGAGCACGCCTTCATCGATCGCCTCGAATTCCATCGTCGCCTTGTCGGTCTCGATCTCGGCGATGATGTCGCCCGGTTCGATCCGGTCGCCTTCTGCCTTGAGCCACTTGGCGAGCGTGCCCTGCTCCATGGTGGGCGAGAGCGCCGGCATCTTCAGTTCGATCCCCATGGCTCAATACTCCTCCACGAGAACATCGGTGTAGAGTTCGCCTGGCCCCGGCTCGGGCGAGGTTTCGGCGAAGTCCGCGGCCTCGGCGACCTGGGCGCGGATCGCCTTGTCGATCGCCTTCAATTCGTCCTCGGTCTTGCCGGCCTCGATGAGGGTCTTCTTGAGGCCCTCGATAGGGTCGTGGTGATCGCGCTGTTCCTGCACTTCCTCGCGGGTGCGGTACTTGGCGGGATCGGACATGGAATGCCCGCGGTAACGGTAGGTGTTGCACTCCATCAGCACCGGGCCCTTGCCGGCACGCACGTGGGCGAAGGCGACCTCGGCCGCGGCGCGCACTTCGAGCACGTCCATGCCGTTCACTTCCATCCCCGGAATGCGGAACGCCGTGCCGCGGCGGTAGAAGCGGGTTTCTGCGGACGAGCGCTTGGTCGCGGTGCCCATCGCGTACTGGTTGTCCTCGACGACGAAGACGATGGGGAGGTTCCACAGGGCAGCCATGTTGAAGGTCTCGTAGACCTGGCCTTGGTTCGCCGCGCCGTCGCCGAAATAGGCAAGGCACAGCCCACCGTCCTCATTGTACTGATGCGCGAGCGCTAGCCCGCCGCCCAGTGCAACCTGCGCGCCGACGATGCCGTGACCGCCGTAGAACTTGTGTTCGGTCGAGAACATATGCATCGACCCACCCTTGCCCTTGGAAATCCCCGCCTCGCGGCCGGTGAGCTCGGCCATGATGACCTTCGGATCGATCCCGTAGGCGAGCATGTGCCCGTGGTCGCGATAGCCGGTGATGACGCTGTCGCGGTCATTGTCGAGCGCCGACTGCAAGCCGATCGCGACTGCCTCTTGGCCGATGTAGAGGTGGCAGAACCCGCCGATCAGGCCGAGGCCGTAGAGCTGGCCCGCCTTCTCCTCGAAGCGGCGGATCAGCAGCATCTGCCGATAGAATTCCAGCATCTCGGCCTCCGAGGCAGCGTAGCGCTTGTTCGCCGCGAAGGCGTCCTGAAGCGAATGCAGGAGGAAGTCGGTGTCGTCGCTCGCGGCAACGGTCGGGTTCGCCGGTTCAGGCGCTTTGGCAGGCTTTCGGGCCAAGACAAGATTCCCTCTCTTTGGCGCGCTCATGGGGAGGAGAAGCGCCTTACGATCCGTCCCCCTATAGGCAGGCTCGCAAGGGTGACGCAACGGCAAGCCGTTGCAGAAAACGAAACCCGCATACGAAATCACGGGTTTGCGCAAAATCAGGGGATGGTCGGCCCCGCCCGGTCCTGATCCTCGTCGAGGGTGATCACGACCTCGTCCTCGCGCATCACGCCGAGATGCTCGCGCACCAGCTCGCTGGCGAGGTCCGGGTCGGCGGCGGCCGGATCGAGCAGCTTCACGCGGTTGCGCAGGCCGTCGCGCTCGTGGGTGAGCTGCGCGATTTCGATCTTGCGCGCCTCGAGCGCGGCGGCGTTCTCGCTCCACGCCAGCAGCCCGGTGGGGCCCGCCACGGCGAAGCCCGCCAGCAGCAGCAACGCGGCCAGCGCCACGAACGGCTTCAGCCTGCTCTCGGTCCCTGCCCTGCGCATCGTTGCGAAAAACCCCCTGCTGTCGCCAGCCACAGAATCACACTTGGCGATCCGCTGCAAGGGCCATGCGGCGTAATGCGTGGGAATCGCGCAAAGATCAGTAGGAACGCGGCAGCCCGAGCACGTGTTCGGCAAGGTAGGAAAGGATGAGGTTGGTCGATATCGGCGCGACGGTGTAGAGCCGCGCCTCGCGGAACTTGCGCTCCACATCGTACTCCTCGGCGAACCCGAAGCCGCCGAAGGTCTGGACGCACATATCCGCCGCCGCCCAGCTCGCCTCCGAGGCGAGCAGCTTGGCCATATTGGCCTCCTCGCCGGGATTGCCGCCCTCGTCATAGACCCGCGCGGCGTGGTGGACCATCAGCTCGGCGGCGCGCATCTGGGCGTAGCAGCGCGCGATCGGGAACTGGACGCCCTGGTTCTGGCCGATGGGCCGGGCGAAGACGCTGCGGTCCTTGGCATAGCCGGTCGCCTTCTCGATAAACCATTTGGCATCCCCGATGCACTCGGCGGCGATCAGGATGCGCTCGGCGTTCATGCCGGAGAGGATGTAGCGGAAGCCCTTCCCTTCCTCCCCGACGAGCGCCGAGGCGGGGATGCGCAGATCGTCCAAGAACACCTCGCAGGACGAGTGGTTCATCATCGTGCGGATCGGCTTCACCGTCATGCCGTTTTGCAGAGCGGCCTGCATATCGACGAGGAAGATCGACAGCCCCTCGGTCTTGCTCGCCGCCTCCTCACGCGGGGTGGTGCGGGCGAGGAGGAGCATCAGGTCGGAATGCTCGGCGCGGCTGGTCCAGATCTTCTGGCCGTTAACCACGTAGTGGTCGCCATCGCGAACCGCGCGGGTCTTGAGGCTGAGGGTGTCCGTTCCGCTGGTGGGTTCCGATACTCCGAAGGCCTGCAAGCGCAGCTCGCCGCTGGCGATGCGGGGAAGATAGGCCGCCTTCTGCTCGGCCGAGCCGTAACGCAGCAGGGTGTTCATGATGTACATTTGCGCGTGCGCGCTGGAGCCGTTGCAGCCCGAAGCCTGGATCTCCTCCATGATCACGCAGGCCGCCTCCAGGCTGAGGCCGCTGCCGCCGTGCTCGGCGGGAATCAGCGCGGCGAGGAAGCCTGCTGCGGTGAGCGCGTTCACGAACTCGCCCGGATATTCGCGGGCCGCATCCTTGGCGCGCCAGTATTGCCCGGGAAAGCCATCGCACAGGCTGCGCACCGCGCTGCGGATTGCGGCGAGTTCCTCGGGTTCCTGGGCGGATAGGGGCACGCGGTCTCTCCTCCATGGCGGCGCGCAAGGCTTCGCGTCCACCTCATCACATGGCTGCTTTCGCGAAAGACCGGGGGCATGGCAATCCCGTTTCGATCTGCTACTCACCCCCATGCACAGACGGGAGACAACCTCATGCAGATCATCGCCCACGATCCGGCGCGCTTTGCCGACCTGCCGGGCTACGCCTTTGCCGAAAACTGGCTGACCGTCGAGCTCGGCGAAGGGTTCCGGGCGAGGATGCACTATCTCGACGAGGGGCCGAAGGACGCGCCGCCGCTGCTGCTGTTCCACGGCGAGCCCTCGTGGTCCTACCTTTACCGCAAGATGATTCCGCTGCTGGTGGCGGCGGGCTTCCGCTGCCTTGCCCCCGATCTCATCGGCTTCGGCAAGAGCGACAAGCCCGCCGAGCAGAGCTTCTACACCTATGCGCGCCATGTCGACTGGCTGAAACAGTGGCGCAACGCCGTGGTCCCGCAGGTCGCCGGGCTGTTCTGCCAGGACTGGGGCGGGCTGCTGGGCCTCAGGATGGTCGGGCAGGAGCCCGATCGCTTCGCTTTCGTGGTCGCTTCCAACACCTTCCTCCCCACGGGCGGCGGCAAGGCCTCGGAAGGCTTCCTCGCGTGGCGCGAATTCGCCCGCGCCTCGCCCGACTTCCGGATCGGCGGGATCATGGACCGGGGCTGCCAGACGACCCTCTCGTCCGCAGAGGTCGCCGCCTACGACGCGCCCTTTCCCGACGAGGCCAGCAAGGCCGGTGCCCGCGCCTTCCCGCAGCTCGTGCCCATCGAGGACGACAAGCCGGGCGTCGCCGACAACAAGGCCGCGTGGGAAGGCCTCGCCGCCTTCGACAAGCCCTTCCTCACCCTGTTCGGCGAGGATGATCCCGTGCTCGGACAGGCGGGGCCCCAGCTAGCCGGCCGCATCAGGGGCGCCGGAGGCCTGCCCCATGCGATGCTGTCCAAGTGCGGGCACTTCAGCCAGGAGGATCATCCCGAAGCGCTGGCCGAAGGGGTGATCGCAATGGCCCGCAAGGCAGGCTTCCTCGCTTGAACGTCGCAGCGCCCCTCCCGCGTGCCGCCTACCTGACCCGCACGCAGGAGCGGGCGCTCGCGCTCACCATCGCGGTGGTGACGGCCAATGCCTATTACATCCACCCGATGATCGGCGACGTCGCCCGCGCCTTCGACGTGGGCGAGGCCCGGATCGGGCTGGTGCCGGCCTTGAACCAGCTCGCGCTGGCGCTCGGCATCCTGCTGCTGCTGCCGCTCGGCGACTTCGTGTCGAACCGCAGGCTATGCCTGATCTTCGTCGCCGGCCAGACCGCCTGCCTCGGCGCGATGGTGATCGCGCCCTCCTTCGCGCTGTTCACCGCCGCTTCGACCCTGCTCGGCTTCGTCACCATCGCGCCCTACCTGATCCCCGCCTTCGCCTCGAAGCGGGTCGCGCCGGAACGGCTCGGGCAGGTCACCGCCCAGCTGACGGCGGCGGTGATCTTCGGCATCCTCGTCGCCCGCGTCGGTGCCGGGATCATCGCCGCCCGCGCCGACTGGCACACGGTCTATGTCTGCGCCTTCGTGCTGATGCTGGCGGTGACCGCCTACCTGCCCTTCGCCATGCGCAGCGAGGGCGCCGCGCCGAAGCAGCCCGGCACGGGCTACGGCGCGCTGATCGCATCGGTCTTCACCCTTGCGGCAAGGCACCCCGACATGCGCCTGTCGGCAGCGATGCAGGGGCTCAATTTCGCGATCTTCACCGCGAGCTGGCTGGCCCTCGCGCTGCACCTGACCGGACCGGAGCTGGGCTACGGCACCGACGATGTCGGCTACCTTGCTGCGATCGCTGCGGTGAGCGTCGTCACCACCCCGCGCCTCGGGCGCTGGGCCGACCGGGTGGGGCCGCGCCGCGCGCGGATCGCGGCAGCCTGCGTCCAGTTTACCGGCATCGCGCTGTTCTACCCGCTGGGCTTCTCGATCTGGGCTGTGCTGGTGCCGCTGTTCATCACCAACCTCGTCGGCCCGAGCATCGACGTGACCGGGCGCATGACGCTCTTCGCCCTCGCGCCCGAAATCCGCACGCGGCTTACCACCAGCTATATCGTCGTCATGTTCATCGGCGGCGCGATCGGCAGCGCGGCGGGCACGGCGGTGTTCGAATGGGGCGGCTGGGGCGCAACCTGCGTGCTGCTTTCGGCCATGTCGAGCGGCATCGTCGCCCTCGCCTTCCACGCCGAGCGGCGTTGGCGGAGAACCGTAGATGTCAATTCACGCTGACAGGCATGGGATTTACACCTTCACCACTTGTTAACCTTTTGACGGTAAACGAGTGTTCGAAGGGCGCTACGGCTACTTACCGATCGGCGATGTTGGATCATCGTCACTCCGGTTAAGCCGAATGCCTTTCCCCAAGGAGGGCGTTACGGTCGAATACCGAATGGCGAGAAAACCTCGCCACTCCGGTTGGACCGAGCGCCCTTTTTTGCGCCTGCTGTCGGCGCAAGGCCGCTTGCCGAGGCGATCGAGCGGAGATCGGGGGAATGGTGACCCCGGCGCGATTCGAACGCGCGGCCCTCAGATTAGGAATCTGATGCTCTATCCTGCTGAGCTACGGGGTCCCGGCGCTTCCCATAGCAGCGCGGCGTCTCAATTCAACTTTTCCGGCGGCGCGACCGGGAACGGCAGCGGGGCTACGGCCACGCCCTCCTCGATCAGCGCCTTCGCCTCGGCGAGGCTCGCCTGGCCGTGGATCGGCGCCTCCTCGCGCTCGCCGTAATGCATCTTGCGGGTCTCCTCGGCGAACCTGTCGCCGACCCACGTGCTGTTCTTGAGCACCTCGGCCTGCACCTTGGCGAGCGCGGCGAGCGCCTGCTGCACCTCGGGGGGCATCGGTGTGTTGGCCATCGGCTGCGGCGCGGCTTGCGCAGGGAGCACCTCCTGCCGCTGGTTGCCCTTGGCGGGCACGGCGGGGGCCATCGGCGCCTTGGCAACCTCGGCCGAGCCGCAGGTGGGGCAAGCGAGCAGGCCGCGCACGCGCTGGTCCTCGAAGTCACCCGAGGAGCCGAACCACCCCTCGAAACGGTGGCCGCCGGAACAGGTCAGGTCGTAGACGATCATGACACGTGCGATGTGACGATTTCCCGCCGGTTGGCAAGAGCGGGCACCTGCGCGCGCACGGCGGCGATGCGGGCGAGGTCAATGTCGCACAAGCCGAGGCCCGTCTCCTTCCCGCCCATGTCGAGCAGCACCTCGCCCCACGGATCGACGACGAGGCTGTGGCCGTAGGTCTCGCGCCCGTCCGCGTGGCGGCCGACCTGCGCGGCGGCGATGACGAAGGCCTGCGCCTCGATCGCGCGGGCGCGCAGCATGACGTGCCAGTGCGCTGCGCCGGTGGGCTTCGTGAAGGCGGCGGGGACGGCGATCGCGTCGCAGGCCCGGTCGCCCAGGGCGCCGAACAGCGCGGGGAAGCGCAGGTCATAGCAGACCGCAAGGCCGAGCCGGCCCACCGGCGTCTCCTCGACCGTGACCACCGCCGCGCCGGGCCGATAGGCGTTGCTTTCGCGCCAGCTCTCGCCGGTGGCGAGATCGACGTCGAACATATGGATCTTGTCGTAGATGACCGGCTCTGCCGCGCCGGGCGCGAACAGCATCGAACGATTGGCGTTCCGGTCGCCGCCCGCCGCCGCCGCCGCCACCGCCATTGACCCCAAGGCGATGGTGAGGCCCGTTTCCTCTGCCAGCCCGGCAAGCTGCGGCACGAAGGGCGATTGGTCCTGCGCAACGATCTTCGGCGCCGCCCGCGCCCGGTCGCGGTCCAGCAGGAGCGACATCTCGGGGGTAAAGAGCATCGCCGCCCCCTGCCCTGCCGCCGTATGCGCAGCCTGAACGATCGCCGCGAAATTGGCCTCGGGATCGATCCCCGAGGTCATTTGCAGAACGGCAATTGTCGGCATCAGCCCGCCAGCAGCGCGTCGAGCTTGCCGGCGCGCTCCAGCGCGGCGAGATCGTCGCTGCCGCCCACGTGGGTCTCGCCGATGAAGATCTGCGGCACGGTCATGGCATTCGGCGCGCGGGCAAGCATCTCGTCGCGCCCGGGGCCTCCAAGCGTGATATCGTGCTCGGTGAACTCCGCGCCCTTCTCGGTCAGCAGGCGCTTGGCGCGCACGCAGAAAGGACAGCCGAACTTGGTGTAGATATCGATCCTGGGGGCGGCCATTTGGCACCTCTTGAAAGCGTTTCTCGGAAAACCAGATAAGGCCGGTCGCCGCGTTTCGCCAGTCTTAGGGAAACGCACAAGGCGGCAAGGCGGGTGCTGCATCCGGCAGGCCCGCGTCAGACGAAAATCGCTCATCAGAGGATTTGTGCCCATGTCCCGTTTCGATTTCACCCCCTACCGCCGCTCCACCGTGGGCTTCGACCGCCTGTTCGACCTGCTCGAGAACCAGGCGCGGCTCAACGCGGGCGACAATTACCCCCCCTTCAACATCTCGCGCCGCGGCGAGGACAATTACCGCATCACGCTGGCCGTGGCGGGCTTCCGGCCGCAGGACATCGACATCACAGCGCAGCAGAACCTGCTGGTCGTGGCTGGCAAGAAGCGCGAGGAGGTCGAGGACGGCTCCGAGCTGATCCATGTCGGCATCGCCAACCGCGGCTTCGAGCGCCGCTTCGAGCTCGCCGATTTCGTGCGGGTCGAGCGTGCGGACCTTGCCGATGGCCTCCTGATCATCGACCTGGTGCGCGAGGTGCCCGATGCGATGAAGCCGCGCAAGATCGCGATCGGCGGCACCGCGACGCTGACTGCGGTGCCGACCGGCGAGAGCGACGCGGCCTGAATTTTGCCGATGCTGAATTGAATAGGGGGCGGACCTCGTGGTCCGCCCCCTGCGACTTGCGTCGCCTCGCCTGGCCGTGTCCGTCCGGGTCGCAGAAGACTTACACAACCGGGCAAGCTCGTTATCGAGGACCGGTCGCCCGTGCCCGCCCGCCCCGCTTCGCCGGATGGGCGGAGACGTGCCACATTGGGCGTTCGAACCCTCACAAACGGTGAAACCCCGCCAGCGGTCTAATGCGGAATAGCGTTGCTGCGCAAGACTTATCTGCAAGTTCCGCAAGCTTGCCGGGTCGCAAGTCTGTGTTGCGAAACAAAGGATTGCAAAGCCTAGCTTATCGCGGGTGGCGGGTGTGCCCGCGGCAATGCGGAAATGATCGCCGGCCGGAAGTTACCCACGGGAAATCGCCCGGCCGAACGCCTCAGACGAGTCGCGATTGCTCCAGCGCGGCGGCGATGAAGCCGGCGAACAGCGGGTGCGGATCGAAGGGGCGCGACTTCAGCTCCGGGTGGAACTGCACGCCGACGAACCACGGATGGTCGGGCCGCTCGACGATCTCGGGCAGCAGCCCGTCGGGGCTCATGCCGGCAAAGATCAGGCCCTGTTTCTCGAGCGGCTCGATGAAGGCGCTGTTGACCTCGTAACGGTGGCGGTGCCGCTCGGAGATGAGCTCCGCGCCGCCATAGATGCGCGAGGTGTGGCTGTTGGGGCTCAATTTGGCCGGATAGGCCCCGAGCCGCATCGTGCCGCCCAGGTCCCCGCCCTCGGCGCGGCTCTGGAGGCCTTCCTTGCTCATCCACTCGGTGATGATGCCCACCACCGGCGTGTCGGTCGGGCCGAATTCGGTCGAGGAGGCCTTCTCGAACCCCGCCGCGCGAGCGCCCTCGATGCAGGCCATCTGCATCCCCAGGCAGATGCCGAAGAACGGGATGTTGCGGGTGCGGGCGAAGCGCACGCTCGCGATCTTGCCCTCGCTCCCGCGCTCGCCGAAGCCGCCGGGCACGAGGATGCCGTGCATGGGCTCCAGCGCGGCGATGATCTGGCTGTCGTCCTCGCCCTCGAAGATCTCGGCGTCGATCCACTTGATGTTGACCTTGACCCGGTTGGCGAGCCCGCCGTGGATCAGCGCCTCGTTCAAGCTCTTGTAGGCATCGGGCAGGCCCACATACTTGCCGACGACGGCGATGGTAACTTCGCCCTCGGGATTGAAATGACGATCGGTCACGTCTGTCCACGAGGTGAGGTCGGGCTCGGGCGCATCGGTGATGCCGAAGGCGCGCAGCACCTCGCGGTCGAGGCCCTCGGCATGGTATTGCTGCGGCACCGAATAGATCGAGGGCGCATCCAGCGCCGGGATCACCGCCTCAGGCCGCACGTTGCAGAACTGCGCGATCTTGCGCCGGTCGCTCTCCGGGATGGGGTGCTCGGCGCGGCACAGCAGGATGTCGGGCTTGATCCCCAATGCGGCCAGCTCGCGCACCGAGTGCTGGGTCGGCTTGGTCTTCAGCTCGCCCGCGGCCTTGATGTAGGGCACCAGCGTCACGTGGACGCTGACCGTCTGCCACGGCTCGAGCTCGTTCCTGAGCTGGCGGATCGCCTCCATGAAGGGCAGGCTCTCGATGTCGCCCACCGTCCCGCCGATCTCGCACAGGATGAAGTCGTTGTCGCCCTGGTCGGCGAGGGCGAATTCCTTGATCGCGTCGGTGACGTGCGGGATCACCTGCACCGTCGCGCCGAGATAGTCGCCGCGCCGCTCGCGGGCGATGATGTCGCGGTAGATGCGCCCCGAGGTGATGTTGTCGCTCTGGCGCGAGGAGACGCCGGTGAAGCGCTCGTAATGCCCCAGATCGAGGTCGGTCTCCGCGCCGTCGTCGGTCACGTAGACCTCGCCGTGCTGGTAGGGGCTCATCGTGCCCGGATCGACGTTGAGGTAGGGGTCGAACTTGCGGATGCGGACCTTGTAGCCGCGCGCCTGGAGCAGCGCCGCGAGCGATGCCGCCATGAGACCTTTGCCGAGCGAGGAAACCACGCCGCCGGTGATGAAAATGAACCGCGCCATGGGATTCGGGCCTTAAGCAAACAAGCGGATTCGGGGCAAGCGGATTGCACCGCGCCAAGGCGGCGCCATCCACAGTGCCGTCGAACAGGGGAGCAGGCGGACCGCGCACGGCCCGCCGGGTTGCGTTTTACTGCGCGGGCGCAGCCGGGGCGGCGGGCGCCGTGCCGTTGCCTGCCGGAGCGGGCGCCGGGACCGACGGAGCCGGAACCGCCGCCGGATCGGCGAGCGGGTCGATCGGCGCTGCGGGCACAGTGCGATCGAGCGTGCTGGTCACCCCGCCCACCCGGCTTTCGCGCACCGCGAGCGCGGCAAGCACGATCGAGAGCGAGACGAAGGCGATCGCCAGCCATTTGGTAGAACGGGTCAGGAAGTCCGCCGCTCCGCGCGCGCCGAAAGCGCCCCCCGGGCTCGAGCCGATGCCGAGGCCGCCCCCTTCGGAGCGCTGCATCAGCACGACGCCGACCAGCGCTGCGGCGATGATCGCCTGGATCACGGAAAGGAACAGGAAGATCGACATGGAAAGGTCTCGCGGGAGCGGGGCGCGTTTCCACACGCCCGGTTGTCATTTGCGCGCCATGTAGGGCCGCTTTCCCCGCGCGGCAAGCCCGGCGGGGGAAAGCCGTGCCCGGCTCAGCTTTCGAGCGGGTCGCTCGCGGCGAGCGCGATGCCCATGAAGCTGTCGGCGGTGAGGCTCGCCCCGCCCACCAGCGCGCCACGCACCTCGGGCACGGCGAAGATCGCCGCCGCGTTGTCGGGCTTCACCGAACCGCCATAGAGGATGCGCACCTCGGGACCGTGCTCCTCGCCCAGCAGCTCGACCAGCAGCGCGCGGACCTCGCCGTGCATGGCGGCGATATCGTCCGTTGTGGCGGCGACGCCGGTGCCGATCGCCCAGATCGGCTCGTAGGCGATGCACAGGCGGTCGGCGATGTCGGCGGGCATGGCGTCCACCGGCGGCAGCGAGGCGGTGAGCTGGGCGCGCACGAAGGCGGCCGCGCCGCCCGATTCGCGGGTTTCCAGTGTCTCGCCGCAGCACATGATGACCCTGAGACCCGCCGCCAAGGCCGCCTCGGCCTTGGCGCGCACGAGCGCGTCGCTCTCGCCATGGTCCTGGCGCCGCTCGGAGTGGCCGAGGATGACGAAGGTCGCCCCTGCATCGGCGATCATCGCCGCCGAGATGTCGCCGGTGTGCGCCCCGCCCTCGGCATGGTGGCAATCCTGCGCGCCGACGGCGATCTGCTCGGCCTCGCGATGGATCGGGTGGATCAGCGTGTAAGGCGGCGCCAGCGCCACCTCGACCTTGGTGAGACGCTGGGCGGCACGATCGATGGCGCGCGCTTCGGACAGCATCGCGCGGGTGCCATGCATCTTCCAGTTTCCGACGATATAGGGTCGGCGGGTCATGCGTTCAGTCCTGCACTTCGAGAAAGGGAGAGGGGTGTGCCCGGGGGCCGTGCGATTCTCGGATCGGCTGTAGTGTCCCCGGGCCGCGTCCGCTAGCCGTCGGCGTTACGCCTGTCAAAAGCCGCGCTCACCTGTTGCCGCGCGGTCGCAGGGGCTCTAAAGCGCGCCCTGCACCGTGCCCCGTCCGGGGTGCGGCACCCCTGGCGCCGCGCGCGTCCCGCCTTCTGCCAGCCTCGACACGGGTCCCGACACAGATGATTTCCTTCTTCCGCCGCTTCTTCGCCTCCAAGATCGGCCTGCCGATCGTTCTCGCCTTCCTCGGGCTGATGGCGCTCGCCTTCGCGGCGTCCGACATCACCGGCGCGACTTTCGGGGGCGTGGCGAACGGCGACCGGATCGCGGTGGTCGGCGGCAGGGCGGTGCCGGTCGCCGAACTCGACATCGCGATGAACAATGCGCTCGATCAGGTGCGCCAGCAGAACCCGACGCTGACCATGCCCGAATTCGTCGCGCAGGGCGGCTTCGATCAGGTGGTCGATCAGTTGATCGATCGGTTTGCGGTGGGCGAATATGCGCGCCGCCATGGCTTGAGGGCCGGCGAGAATCTGGTGAACAGCGAGATCCTCAAGATCCCCGCCTTCCTCGGCGTGACCGGCAAGTTCGACGAGCAGGCCTATCTGGGCGCGCTGCGCTCGCGCGGGCTGACCGATCAGGTGTTCCGCCGCGACCTGGCCGATGGTTTGCTCGACCAGCAATTGCTGCGCCCAGCGATCGCCGCGCCGCGGTTGCCCGAGAAGGTTGCGCGCCAGTATGCCGCGCTGGTGCTGGAGAAGCGCCGGGGCGACATTGCGCTGATTCCCTCGGCGGCCTTCGCGCCGGCGGGCAACCCCACCAACGGGCAGCTTTCCGCCTGGTATTCCGAGAACCGCACCGCCTTCATCCGCCCGGAACGCCGCACGCTGCGCTTCGCGGTGTTCAGCGCCGACAGCCTCAAGGTCGACGCCGCGCCGACCGCCGCCGAGATCGCCGCGCGCTACCAGAAGGATGCCGCGAAGTATGCGGCGAGCGAGAAGCGCGCGATCACCAGCTTCGTCGTGCCCACCCAGGACGCCGCCCGTGCGCTGACCGCGCGAATCCGCGGCGGCGCGTCGCTCGAGACGGTCGCGCGCGAAGCCGGCTTCAGCGCCGCCAAGGGCGAGGCGCGCGAGCGTGCGGCGCTCGGCAATACGACCAGCGCGGCCTTTGCCACCAATGCCTTCGCCGCTGCCGAGGGCGCCGTGATCGAGCCCGCGCAGGGCGCGCTCGGCTGGTATGTCGCCCGGGTCGACCGGATCGAGCGCACCCCGGCGCGCACCCTCGCCCAGGCCACCCCGGAGATCACCCAGGCACTCACCGCCGAAAAGCGCGCCGCCGCGATTGCCGACCGGGTCTCGCAGATCGAGGGCGAGGTCGACGGCGGCACCGCGCTCGCCGACGTCGCCAAGGATTACGGCCTCACCGTCGAGACCACCCCGCCCCTGCTCGCCAACGGCACCGTGTTCGGGCAGCCGGGCGCGCAGATCGTGCCGCAGCTCGCCCCCGTGCTCCAGACCGCGTTCCAGATGGAGGAGAGCGAACCGCAGCTCGCCGAAGTGGTGCCGGGCCAGGACTTCGTGATCTTCGAGGTCGCGCGCATCGAGGAGGCCGCGGCCCCGCCGCTCGGCGAGGTGCGCGAGGCGGCCGTCGCGGCATGGAAGCGCGCGCAGGGCGCCGTGCTTGCCAAGCAGGCCGCCGACCGCATTCTCGCCAAGGTGCGCGGCGGGACGTCGCTCGATGCGGCGCTCGCGGCCGAGCAGAAGCCCTTCGAGCGCGAGCGGATCGACCTCACGCGGCGGCAGCTTCTCTCCCAGCAGCGCCAGCGCGTGCCCCCGCCGCTTGTGCTGATGTTCAGCATGGCCAAGGGCACCGCCAAGGTTCTGGAGGCGCCGGGCAACCTTGGCTGGTTTGTCGTCAACCTCGAGGACATCACCACCCTGCCGGTCGACAGCGAGCCCGGACTGGTCGGGCAGACCCGCCAGCAGCTCGGCCAAGCGCTGACCGGGGAATATGCCCGCCAGGCTTCGGCCGCGATGCGCAAGGAGCTGGGCGTCACCCGCAACGACGCGTCGCTCGCCGCCGTGCGCAAGCGGCTGGTCGGCGACCAGTAAGGCAGCCCGTGACCGCTGCCGCGACGACAGGCCTGCCCGAGAACGCCGCCGCCGCCATCGCCGCGCTTGCCCAGGGCAGGCCGTCGCTGGTGTGGCGGCGGATCATCGCCGACAGCGACACGCCGGTGGGCGCAGGGCGGCGGCTGATCGTGCCCGGGCGCGGCGACTTCCTGCTCGAGAGTGTCGAGGGCGGCGAGGTGCGCGGGCGTTACAGCCTGCTGGGGCTCGACCCCGATCTGGTGTTCCGCGCGCACGGCAACGCCGCCGAGGTCAACCGCGACTGGAAGGCCGACCGCGAAGCCTTCGTCCCGCTCCCCGGCGATGCGCTCGCCGAACTGCGCGCGCTCGCCGATGCCTGCCGGATCGATCCCCTGCCCGAGGGCCTGCCCCCGGCGCTGGCTTGCCTGGTGGGCTATCTCGGCTACGAGACGATCGGCCTCGTCGAGACCCTGCCGCGCGCGCCGGACAGCCCGCTCCAGCTTCCCGACATGCTGTTCGTGCGGCCCACGGTGATCCTGGTGTTCGACGGCCTCACCAACGCGCTGTTCGCGGTCGCGCCGGTGTGGCAGGCCAGCGACCCCGAAGCCGCCGTCGCCCGCGCGGGCGAGCGGATCGATGCGACCCTGAGCCAGCTCGGGCAAGCCATGCCAACCGAGAGCCGCGCGGCGCTGCCGGAGAGCCTCCCCGACTTGGCGCCCGTGATCGCGCCCGATGACTACAAGGCGATGGCCCTCAAGGCCAAGGACTACATCCTTGCCGGCGACATCTTCCAGGTGGTGCTCGCCCAGCGCTTCACCTGCCCTTTCCCGCTCCCCCCGCTGGCGCTCTACCGCGCGCTCCGGCGGGTGAACCCTTCGCCCTTCCTCTACTTCCTCGACCTTCCAGGCTTCGCGCTGGTCGGCTCCTCCCCGGAGATCCTCGTCCGGGTGCGCGAGGGCGAGGTGACGATCCGACCGATCGCCGGCACCCGCCCGCGCGGCAAGACGCGCGAGGAGGATGAGGCCAACGAGGCCAGCCTCCTCGCCGATCCAAAGGAGCGCGCCGAGCACCTGATGCTGCTCGACCTCGGGCGCAATGACGTAGGGCGCGTGGCGGCCGCGGGGACGGTGGAGGTGACGGACAGTTTCACCATCGAGCGCTACAGCCACGTCATGCACATCGTCAGCAACGTCGTCGGGCGGCTCGATCCGGCGAAGGACGCGCTCGATGCGCTCTTTGCAGGCTTCCCCGCCGGCACCGTCTCCGGCGCGCCGAAGATCCGCGCCTGCCAGATCATCGCCGAACTGGAGCCCGAGACGCGCGGCGCCTATGCCGGTGGCGTCGGCTATTTCGCGCCCGACGGGAGCCTCGATTCCTGCATCGTCCTGCGCACGGCGGTCGTGAAGGAAGGGGTCATGCACGTGCAGGCCGGAGCCGGGATCGTCGCCGATTCCGACCCTGACTACGAACTCGCCGAATGCCGCGCCAAGGCGGGCGCGCTGATCGCCGCCGCGCGCGAGGCGGTGCGCGTCGCTGGCGAGCCGGGGTACGGGCAATGAAGCGCCTCGCCCGCCTCGCCCGCCTCACCGCCCTCGCGCTCGCGCTGTCCGGCTGCTCGGAAAGCCCCGAAGGCCAGCCCGTCACCCGCACCGTGCTCGACGGCAAGGGCATCATCGAGGCGCCCTCGCCCGATCCGACGTCAGAGGCGAGCCCGGCGCCCGATCTCGGCCCCTCGGCCTGCGAGAGCGTCACCTTCGAGGGCGTGCCCCTCACCCACTGCATCGCCGATCCCGCGCGGCACCGCATCCGCATGGCGAACCTCGGGCCGGACAGGCAGCCCTATGCCAGCCTCGCCAAGTTCGCCGCCACGGTCGATCCCGCCACCATCGCCTTCGCCATGAACGGCGGAATGTATGGCGATGATTTGAGGGCGATCGGCTACTACGTCGAGAAGGGCGAGCGGCTGAAGGAGCTCGACCGTGGGCAAGGCACCGGCAATTTCTACATGAAGCCCAACGGCGTGTTCTTCGGCAGCGGGGGCAGCTGGCGGGTGCTGGGCAGCAACACCTTCTTCGACACCGTCGGCGAACGGCCCGAATTCGGCACCCAGTCGGGCCCGCTGCTGCTGGTGGACGGCAAGCTCCATCCCGAGATCCAGGACAACGGCCCCTCGCGCGCGGTCCGCAACGGCGTGGGCGTGGATGCCGCCGGCAAGGCGCATTTCGTCATCAGCGATGCGCCGATCAGCTTCGGCCAGCTCGCCCGCTATTTCCGCGACGTGCTCAAGGTGCGAAACGCGCTCTATCTCGACGGCGCGGTCTCGAGCCTGTGGGACCCGGCGGGCGGGCGGCAGGACGGCGGCCGCGTCGGCCCGATCATCGTCGTGACCAAGCGGCAGATGGCGGCATCGCAGCCAGCGGCAGGGACACCGGCACCATGATTCTCGTCATCGACAATTACGACAGCTTCACCTTCAACCTCGTCCATTACCTGATGGAGCTGGGCGCCGAGGTGCGGGTCGAGCGCAACGACGCGCTGACCGCCGCCGAGGCGCTGCGGACGAACGCGGCGGGCTTTCTCATCTCCCCCGGCCCCTGCACGCCGAACGAGGCCGGGATCAGCCTCGATCTGGTCGCGGCCTGTGCCGATGCGGCAAGGCCGCTGATGGGCGTGTGCCTCGGGCATCAGGCGATCGGGCAGCATTTCGGCGGAACGGTACAGCGCGGCGGGCTGATGCATGGCAAGACCTCGCCCGTGACGCATGACGGGACGGGGGTTTTTGCGGGCCTGCCTTCGCCGTTCATCGCCACGCGCTACCACAGCCTCGAGGTGGTGGATGTGCCGGAAGAGCTCGTCGCCAACGCCCATGCCGAAACGCCCGGCGCCGATCACCCCAGCTGTATGGGCTTCCGCCATGCCTCGCTCCCGATCCATTCGGTGCAGTTCCACCCGGAAAGCATCGCCACCGAACACGGTCACGCGCTCCTCGCCAATTTCCTGCGCGCCTGCGGGATGGCGCCCGTCCTTCCCGAGGCATTGCGCGCATGAGCCTGCTCCCCGCCATCACCCCCGCCCCCATGACCGAGCCCGAGGCCGAGGCGGCCTTCGGCGTCGTCCTCGACGGGGCGCCCTCGGAAGAAGCGATCGCGCAGTTCCTCGTCGCCCTCTCGGAACGCGGCGAGACCGCCGACGAGATCGCCGGCGCGGCGCGGGCCTTGCGGGCGCGGCTGATCCCCATCGACGCACCCGCCGGGGCGATCGACGTCTGCGGCACGGGGGGCGATGGGCATCACACCCTCAACGTCTCGACCGCCGTCAGCCTGGTGGTCGCGGCAAGCGGCGTACCGGTCGCCAAGCACGGCAACCGCGCCGCCTCTTCGAAGGCGGGAGCGGCGGATACGCTCGAAGCGCTCGGCCTCGACATGGACGCCGCCGGGCGCACGGCGGAAAAGACCCTCGCCGCAATCGGCATCTGCTTCCTCTTCGCCAAGAACCACCACCCGGCGATGGCGCGCATCCAGCCCATCCGGCAGCGGATCGGCAAGCGCACGATCTTCAACCTGATGGGCCCCTTGTCGAACCCCGCGCGCGTGGAAAGCCAGCTGATCGGCATCGCCCGCCCGGCCTACGTCCCCATCTATGCCGGCGCGATGGCACGGCTCGGCACGGGGCGCTCGCTGATCGTCTCGGGCGACGAGGGGCTGGACGAGCTGAGCATCGCGGGCGGCAACGAGGTGGCGGTGGTGACGGGCAACACCTTCCGGATGAAGCGGATCGCAGTGGACGCGGCGGGCCTGCCCCATGCGCCCATCGAGGCGATCCGGGGCGACGATGCGAAACATAATGCGGCGGCCCTGAAGGCCCTGCTGATGGGCACCCCCGGGCCCTATCGCGACGCGGTGCTGTTCAACGCGGCCGGCGCGCTGACCGTCGCCGGGCGCGGCGGCGACTGGCGCGAAAGGGCGGCGATGGCCGCCGAGGCGCTGGACTCGGGCGCGGCCCTGGCGCTGCTCGACAAGTGGATCGCGCTCGCCAGATAACACCCATCCCGTCCGTGTCGAGCGACGTCGAGATACACCGCACGGGCCTCTCGACTTCGCTCGAGGCGAACGGCAAAGGCATGAGACCATGAACAAGCTCGAGGAAATCTGCGCCACCAAGCGCGAGGAAGTCGCCGCCCGCAAGGCCGCGATGACCACCGCCGCGCTCGCCGAAGCCGCCGCCGCGCAAGACCCTCCGCGCGGCTTCGAGGCCGCCCTGCGCGCGCGCGCCGCCTCCGGCTTTGCCCTGATCGCCGAGATCAAGAAGGCGAGCCCGTCGAAGGGCCTGATCCGCGCCGACTTTCGCCCGGCCGACCACGCCCGGGCCTATCAAGAGGGCGGCGCCGCCTGCCTCTCGGTCCTCACCGACGCGCCCTATTTCCAGGGCCACGAGGACTACCTCGTGCAGGCACGCGCCGCTTGCAATCTGCCCGTCCTGCGCAAGGACTTCATGGTCGACCCCTGGCAATGCCTCGAGGCCCGCGCCATCGGCGCCGACGCGATCCTCATCATCGTCGCTGCCCTGTCCGACGCGCAGATGGCCGAGATCGAGGCGGCGGCGCGCGAGCACGGCATGGACGTCCTCGTCGAGGTCCATGACGAGGCCGAGATGGCCCGCGCCGCCGCACACCTCCGCTCGCGCCTCATCGGGGTCAACAACCGCGACCTCCGGACCTTCACCACCGACCTCGCCACCACCGAGCGCCTCGCCCCCCTCGCCCCCGAAGGCACGCTGCTGGTCGGCGAAAGCGGGATCGCCACCCGCGCCGACTGCGACCGCCTCGCCGCCCATGGGGTGCGCACCTTCCTCGTCGGCGAGAGCCTGATGCGGGCTGACGATATCGCCGCCGCCACCCGCGCGCTGATCGGCGCCGACTAGCACGGACCCGTTCGTGTCGAGCCCTTCGGCAGGCTCAGGGCAGGCAGCCGACATTCTGTCGTCAGTCGAGACACCATGCACCGGCCTCTCGACTTTGCTCGAGGCGAACGGATAGGAGGGCCCATGACCAAGCTCACCCACCTCGACGAGACCGGCGCCGCGCGGATGGTCGACGTCGGCGGAAAGGCCGAGACGCAGCGTCGCGCCGTCGCCAGCGGGCGCATCGCCATGTCGCCGCAGGCCCTCGCCGCGATCCGCGACGGCAACGCCCCCAAAGGCGACGTCCTCGCCGCCGCGCGCATCGCCGGGATCATGGCCGCGAAGCGCACCGGCGAGCTCATCCCGCTGTGCCACCCCCTCGGGCTCGAGGCGGTGACGGTCGACTTTGCCTTCGAGGAGAGCGACGGCGCCCATGCGATCCGTGTCACCGCCACCGCCTCCCTCACCGGCAAGACCGGGGTGGAAATGGAAGCGATGACAGCCGCTTCGATCGCACTCCTGACAATCTACGACATGGCCAAGGCCGTCGACAAGGGCATGGTCATTGCCGACCTCCGCCTCGTCGAAAAGACCGGCGGCAAGTCGGGCGACTGGCGGGCGGAACCGTGAGCGCACTACCGCCGCCGCTCGCGCTCGAGGAAGCGCAGGCCCGCCTGCTCGCCCTCGCCCCGCGGATCGCGGCCGAGACCGTCCCCGCCGAGACCGCGCTCGGCCGCGTGCTCGCCGAGGACCTTCTCGCCGCCCGCACCCAGCCCCCGGCCGACCTTTCGGCGATGGACGGCTATGCCCTCGGCGAAGGCGAAGGCCCCTGGCGGCTCGTCGGGGAAAGCCGCGCGGGCGCGCCCTATCGCGAGGTGCTGGGAGAAGGCGAGGCGGCGCGGATCTCGACCGGGGCGATGGTGCCGCCGGGTGCGGGCCGCATCCTGATGCAGGAGGACGCGGTCGACACCGATGGCATCATCGCCGCCACCGAAGTCCCCCCGCCCGGCCGCCACATCCGCCCGCGCGGGCTGGATTTCCACGCCGGCGACCGGCTGCTCGCGCGCGGCACGCGCCTGACCCCTGCGGCAATCGCGTTGGCGCTGGCCGGCGGGCACGCAAGTCTTCCCGTCGCCCGCACCCTGCGCGTGGCGGTGCTGGATTCGGGCGACGAGCTCAGCGCCGATCCCGCCGCCTGTCTCCCCCACCAGATCCCGGCGAGCAACGGGGCGATGATCGCCGCGATGCTGGGCGAATGGGGCTGCGAGGTTAAGCGCATCGGCCCGGTGCCGGACGATCGCGCCGCGCTCGCCGCCGCGCTGGCGCAGGCGGAAAGCGCCGACATCCTCGTGACCTCGGGCGGGGCCTCGGTGGGCGATCACGATCTCATCAAGCCCGCGCTTGCCGAATGGGGCGCCGAGACCGACTTCTGGCGCGTGGCGATCAAGCCCGGCAAGCCGCTGCTGGTGGCGACTCGCCGCCATGCGGAAGGTCACCAGGTGATCCTCGGCCTGCCCGGCAACCCGGTCTCGAGCTTCGTGACCGCCTTCCTTTTCGCGCTGCCGCTGGTGCGCGCGGCGGCTGGCGAGCGCGCGGCCTTGCCCCGCCCGGTGACGCTCGTGGCGGGCGAGGATCTGCCCGCGGTCGGCCCCCGGCGCGAGTTCCTGCGCGCGGTGCGCGAGGGCGATGCGGTGCGGCTCGCCGGATCGCAAGATTCCTCGGCGCTGTCCGCGCTGGCAGCGGCAGACGCGCTGATCGACCGCCCCGCCCACGCCCCGACGCTCACCGCAGGCACGCCGGTCACGGTCTACCTGCTCCGGAATGGCTGAAATGCTGGCGTTTGCCGCGCGGTCCTGTTGACAGCATTCCAACAGTTGCCTAATTGTTCCTTGTTCGTTCACCTTAATGGCGGGCGAAAGTGCAGCAAAGCACCGCGATTTCATGTCGCACAAGGTGCCTCTTGGCGCACGCAAGGGATTGGCACGGCGCGCCTGACCGGGCGCGGCCGTGGGTGCGACCACAGGAGTTTGGATCAATGCTGACCGCAAAACAGCGCGAGCTCATTGTCTTCATTCAAGAACGGCTTGAGGAAACCGGCGTCTCGCCGAGCTTCGAGGAAATGAAGGAAGCGCTCGATCTCAAAAGCAAGTCGGGTGTGCACCGGCTGATTTCCGCGCTCGAGGAACGCGGTTTCCTGCGCCGCCTGCCCAACCGGGCGCGCGCGCTCGAGGTGATCCGCCAGCCCGGCGACACGACCCCGGCCCGCGCAGCGGCCTCAGGCAACGTGGTGCCGATGACCCCGCCGCCCGCCCGCGCAGCCGAACCGGCGAACGACGTGATCGAATTGCCGCTGCACGGGCGGATCGCCGCGGGCGCCCCGATCGAGGCGCTCGAGGGCCAGTCGACGCTGCCGGTGCCCGCCGCGCTGCTCGGGCCCGGCGAGCACTACGCGCTCGAGGTATCGGGGGATTCGATGGTCGAGGCCGGCATCTTCGATGGCGATTTCGCGCTGGTGCGGCGGACCAATACCGCGCGCGACGGGGAGATCGTCGTCGCGCTGGTGCGCGGCGAGGAGGCGACCTTGAAGTATCTGCGCCGCGAGAACGGGCAGGTGCGGCTCGATCCGGCCAACGCCTCCTACGACCCGCAATTCTACCGCCCCGACGAGGTCGAGGTGCAGGGCAAGCTCGCCGGCCTGCTGCGCCGCTACCATTGAGGCGGCAGCGCCGGGGTCCGGCGTGCTGACCCTGCCGGTGCGGCCCTTCGGATGGCCGGCAACCGCGCGGCGCCGGTGAGGCCTTTGCGGTCCCGGTGCGGGCCCGCGTTCGGCGGCTCTGTCCGATCAATGCGCCGGTGAATGGATGATCGCGGGGCCAGGATGACGCTCGGTGTCATGTTGGATTGGAAGGGGGCTCTGCGCAGCCCCCTTTTTCTTGCCTGCTGGCACCTCCCAGCCCCCGCTTGACCCTCGCCATACCCCGGCTAGCCCCCGCCTAGACCCGCCTCAGCCCTGCCTCGCCGGCGGGGGCGGTATTCCCCAACATCGCCCTGCTCCGGGACGCGCCACCAGCCATGCTCGCCCTGGCTGTCGGCGACGCTGGTGATGCGGCCCGCCGCCAGATCGAGGGCGAGCCCGCCGCTGCGCTCGAGGTGGCGGCGGTCGGCCTTGAGCCAGCGCGGGCGGCAGGCGCGGGGCAGAAAGCGTTCCGAAACAACGATATCCGCCTCGGCGCAGGCGGCGACGAGATCGCGCCATTCGACCCGGTCCCGGCCCCGGCCGAGCAGCAGCACCCACTCTCTCCCGCCCCGCTCGAGCCGCACCGTGCAGAACGCCGAGGAGCAGCGCGCCCCCGGCCAGTCGGCGAGCGGCAAGGGTTCGGCCGCGACCCCGGCGAGCTCCATCAGGTTGCCCTGGGTGTAGGACGAGCGGCTGTCGCGCAGGGCGAGAAGCCGCCGCTGTCCATCAGGACCGGGCACCGTGATCCCCACCTGCCGCCCGTCCCCCGCGATCAGCACGTCCGGCACCGGAGCGGCCGCGGCCAGCACCGTGCCGAGGGCAATCGGGACCAGTCCGGCGAGGCGCGCCCGGCCGCTCCACAAGGCCAGCCACAGGCCCCCGGCCGAAAACAGCGCGGCGACGAGGCCGCTCATCTGCGGCATCAGACGGACCGCCCCGGCAAGGCCGGCAGTCCGGTGCGCGAGCCACAGCAGCGCTGCGAGCGCCTGCTCGACCACCCACCAGACGGGCGCCCCAGCCCCGACGGTGTCGGCAAGAAAGCCGAGTGCGATCAAAGGCATGGCGATGAAGGTCACGAGCGGGATGGCGACTACGTTGGCGATCGCACCATACATCCCGGCGCGGTGAAAGTGGTAGAGCACGATCGGCATCAGGGCGAGCTCGATCACCACTCCGGTGACGAACAGCATCACCGCATTGCGCCCCAGACGAGCGAGCCAGGACTCCTCGCGCGGGGCGAGGAAGGCGCGGACCGGGCTTGCGTTCGACAGGGCGATCAGCGCCACCACTGCGGTGAAGCTCATCTGGAAGCTCGGCCCGATCGCGCTCTCTGGCCACAGCAGCAGCACGAAGCCGGCGGCGAGCGCAAGCATCCGCATCGAGAGCGCATCGCGCCCCAATGCCAGCGCGCCGAGCACCAGCAGCGCCGCGACGCAGCTCCGGATCGTCGGCACCTCTGCGCCTGTCAGCAGCGTGTAGCCGATCCCCGCAAGCGCGCCGCCCGCAGCCGCCACCACGGGCAGCCGCACCCGGAGCGCGATCGCCGGCAACAGGGCCAGCAGGCGCATCACCGCGAAATAGGCCGCGGCGATCACCGCGCTGACATGAAGGCCGCTGATCGAGAGAAGATGCGTGAGGCCCGCATCGCGCATCGCCGCCGCGTCCGCCTCGGTGATCCCTCCGCGATCACCGCTCGCAAAGGCCGCGGCGATCGCGCCGGGCGAGCCGGGCACCCGGGCACGGACGTGCTCGGCGATAGCCCGCTGCAGCGAGGCGATGCCTCCGCTCGGCGGGGCCGGGCTAAGCACCGTCACCGGGCCGATCACGGTGCCGGTCGCCGCGAGACCCTGGAACCACGCGGCGCGGGCGAAATCGTAGCTTCCGGGCAGCATCGGGTGCGCCGGCGGCATCAGGCGCGCACGCAGCCGCACCACCGCGCCCTCGCCAAGGCGCGCGGGAATCCGCCCTCCCGTGAACCGGTCGAGGGGCACATTGACCCGCACCTTGTGCGCCGCCTCGCCGCTCGCCGCGCGCATCGCGAGGGTGAGCCTGAGGCGCCCCTCGGCGGGCTGGTCCTCGCGTTCGAGCACAAGGCCGTCGATGGTGGCGACCATCGGCCGATCGATCGGCTCGGCGCCGACCAGAGCTGACCGGGCCCAGATCACCGCCACCCCGCAGGCGAACACCAACCCGCAGGCGATGACCGCAAGCCGCAGGTTGGCGCGGGTTTCGTCGGCGCGGCTCGCGAGGGGCCACACCGCCAGGGCGCCGAGCGCCACCCCGACCCCGGCCGCCATGGCGAGGCCCCATTGCCACGGATGGGGCAGCGCGAACCAGGCGAGGATGCCGGCGACGAAGATCACCGCCAGCCACGGGGCGCGGTCGAAGCCGGCCTCGCCGAGGAACCGCTCCGCCGCATCGCCCGCCCGCATCCGCCCGAGCGCGGCGGCGGTGCTGGACAAGCCGCGCGCTCTTTGCCAAGGGCGCGGCGTCGGTTTCCCGGCGGCGGGTGCGCCGCCGGGCTCCTCCCCCATCGGAACCTCCGGCACATCGCGCATCGGTTGCCCCCCGACCGGCCCGACCGGGACAAACCGGGGCCGAGCCGGTTGAAAGAGAACAGGAAGTCGAAGCTCATGGCAAGCGAAAGCAGCACTCCGGACACGCGCCCCGCAGGCGAGGTCGTCACCCGCTTCGCCCCTTCCCCCACCGGTTTCCTGCATATCGGCGGGGCGCGCACCGCGCTGTTCAACTGGCTCTATGCCCGCCACCACGGCGGCCGCACGCTGCTCAGGATCGAGGACACCGATCGCAAGCGCAGCACGCAGGAGGCGATCGACGCGATCATCGAGGGGCTCGAGTGGATGGGCCTCGATTACGACGCGCCCCCGGTATTCCAGTCCGACCGTGCCGAACGCCATGCCGAGGTAGCTTGGCAGCTCCTCGCGGCGGGCCACGCCTACAAGTGCTTCGCCACGCCCGAGGAACTCGAAGCGATGCGCGAGGAGCAGCGCGCCCAGAAGAAGCCGCTTCGCTATGACGGGCGCTGGCGCGACCGCGATCCTGCCGAGGCGCCCGAGGGCGCGCCCTTCGTCATCCGTTTGAAGACCCCTGACGAGGGCGAGGTCACCATTCAGGACCGCGTCCAGGGCGCGGTGACGGTGAAGAACGAGGAAATCGACGACTACATCATCCTGCGCGCCGACGGCACGCCGACCTACATGCTGGCGGTGGTGGTCGACGATCACGACATGGGCGTGACCCACGTGATCCGCGGCGACGATCACCTCAACAACGCCTTCCGCCAGCTGCCAATCATCCGCGCGATGAATGCCATCGAAGGCAATTGGCCCGACCCGGTCTATGCCCATATCCCGCTGATCCACGGCAGCGACGGGGCGAAGCTGTCGAAGCGCCATGGTGCGCTCGGCGTGGAGGCCTATCGCGACGAGTTCGGCATCCTGCCCGAAGCGCTGTTCAACTACCTCCTGCGCCTCGGCTGGGGCCACGGCGACCGTGAGGAGATCACCCGCGCGGAGGCGACGCAGCTGTTCGATCTCGACGGCGTCGGCAAGAGCCCCTCGCGCTTCGACATGAAGAAGCTCGAGAACCTGAACGGCCACTACCTGCGCGAGGCGGATGATGCCCGGCTCGCCGCGCTGGTCGCCGCGCGGATCGGCGAGGATGCCGACGAAGCGCTGCTTGCCAAGGCCATGCCGGTGCTCAAGGTTCGCGCAAAGAACCTCAATGAAGTGGTTGAAGGTGCAGGCTTCCTTTTCGCCAAGCGCCCTCTTGCTATGAGCGAGAAGGCCGCCCAGCTGCTCGAGGGCGATGCGCCCGCGATATTGCGGAAGATTTACGACGCGCTGCGGGCCGAAAACGACTGGACAAGCGAGGCACTCGAAGCCACTACGAAGGCGCTCGCCGAGGCGCAGGGATTGGGTCTGGGCAAGCTGGCGCAGCCGATGCGCGCGGCGCTGACCGGGACAACCACCTCTCCCGGGATCTTCGATGTTCTGGTCCTGCTCGGCCGTGACGAGGCGCTCGCCCGGCTCGACGCTCAGGCTGCTTGAGGCAGGGCGGGCGCGGCGCGCAAGGATCGGTGACAGGGTAATTGGACAGGAGACAGATCTTGGCAGACAAGACGGCGAAACTCGAAATCGGCGGCCAGACCTACGAGTACCCGGTGCTCGAAGGCAGCACCGGCCCCGACGTGATCGACATCCGCAAGCTCTACGCGCAGACGGGTGCCTTCACCTTCGACCCCGGCTTCACCTCGACCGCCGCGTGCGAAAGCGCGCTGACCTATATCGACGGTGACGAAGGCGTGCTGCTGCACCGCGGCTACCCGATCGGCCAGTTGGCCGAGGATTCGAGCTTCATGGAGGTCTCCTACCTCCTCCTCAACGGCGAGCTGCCGAGCAAGGACGAGCTCGACGACTTCACCTACACCATCACCCGTCACACCATGCTGCACGAGCAGCTGATGACCTTCTACCGCGGCTTCCGCCGCGACGCCCACCCGATGGCGATCATGTGCGGCGTGGTCGGCGCGCTGTCGGCCTTCTACCACGACAGCACCGACATCTCCGATCCCGAGCACCGCAAGATCAGCTCGCACCGCCTGATCGCGAAAATGCCGACGATCGCGGCGATGGCCTACAAGTATTCGGTCGGCCAGCCCTTCATCTACCCCGACAACTCGCTGAGCTATACCGGCAATTTCCTGCGCATGACCTTCGGCGTTCCGGCCGAACCCTACGAGGTGATCCCGGAAGTCGAGCGGGCGATGGACCGGATCTTCATCCTCCACGCCGACCACGAGCAGAACGCCTCGACCTCGACCGTGCGTCTCGCCGGTTCCTCGGGCGCCAACCCCTTCGCTTGCATCGCAGCGGGCATCGCCTGCCTGTGGGGCCCGGCGCATGGCGGCGCGAACGAGGCGGCGCTCAATATGCTCAAGGAAATCGGGACGCCGGACCGCATCCCGCACTACATCGAGCGCGCCAAGGACAAGAACGATCCGTTCCGCCTGATGGGCTTCGGCCACCGAGTCTACAAGAACTACGACCCGCGCGCGACGGTGATGCAGAAGACCGTGCGCGAGGTGTTCGATGCGCTCAAGGTCACCGACCCGCTGTTCGAGACCGCGCTGCGGTTGGAAGAGATCGCATTGAACGATCCCTATTTCATCGAGAAGAAGCTGTTCCCCAACGTCGACTTCTACTCGGGGATCATCCTTTCGGCGATCGGCTTCCCGACCACGATGTTCACCGCGCTCTTCGCCCTCGCCCGCACCGTGGGCTGGGTGGCGCAGTGGAACGAGATGATCAGCGACCCCGGCCAGAAGATCGGGCGCCCGCGCCAGCTCTACACCGGGCCGACGCAGCGCGATTACATTCCGCTCGACAAGCGTTGAGCGGCTGACCCGCGATGCTCATGCTGAGGGCGGCAGGGATGTTCCTTGTCGCCCTCGGTTGCATCTGGGCCCTGCAAGGTCTGGGGGTGCTGCACTGGCCCGCCGACAGCTTCATGCTCGGCGATGGCGGCTGGGCCCTGCGCGGCGCGGGCCTTGCGATGCTGGGAGCGACCTTGATTGGTCTGGTTGAATGGCGGCGTCGTTCCTGACGGCAGCCGTTAGGATTGCTCGAGGGCCGATCCTACACATTGCGCATCGAAAGCCCGCTACCGCGTGTATTTTGTCAACCAGCGGCGCCGCACCGCTCAAGCCGCCGGCAACTCCAGCGTGAACAGCGCGCCTCCCCCGGGCGCCGCGCCGACGCCGAGAGTGCCGCCCATCGCCTCGGCAAGCCGGCGCGAGATGTAGAGGCCGAGGCCCGAACCCCCGTCACGCCCGCCGTCGCTGTCGCGGCCGAGGCGCTCGAACTTGTCGAAGATCCGGGCCGCCTGTTCGGGCGTGACCCCCGGGCCTTGATCGGCCACTGTCACCGCCACCCGCCCCTCGCCCGCGCGCTGTGCGGCGATGGTGACCGTGCTCGTCGCCGGGGCATAGGCGATCGCGTTGCCGATCAGGTTGAGCAGGATCTGGAGCACCCGCCGGAACTCGCCGGTGGCGATAGCGGTCCCCCGCGCGCCCTCGAGCGCGAGCACCGTTTCCCGGCTCTGCGCACGCACCCCGAGAATACCCGCCGCGCGCGCCGCCGCGTCGGCGAGATCGACCGGCTCCTTCACGGTGGCGAAGCCGGGAGTTTCGACAACCTCGAGATCGGCAAGGTCGTCGAGCATCGCGGCAAGGTGCTGGCCCGCGCTGGCGATGGTGCCGGCGTAGTCGCTGTACTCCTCGCGCAAGGGCCCCGCAAGGCGGGCGCGGATCGTTTCGGCATTGGCGATGATCCGCGCCACCGGCTGGCGCAGCACCGGCGTGAGCGCGGTGCCGACGAGCCGCGTCGGCAAGGTCTCGGCCGAGGACGAAGGCACGGCGCTCTCGGCCAGCGGTTCTTCGGCGACCAGCAGCAGCTCGAAGCCTGACGGGTTCTGCGCATCGGGGCCGAGCGGGATCAGCCGCACCCGCCAGGTCCGCGCCGAGCCGGCGAAGCGGCAGGTCGCGCCGTCGACGAGCCGCCAGTGGAGCGGCTGCTGGTGGGCGATGTCGGCAAGCTCGACGAGCTCGCTCCACACCCGTCCGGGCGCCGCGGCGGCCTCGGCCTGGAGGGCTGCCGCATCGCTCGCGCGGGCGCTCAGCACCTGAAGCCGCTGGCGCGCGTCGAGCCGGGCGCTGACCTCGGCAGTGGCGCGGTCGATCGCGTCGAGCCGCTCGGCAAAGTCGCGCTGCGAGAGCGGGCTGGGCGCGCTGCGCTGCCAGTTCTCCACCAGCACCTCGCAGCCTCCCCCTTCCTCGACCCCCAAGGGGTGAATCCGCGCAAAGCCCGAGACCTCGGCATCGCCATCATAGGCGCTGAAGGCCCGCGCGATCCTGAGGCCCAGCGCGCGCGCCTGCCGGACCAGCGCGAGCAGCTCCGGGATCGCCAGCACGCCGGGCACGTCGCCGCCGCAGCGCTCCTGCAATTCGGCCAGCGGCGCGTCGGCGCTGAGCAGCCGGTCGCCGGCATCGGTCAGCCCGTAGGCGCCGATAAGGCCCTCGCCGGGATCCATCACGCGCATCATCCCGTCGCGCCCCCGCCTGCGAGGGCGGCGGCATGGTCGGGCGTCAGCGCGCCAAGTCCCGCGGGCAGGCGGACGGCCGGGGACAGCGGCAAGAGCTGGCGTTCGATCGCGGGCTGGGTCAGGCCGGCGCCCCGCAGCAGCAGCGCGAGCCGCGCCGATTGGCCTTCGTGGCAGGCCAGCACCGCCGCCTCGCGCGGCGCTTTCACCGCGCCTGCGAGCGTGGTGGCGAACAGCGCCAGCCCGGCGTGGTCGATCGCCAGCGCGGCAAGCGCACCGCGGCGCATCGCCGCCACGAGCCGCGCGAGAAGGCCGATTCGGCTTGCCCCCTCGTCATATCCCCCCGTCAGTCGCACTAGCGTGGCGCTGTCGGCGCTTGCCGCCTGGAGCTGGCCGACGAGTGCGTGAAACAGCTCTGCCGGCAGCTCGCCAAGCGGCAGTTCCATGCGCTGCTGGCTCTGGACGAAGCGCGACTGCGCGGCCAGCACGCTCATGGCGAGCGCCGCGATCTCGGGGTCCTCAGAGGCGATCAGCTCCTGGAGAAGCGGGCTCAGCACCGGATCGAGCGCCATGCGCTGTTGCAGACGCGCCGCGATCAGTCCCTCGGCAGCGATCGCGTGGCAATGGGCGAGGAGCGCCTCGTCATCCATCAGTCGCGCCGCCAGCGCTTCGCGCGCGGCCTCATCTCCCCCGGGATAATCGCGGGTAGCAGCGTCGCGTCCGGCGGCTGCCGCCATGAGCTGCGCAGCGAGATCGAGGATCATGCCGCGCACCCGGGCAAGGATCGCATCGCTCACCAAGGTCCCGGCATCGGAGCTCAGAAGATGGCGCAGGACCGGGACGACCGCCGCCAACGCGCGTGCTTCCCGCGCGAGTTCGTCCCGCAGGGTCGCCTCGACAGCATCGTCGGCGGCAAGGTCCATCGTCTTTTCGCCCATCCTCAAGCGACATAGTGCCCGTTTGGTTAAGGACGGGTTAGATCAATCCTCGGCGCGGCGCAGCAGCAAAGCTGCAAGCAGCCCCAAGGAGAGACAGGCCAGCATCTCGGGCAGAAAACCGGTCACGGCAGCCAGCGACAGCAGCAGGAGGAGGCTCGTCCGGTCCGAGGCGGCCGCACTCAGGCCGCTGCCGGAGCCGTCGGCGACAAGCCGCGCCAGCCCTACGACGACCGGACCGAGCGCCGCCAGCGGCTGCCAGTCCGGCCACGGCGCCAGCGCGAACCACCCGGTAAGGGCCGCGGCGACATCGACCGCCACATCGACCCGGGCGCGGGAGCCTGCGCTTTCCCCCTTGCCGATCAGACGCCGAGACAGCGACGCGATGCGCCATGCCACCTCGGCCGCGAAAGCACCGACTCCAGCAAGCAGGAGACCCGCCCCTCCCACGCCCGAGGCGGCAAGCAGCAAGCCGCCGAGCATCGCGGCGAGAGCGGCACCGGCCGCGACGGGTACCGCGCCGGTGGACCCGCGCACAACGATTGCGCGTGCCATCATTCCGGCAAGCCACGAGCCGGGCGCCCGGCCGTCGACGGGCAATGCCGCACGGGCGATCAGCCCCGCACCGGCTTGCGCCACGCTTGGTGCATTGTCGGCAAGCAACCAGCTTTCCGGCACCACCTCGCGTGGGGAGAGGTCTCGGATCGGCGTGCCCGCTTGCAGCGCGAGGCGCAGCAATAGCGAAATGGCATCGGCGTCTGCGGGCATGTCGGCGAGTTGCTGGACCGGCGCGCCGCGCATCGCCAGCACGCCTGCCCAGCAGCGCGTCGCATCGATCCGCTCGAAATCTTCCGGGTGGCTAGCGGCAAGCGGGTGATCCGCGGGCAAGCTTGCGACCGCGCGGGCAAGACCCCCTCCCCCGCTCAGCAGCGCCTGCACCACGACAGGTTCAGGGACCAGCCCGTCGGCGATGACGATCAGGTCGTCCTCGGCCCTGACCAGGGCTGGGAGCGCTGCAAAGCCCTTGAGCGCGTGGAAGGCCGTGCCCGTTCTCTCGAGCGTCCGCTGAAGCGCGAGCATGGCGCCGCTCGCCGCACTCGTCTCGGTCAGGCACAGGACGCGCTCGACGCCCAGCGATTGCAGGAGGGCCCCCTGCCAAGCGAGCACCGTACGTCCGGCCAGCGGCAGTTCGGCGCGCAAGGCCCCCTCCTCGCTGCGCCGGAGCGCGGCAATCAGGCCGATGCGCATAAGTGTCCTTCCTCGATCCACGCCTTTTCGGCATGCCAAGGTTGGCGGGTTCGGGCGCTGGCTTCAAGCTGGCGGCGGTCGCTTTGCCCTGTCGCGGGGCACGACGCAGCCGATCAGGCGCGCGGATCGGGCTTGCGGGCGCGGGCGAAGCGGGCGAGCACGGCTTCGATCTCGCGGATCGCCATCGGCTCGCCGGGCGCTGCATGGAGCGCGATCTCGGCCGCCTGCAGGAGATCCTCGGCGTTGAAGCTTGCGGCGAGGCCCTTCAGCCGCATCGCGGCCACGTGCCAGTTGCCGTCGCAGCGCGCGCGCTTGAGCAGATCGAGCTGGCGCGTGGCGCTGTCGAGAAAGGCCGACCGCAGATCGCGCAGCAGGGCGGCATCGTCGCCGGCTGCCGCCGCAAGAGTCGCGTCGAGGGCTCCGTGGTTGAATGCCATGAGGACGCGATAGCCCGGACAAGGTTAAAGCGGGGTTTATCGCCGATCCGGCTGTGGTAAGAGGCTGGCATGACAGGACGGCACCAGATGCGCGCTTTCGGGCGCGGGAGCGGCACGGGCGGGGCCGAGGGCTCGGATGAGCGCGAACGGGGTCCGGACGAAACCTTGACGGAGGATGCGCTCGATCTGGATTCGGTCTGGGTGGAGGACGAGGCCCATGAAGGCAGCGCATCCGCTGCGTCACACCCAATCCTGCGCTGGCTGGCGCCCGCGCTCGCCTTACTCGCAGTGGCGGGCTGGACCGTCTTCTTCGGCTGGACGCTGATCGAGGAAGCGCGTTCGGGCGCAGCACCACGCGAATGGGCGGGGTGGATCGTGCAATGGTCGGTGCCGGTCGCGCTGATCGGCATCGGGTGGCTGTTGGCGATGCGCTCCTCACACGCCGAGGCGCGGCGCTTCGCTGCGACCGCAGCACAGATGAACCGCGAAGGTGCGGCGCTGGAGGCACGCCTGAAGGTGGTCAACCGCGAATTGAGCCTGGCACGCGAGTTCCTCGCCGCGCAGGCGCGCGATCTCGAGGCTTTGGGCCGGATCGCTGCCGAGCGGATCTCTGCCCACGCCGGAGAGTTGCAGGGTCTGATCGCCAGCAACGGCGCGCAGGTCGAAACGATCGCCGCGACCAGCGAAACTGCGCTCGGGAACATGAACCGGCTGCGCGACGATCTCCCGGTCATCGCCAACGCGGCGCGCGATGTCACCAACCAGATCGGCAGCGCGGGGCGTGCCGCCGAAGACCAGGTCGCGCGCCTCCACGGCGGCTTCGAGCGCCTTGCGGCAATCGGCGGCGAAAGCGAGACGCGGATCGACAGGCTGAGCACGCAGCTCGCCGATGCGCTCGGCGCGCTCGAGGCACGGACCACTGCGGCGGCGCAGGAAACCGGCACGCTCGCGGCGCGGCTCGCCGAGGCGAGCACGGCGGCGGAAGGCCGCTTTGCCGCGGCGATTGCGGCCCTGCACGAGACACTGATGGAGAAGCTGCGGCTCGTCGAGGAGCTCGATCGCAACACCACCGCCGCCGCACAGCGGCGGATCGTCGACCTGCGCGGCGAGGCGACCCGCTTCGACGAACATATCGAGGCGCGCAATCGCAACTTCGACGAGCTCATCGAGCAGCGCCGTGCCGCCTTCGAGACGCAGGCGGCACAGGCGAGCGAACTCCTCGCCCAGCGCCTTGCGGCGCTGGACGATGAACTCAACCAGCGTCGCGAGGCACAGGTTGCCGAGATCGAGCGGCTGATCGCGCAGGGCGACGCGATGGCCGCCCGGGTGGCCGAGCTCGGACGGTTGGTCGAGGAGGTCAACACGAGCAGCACGGCGACGCGCGAGAGCCTCGGCGTCGGGCTCGGGACCCTAGCCGATCAACTCGCCGAAAAGCGCGCCGCGCTCGCGGCCACGGAGGCGCAGCTGCGGCAGCTTACCGATGACAGCGTGCGGCTGCTGGAGATCCTCCAGTCCGGAAGCCGCTCCTGCCGCGAAGACCTTGGCAGCGCGATCGCCGGCGCTGCTGCCGCCATCGCCGGTGCCGAGTCACAGGCGCGTCAGGTCGAGGGGCTGATGCTGAGCAGCGCGCAATCGGGCAGCGATCTCGCCGAATACCTCACACGGACCCGCGCCGATATCGACGCGGCTGAAAGCGCCATCGGCGATTTCCGGGCCATTCTGGCCGCCGAGACCGACGAGACGCTGGCGCGGCTCCAGGGTCTGCGCGGCGGCTTTGCGCGGCTCTCCGATGAAAGCGCGGCGCTCGCAGGCAGCACGCAGGAGGCGCTGCGCGAGGCGCTCGGCACACTAGAAGCGGCGATCGCACAGACCTTCGCCGCCCTCGAAGAAGGCGCGCAGGAGCGGGTGCCGCAGCTTGCCGCCGGGCTTGCTGCCGATGCGATCGAAGCGTTGGAGCGGGCGCTGCGCAACGAAGCCGCCGAGACGCTCGGCAAGCTCGAGCAATCGGCGGCCCACGCCGCCGGCGTCGGGCGCGAGGCGGCGATACAGCTGCGCGACCAGCTCGTGAAGGTCAACGAACTCACCGGCAATCTCGAACAGCGGGTGACCCGTGCCCGCGAGCTTGCCGAGGAGCAGGTCGACAACGACTTCACCCGGCGCATGGCCCTGATCACCGACAGCCTCAACTCGGCGGCGATCGACATTTCGGGGGCGCTCTCGAGCGATGTCCCGGATACTGCCTGGGACGCCTATCTGAAGGGCGATCGAGGGATCTTCACCCGCCGTGCGGTGAGCCTGATCGACAAAGGCACGGCAAAGGACATCGCCGGGCTGTACGCCTCGGACGAGGCCTTCAAGGCGAATGTCGGCCGCTACATCCACGATTTCGAATCGCTCCTGCGCCAGACACTATCGACCCGTGACGGGCACGTGCTGAGCGTGACGATGCTCGGCTCTGACATGGGCAAGCTCTACGTCGCGCTTGCCCAGGCCATACGCCGCTTCCGAAGCTAGGCGGCGGACGGCGGCTTGGGCAGGATGTCGATGTCCTCCGCCGTCACCCACCCTTGCGAATAATTGGCCACGAAGAGAGCGGTCAGCACGGCGGCGATCACGGTCGCACGCAGCGCCAGTTTGCCCGGGCGGAAGTTGACGGGCGCGCTGTCGGCCTGGCCGGGGATCTTCGCCTCGCCACTTTCGTGCGCCGTCCGAACGCCGAAAGGCAGCATCACGAAGCCGCTCATCACCCAGAACAGGAAGTAGATGGCGATGATCGACGTGATCTGCATCAGGCCGCAGCTCCCGGCATCACCACGCGGACCTGCGGGCGCTTGCCAGACCAGCGCTGCGCCGCGCGGCGCGCGGCGAGGCGCGCGGCTTCGCGGATCGCGGCTTCGTCCTTGGCGTCGCGGCCCTTGAGGCGGCCGATGGCAGCGAGAACGTCGCTCGTCGCCTCCTCGAGGAATTCGGGCAGGTCCTCGTCGAGCGGCAGGCCGATCGCCTCGATCACCGGGCGCGCGCCGCGGGCGAGCACCACCACCAGCACGCCCTCGCCCGCGATGCGGCGACGCATGGTGATCGCATCGCCATCGGCGGGCGCGATAATGTCGCCGTCGAGCACCAGACGCCCGGCGCGAACCTCGGCGACCTTGCCGGGCTTGCCGGGGGCGAGGCGGACGAGGTCGCCGTTCTTCTGCACCAGCTGCGAGGGGATGCCGCAAGCCTTCCCGACCCGCGCCTGCTCGGCCATGTGGCAGATCTCGCCATGGACGGGGATGAGGATTTCGGGCTTCAGCCAGCTGTAGAGCGCCTCCAGCTCCGGTCGTCCCGGGTGGCCCGAGACGTGGATCAGCGCCTGCCGGTCGGTGACCATCTGGATGCCACGCGCGGCGAGCTGGTTCTGGATCTTGCCAATGGCGATCTCGTTGCCGGGGATCTGGCGCGAGGAGAACAGCACCACATCGCCCGCGACGAGTTCGATGGGGTGATTGTTGTCTGCCATCCGGCCGAGCGCCGCGCGCGGTTCGCCCTGCCCGCCCGTGGCAAGGATCAGCACCTCGCCGCGCGGCAGGCCCATCGCGGTGTCGAAATCGATCAGCGGCGGCAGGTCCGCAAGATAGCCATTGTCCTGCGCCACCTCGATGATCCGGTCGAGCGACCGGCCCGCGACGCACAGCTGCCGCCCGGTCTCGCGCGCGACCTCGCCTAGGGTCTGAAGCCGCGCGACGTTGCTCGCGAAAGTGGTGACGACGACCCGCTTGCCCGTGTGCCGGGCGACCTCCTCCATCAGCGCGCGGTGCACCGCACCCTCGCTGCCGGAAGGGTTGGGGTTGAAGACGTTGGTGGAATCGCACACGAGCGCCAGCACGCCCTCGTCGCCTATCTGGCGGAGTTCCTCCTCGGTGGTGGGCTCCCCGATAATCGGCTCCTCGTCGAGCTTCCAGTCGCCGGTGTGGAAGATGCGCCCGTGAGGCGTGTCGATCAGCAGCGCGTTGCCCTCGGCGATCGAATGCGCGAGCGGCAGGTAGGTGATGCTGAACGGGCCGAGGTCGATCTGGCCGTGATCTTCCTCGATGATGTTGAGCTCGACCTCGCCGAGCAGGCCCGCCTCCTCGAGCTTCCTCGCCACGAGGTCGGCGGTGAAGGGCGTTGCGTAGAGCGGCACGCCGAGCTCGCCGGCGAAATAGGGGACCGCACCGATGTGATCCTCGTGCGCGTGGGTAAGGACAATGCCGACGAGGTCCTTTGCACGCTCCTCGATGAATTCGAGGTCGGCGAAGACCAGCTCGACGCCCGGGTATTCGTTCCCCGAGAAGGTCATGCCGAGATCGACCATGATCCATTTGCCTTGGCAGCCATAAAGATTGACATTCATGCCGATCTCGCCGGAGCCGCCGAGGGCCAGGAACAGGAGTTCGTCTTCGGGGGTGTAGTCGTTCTTCAAGATGTGTCCGGTTCTGTGAGAGGGTCAGCCGTCCTGCGCCTGCCGCGCGAGGATCGCGAGGCCATCGAGCGTGAGGTCGGCGTCGACGTGATCGAAAATGTCGGTCGCGTCGTCGAACAATATGGCGAGCCCGCCCGTGGCTACAACCTTTGCCGGGCGTCCGATTTCGGTCTTCATCTTGGCGACCATGCCTTCCATCATCGCGACATAGCCCCAGAACACGCCGATCAACATCTGGTCTTCGGTGTTGCGGCCGATGACCGAGCGGCTTTCCGGCGCGCGGATCGCGATGCGCGGGAGCTTGGCGGTCTTGCCCACCAAGGCATCGAGGCTGAGGTTGATCCCCGGCGCGATCGAGCCGCCCTTGTAGGCGCCGGTGAAATCGACCGCCTCGAACTTGGTCGCGGTGCCGAAGTCGACCACAATCAGGTCGCCGCCGTACTTGTGGTGCGCGGCCAGGATGTTGAGCGCGCGGTCGGCACCGAGCGAAGACGGCTGGTCGACGTCGATCTCGAAGCGCCAGCGCGCCGCACCCTGCCCGGCAAAAAGCGGCGTCTTGCCGAAATATTTCTGGCACAGGACAGTGAGGTTGTGATCGGCGCGCGGCACCACCGAGGCGACGATGATCTGGGTGATCTGGTCGCGCTCGATCCCCTCGATCTTCAGGAGTTGAAGGAGCCAGACGGCATACTCGTCGCCGGTGCGGCGCGGGTCGGTGGCGATGCGCCAGCGGGCGCGGATGTTGTGCGAGCCGTCCGCGGCAAGGTCGAACAGCGCAAAGACGACATTGGTGTTCCCGACATCGGCGGCGAGCAGCATGGCTTGAAGTTCCTGACCTTAGGAAATGTCCCCGGCGCGAATGACACGTTCGCTGCCATCCGCCAAGCGCAGCCGCAAGGCGCCGTCGCTTTCCTCCAGCCCCGCGAAGGAGCCGGAGAGCACCGAGCCGTCGGTGTCGTGGACGGTGAGCGGAGAGCCTTGGGCGTGGATCGAGAGGCCGAGGAAAGCGTGGAGCGTTGCGCCCAGGCCATAGGTGCGCCACGCTTCAAGCCGCCGGTCGAAGGCGGCTGCGAGGCTGGCGGCGAAGTCCTCGAGGGCGGGCGGCGAGCTCACGTCGGCGAGTGCGGCGGTCTGGCGGCCGGGCACCTCGGGCGCCTTCGCCAGGTTGACCCCGATGCCCACCACGATGTGTCCGCGCACCATTTCGAGAAGAATGCCCGACAGCTTGCCACCAGAAAGCAGGACATCGTTGGGCCACTTGACGCCGAGCGCCCCGCTCTCACCCGACGCTCCGGTAGCCGCGTCACGCACGGCGAGCGCGGCGACGAAGCTCAGCGATGCGGGCGGCGGCCCGCCCTCACCGATGCTCACCACGGTCGAGCCCATGAAGTTGCCCGCCCCGTCGAACCATTCGCGCCCCTGCCGCCCGCGCCCGGCGGTCTGGCGGCGAGCGACCAGCCACACCCCTTCCGCCCAGCCCTCGCCGCTGCGGAGCGCGGCGGCGAGGTCGGCATTGGTCGAGCCGGTTTCTTCGACGATCCTGATCAAACCGCGAGGAACAGCGAGGCGGCGGCCTTGTCGGCAAGCGCGGCCAGTGAGGGCGTGAGGAAGTAGCCCAAAGGCGAGACGATCAGCGCCGCCAGCCCCAGCAGCACCCAGTGTGCCGGGCCGCTCTTGCCGGTGACGACGCCGGCGGGTTCATCGAAGAACATTACCTTCACGAACTTGATGTAGTAGAAGGCACCGATCACGCTCGCGGCGATGGCGATCGCGCCGAAGGCGACGAGGCCGGCCTCGATGGTCGCCTGAAACACCACGAACTTGCTGTAGAAGCCGAGCAGCGGCGGGATGCCGGCAAGGCTGAACATGAAGATCAGCAGCGCCCAGGCGATCGCCGGACGGGTGACCGACAGGCCACGGATATCGGCGAAGGTTTCGTAGAGCGAACCGTCCTCGGCCCGCAGCATGAGGAGCGCGGCGAAGCTGCCGATGCTCATCGCGACGTAGATGAAGAGGTAGATGAGCATTGCCGAAGCGCCCTGGGTGTTTGCCACCGCAAGGCCGAGCAGGATGAAGCCGATATTGTTGATCGAGGAATAGGCGAGCAGGCGCTTCAGATTCTCCTGCCCGATCGCTCCCAGCGCGCCGAAGATGATCGAGGCGAGCGCCATGAACATCACGATCTGCTGCCAGGCGGCAACCTGACCGCCGAACACCTCAAAGGCGACCCGCGCCGTAAGCACCACCGCGGCGACCTTGGGCGCGGTCGAGAAGAAGGCGGTGACCGGCGTGGGCGCGCCCTCGTAGACGTCGGGGGTCCACATATGGAACGGCACGGCGCTGATCTTGAAGGCGAGGCCGGAAAGCACGAATACCACACCGAACAGCGCGCCGGTGCCCATCTCGCCGGTGAGGCCTGCACGCACCGCTGCGAAGCCGGTGCCGCCGGTGAAGCCGTATAGCAGGCTCATGCCGTAAAGCAGGATACCGCTCGCGAGCGCGCCGAGCACGAAATACTTGAGCCCCGCCTCTCCCGAGCGTGTGTCCCGACGCAAGATCGCGGCGAGAACGTAGGATGTGAGGCTGGTCAGCTCGAGACCCAGATAAAGGCTCATGAAGTCGCTCGCCGAGACCATCAGGCCCATGCCGACGCTCGAGAAGAGGATCAGCACCGGGTATTCGGCGCGCATGGCCCGCTCGGTCCCCGCCGAGGGGCTGGCGAAGAAGGCAGGGGCGATCATCAGCGCGGCGATCGCGGCAAGGTAGATCAGCGCCTTGGCGAAGAGGGCGAAGCTGTCGACCTTGAACAGGCCGCCGAAGGCGAGCGATTCCGGGCCTTCCGTTCCGAAATGAAGGCCCGGCACGATCAGCAGGCCCGCGACGAACAGAGCGGCAGAGGCAGCGATGGCGATCTGGCGGCCGGCCTTGTCACCGCCCCACGCGGCAACGAGCAGGAGGACGAGCCCGGAGAAGCTCAGCAGGAGCTCCGGCAGGACGAGGGCGAAGGAAGGCGCGAAGTCCATCAGTGCGCGCCCTCCCCGGCGGCGGAATGTTCGGCATTGTGGTGGTGCAGCGCGTTCGCCGCTTCGGCACGCGGGGTGCCGGGTGCGAGGCGCGCATCGGAAGCCGGAGCGGCTGCGGCCAGACGGGCGTCAAGGACCGCAATATCGCCGCGCATCGGCGCAAGGAAGCTTTCGGGATAGACGCCCATCCAAAGCACGGCTGCCGCGATCGGGGCCATCATGATCCACTCGCGTGGCCCGATGTCGGGCATCGCGGCGGCATCGGCATGGGTCTGCCCGCCGAACGCCACACGGCGATAAAGGTAGAGCATGTAGGCGGCACCGAGGATGATCCCGGTGGTCGAGACCAGCGCGACCGTGCTCGAAGCCTGGTAGATGCCGGCGAGCGACAGGAACTCGCCGACGAAACCGCTCGTGCCCGGCAGGCCGATCGATGCCATGGTGAAGAGCAGGAAGAACAGCGCGTAGTAAGGCATGTTGATCGCAAGGCCGCCATAGCGGGCGATCTCGCGGGTGTGGAGGCGGTCGTAGATGACCCCCACGCACAGGAAGAGCGCGCCCGAGACGAGGCCGTGGGAGAGCATGACGATCATCGCGCCCTCCAGCCCCTGCACGTTGAACGCGAACAGGCCGACCGTGACGATCGCCATGTGCGCGACGGACGAATAGGCGATCAGCTTCTTCATGTCGGCCTGCACAAGCGCGACCAGCGAGGTGTAGACCACAGCGACCATCGACAGCAGCCAGACCAGCCAGGCGAGCTGCGCCGAGGCCTCGGGGAACATCGGCAGGCTGAAGCGGATGAAGCCGTAGCCACCCAATTTCAGCAGCACGCCCGCGAGGATCACCGAGCCGGCGGTCGGCGCCTGCACGTGCGCGTCGGGCAGCCAGGTGTGGAGCGGCCACATCGGGACCTTCACCGCGAAGCTCGCGAAGAAGGCCAGCCACAGCCAGGTCTGCGCGCTCGCAGGAAAGCCGTATTGCATCAGCGTCGGAATGTCGGAGGTGCCAGCCTCGGCGACCATCCAGAACATCGCGATCAGCATCAGCACCGAGCCGAGCAGGGTGTAGAGGAAGAACTTGTAGCTCGCGTAGATGCGGTTGTCCCCGCCCCACACGCCGATGATCAGATACATCGGGATGAGGCCCGCCTCGAAGAAGACGTAGAACAGGAACAGGTCCTGCGCTGCGAAGGTGCCGATCATCAGCACCTCCATAAACAGGAAGGCCGCCATGTATTCGCCAACCCGTTTGTGGATCGCGTCCCAGCTCGCAAGGATGCAGATCGGCATCAGGAAGACGCTGAGCATGATCAGCAGCAGCGCGATGCCGTCGATGCCGAGTGCCCAGGAAAAGCCCGCGAACATGGCGGCGCGCTCGGTGAACTGCCATTGCGGGCCGCCGATCTCGTAATTGGCCCAGAGGACCACGCCGAGCGCGAAGGTGACGAGCGTCGCCCCGAGCGCGATCCAGCGCGCGGCATTGGCGCCCGAGAACAGGCACGCCGCCGCGCCCGCCAGGGGGACGCACATCATTAGCGACAGGATGGGAAGGCCTTCCATTACGAAGCGCGCTCCTAAAGCAGAACGTAGGTGACGGCGGCGACCAGCCCGAGGAGCATGATCAGCGCGTAGGTGTAGACGTAGCCCGACTGGATCGACTTGGCGGCAACCGAGGAGCGCTCGACCACCCAGGCGATCCCGTTGGGGCCGAAGCGGTCGATGGTCCCGATGTCGCCGATCTTCCAGAAGGCGCGGCCCAGCGCGAAGGCGGGCTTCACAAAGATCGCGTCATAGAGCTCGTCGAAGTACCACTTGCGGAATACGAAGTTGTGCAGCGCTCCGAAGCGGGCGACGAAGGCCGCGGGGATGCCGGGCTTCGCGATGTAGGCGAGGTAGGCGCCGGCGAGGCCGATCAGCATCACCACGGTCGCAGTCAGCTTCACCCACAGCGGCACTCCGTGCATCGCGTGGATCAGGTCTTCATTGTAGAAGATCGACCCGTTCCAGAACGCCGCATCATCGATGAACTGGTGATGGAACACGAAGCCTGCCAGCACCGCGCCGATGCTGAGGATGCCGAGCGGCAGCAGCATCGAGACCGGGCTCTCATGCGGGTGATAGCCCGCCGTGCCGTCGTCCTCATGCGGCGAGGGAACGGAATGGTGCGCCTCATGCCCGGCGTGCTCCTGCTTGGGCGCATTGTGATGGTCGCCGTCGTGGTGCCCGTCATGCACGGCGTGCTGGATATGCTCGGAGAGCGCCCAGCGTGGGCGGCCCCAGAAGGTCAGGAACATCAGGCGCCACGAGTAGAAGCTCGTCAGCAGCGCGGCGATCGCTCCCGCCCAGAAGGCGAACTGCCCCGCGCCGTTGTGGCGCGCATAGGCCGCCTCGAGAATCGCGTCCTTCGAATAGAAGCCCGCAAAGCCGAACACCCCGAGGATGCCGACGCCGGTGATTGCCAGCGTGCCCGCCATCATCGCCCAAAAGGTCAGCGGGATGTGCTTTCGAAGCCCGCCATAGTAGCGCATGTCCTGCTCGTGGTGCATCGCGTGGATGACGGAGCCCGCGCCAAGGAACAGCAGCGCCTTGAAGAAGGCGTGGGTGAAGAGGTGGAACATCGCCGCCCCGTAAGCCCCTACGCCTGCGGCGAAGAACATGTAGCCGAGCTGCGAGCAGGTCGAATAGGCGATCACCCGCTTGATGTCCCACTGCGTCGTGCCGATCGTGGCGGCGAAGAAACAGGTCGCAGCGCCGACGATGGTCACCAAAGTGAGTGCGGTCGGCGCAGTCTCGAACATCGGCGAGAGGCGGCACACCATGAAGACGCCCGCGGTCACCATCGTCGCCGCGTGGATCAGCGCGGAGACCGGGGTCGGGCCTTCCATCGCGTCGGGCAGCCAGGTGTGAAGGCCGAGCTGCGCGCTCTTGCCCATCGCCCCGATGAACAGGAGGATGCACAGGATGTCCATCGTGTAGAGGCGAAGCCCCACGAAGGTGATAGTCGATCCGCTCATGCCGGGGGCGGCGGCGAGGATCTCGGGGATCGAGGTCGTCTGGAACACCAGATAGGTCCCGAAGATTCCGAGCATGAAGCCCAGGTCGCCGACGCGGTTGACCACGAAGGCCTTGATCGCCGCCGCGCCCGCGCTGGGCTTCCTGAACCAGAACCCGATCAGCAGATAGGAGGCGAGCCCCACCCCTTCCCATCCGAAGAACATCTGGACGAGGTTGTCAGCCGTCACCAGCATCAGCATCGCGAAGGTGAAGAGCGACAGGTAGGCGAAGAAGCGCGGCTGGTCCGGGTCCTCCTCCATGTAACCCCAGGAATAGAGGTGGACGAGCGCCGAGACCGAGTTGATGACCACCAGCATGATCGCGGTCATGGTGTCGACCCGCAGCGCCCAGTCGAAGGTCAGCGTGCCGCTCTGCACCCACTTCAGAACGGGCACCACTTCCGGCGTGGCGGTGCCGCCGAGGAAGCCGAGGAAGATCGGCCACGACAGGCCCGCGGCGAGGAACAGCGCCCCGGTGGTCACGGACTTCGCCGCGACATTGCCGATCATGCGGTTGCCGAGCCCTGCGACGAGGGCAGCCACCAGCGGCGCGAAAACGATGATCAGGATCGGATGCACGAGTGGATTACCCCTTCATCCGGTTGATGTCGTCGACCGCGATGGAGCCGCGGGTGCGGAAGTAGATCACCAGGATCGCAAGACCAATCGCGGCCTCGGCAGCGGCGACGGTCAGCACCAGCATGGCGAAGACCTGCCCCGCGAGATCATTGAGGAAGGCGCTGAAGGCGACGAGGTTGATGTTCACCGCGAGCAGGATCAGCTCGACCGCCATGAGGATGACGATCACGTTCTTGCGGTTGAGGAAGATCCCCAGCACGCCTAGCACGAACAGGATCGCGCCGACGGTGAGATAGTGTTCGATACCAATCATGCGCGCAGCGCTCCTTTGGTCCGCTCGCTCTGAGCCTGTCGAAGGGTCATAGTTCGACCCCCTGCCCGACCGGCGGGCTCTTCATCACGGTTGCCTCTTCCGGGCGGCGGCTGATCTGCTTGCCCACGTCCTGCCGCGCCCGGGCACCGGGCTTGGGCGGCTGGAAGGTCAGCACGATCGCGCCGATCATCGCGACCAGAAGGATGATCCCGGCGATCTCGAACAACACGATGTAGCGGCCGTAGAGCAGCGCACCCAGCGCTTCGATGTTGGTTGCATCGGCGGCCTGCACCGCCGTCCCGTCGGGCGTGCCGAGCGTCAGCCCGCCCGCGTTGTACGCACCCACGGCGAGCAGCAGCTCGGCCAGCAGGATGCCCGCGATGGCAAGACCCAGCGGCGCGTTGCGGCTGAAGCCGGCGCGCATCGCGGCGAAATCGATGTCGAGCATCATAACGACGAACAGGAACAGCACCGCGACTGCCCCCACATAGACGATCACCAGCAGCATCGCGATGAACTCGGCGCCGAGCAGCACCATCAGCCCCGCCGCGTTGAAGAAGGCGAGGATCAGCCACAGCACCGAATGCACGGGGTTGCGCGACCAGATCACCATGACGGCGCTGGCAACCACGATGGCCGCGAAGAAGTAGAAGGCGATGGCCTGTATCATGATGATCCCCAACCTTCGGGCCTGCCCGCGCTGCGTGCCGCCCCGAGTGTCGTCCGTGTTGATCCCATAGTCTTGTGCGAGAGCAGGATTTCACCCTGCCCCCGCGCGGTTATTGTTATCTCCGGCGCGCCCTAGCGATAGGGTGCGTCGGCTTCAAGGTTGGCCGCGATGGCCCGTTCCCATTTGTCACCGTTGGCGAGCAGCTTGGCCTTGTCGTAGAGCAGCTCCTCGCGGGTCTCGGTCGAGTATTCGAAGTTCGGCCCCTCGACGATCGCGTCGACCGGGCAGGCTTCCTGACAGAAGCCGCAGAAGATGCACTTGGTCATGTCGAGGTCGTAGCGGGTGGTCCGCCGGCTGCCGTCCTCGCGCGGCTCGCTCTCGATGGTAATCGCCTGCGCGGGGCACACGGCCTCGCACAGCTTGCACGCGATGCAGCGTTCCTCGCCATTGGGGTACCGCCGCAGGGCGTGTTCGCCGCGGAAGCGGGGCGAGAGCGGGGCCTTCTCGAAGGGGTAGTTGATCGTCACCTTCGGCTTGAAGAGATACTTCAGCGTCAAGGCGTGCGCCTTGAGGAATTCCCAGAGGGTGAAGGATTTGACGAGTTGGGTGACGGTGCTCATGACGTGGCTTTCACAGCGGTCGGCTGCGCAGGTGTTGTGTGAACGATGGTGGTCGGCCCGGCGGCGGCTTCGGCGGGCACGGTGGCGCGGTCGAAGTGCCCGGTCGCCATCAGCCAGCCCGAGGTGGCCGCGACGAACAGCAGGCTCATCGGCAGGAACACCTTCCACCCAAGGCGCATCAGCTGGTCGTAGCGGTAGCGCGGCACGGTCGCCCAGATCCAGCTGAACATGAAGAAGAACATGAAGGTCTTTAGCAGGAACCAGATGATCCCCGGCACCATGTAGAGCACCGGAATGTCGAGCGGCGGCAGCCACCCGCCCCAGAACAGCAGCGTGTTCAGCGAGCACATCAGCAGGATGTTCGCATACTCGCCGAGCCAGAACAGTGCGAAGCTCATTGAGGAATATTCGGTCTGGTAGCCCGCGACGAGCTCGCTCTCGGCCTCGGTGAGGTCGAAGGGCGCGCGCGCTGTTTCGGCCAGGGATGAGATGAAAAACACCACCCACATCGGGAACAGCAGCGGGTGTACGACATAGGCATTGATGACGCCCAGCCCGAAGCCCTGCTGCGCATTGACGATGCCGCTCATGTTGAAGGTGCCGGCGAACAGCACCACGCAGACCAGCACGAAGCCGATCGAGACCTCGTAGGAGATCATCTGCGCCGAAGCACGCATCGCCGAGAAGAACGGGTACTTGGAGTTCGACGCCCACCCGCTCATGACGACGCCGTAGACGCCCATCGAGCTGATCGCGAGGATGTAGAGCAGCCCGACGTTGATGTCGGACACCACCACGCCCGCGTCAAACGGGATCACCGCCCAGGCCGCGAGCGCGACCGTGAAGGTGATGATCGGTGCGATCAGGAAAATGCCCTTGTTCGCCGCGGAGGGGATGATCGTCTCTTGCAAAAAGACCTTGAGGCCGTCGGCGAAGGACTGGAGCAGGCCGAAAGGCCCGACCACGTTGGGCCCGCGCCGCATCATGATCGCGCCCAGCACCTTGCGGTCGACATAGATCACCATGGCGACGCTGAACATGACGAGCAGCGAGATGACGATGATCCCCGTCAGCGTCGCGACGGTCCAGGCCCATTCGTAAGGCAGGCCGAGGGATTGGAAGAAGGCGGTCACTTACATTCCTCCCCGGCACGGGGAGGGGGACCACGAAGTGGTGGAGGGGCACCCCGCCCGGTTCAATTCATCAGATTTGCGGAGCAGCCGCACTGGCCCCTCCACCATGCTGCGCATGGTCCCCCTCCCCTGAAGGGGGAGGATTTGGTGCGCGGTCATTCCGCGGCCTCCTTGACGTCAGCCCCGTGCAGCAGCTCGTCCGAGCAGCGCTGCATCACCTCGCTCGCGCGGGCGATGGGGTTGGTGAGGTAGAAGTCCTTGATCGGATAGGCCGCAAGCTCGCCCTCGAACTTCGCGCCGCTGTCCGCCTTCGGGAGCACGCCGTAATCGGCGAGACCCTCTTCGCCCAGCGCGGGGACGGCGGCGATCATCTTCGCCTGAAGCTCGGAGAAGCTGTCGAACCCGACGGTGACGCCCAGCGCATCGGCGAGCGCACGCAGGATCGTCCAGTCCTCGCGCGCGTCGCCCGGGGCGAAGACGGCCTTCTCGGCGAATTGCACCCGGCCTTCGGTGTTGACGTAGGTCCCGTCCTTTTCGGCATAGGAGGCGCCGGGCAGGATGATGTCGGCGTGATGCGCGCCCCTGTCGCCGTGGTGGCCGATATAGACCTTGAGGCTCCCCGCGTAGGGCGCATAGTCCATCTCGTCCGCGCCGAGGCTGAGCAGCACCTTGGGCGAAGCGGCGGCGATCTCGCCCATCCCGCCCGCAAGCGTGAAGCCGAGCATCAGCGAAGCCATGCGCGCTGCGGAAATGTGCAACACGTTGAAGCCGTTCCACCCCTCACGCACCAGATCGAACTTGTCGACCAGCTTGAGCGCCGCCGGAAGCGCGCCCTTGGCGAGCGCCGCCGGCCCGACAATCACCGCCGGGCGCTGGGCCGACTTCATGACGTCACCCAGTTCCTTGGGCACGCGGTTGAGAATCTTCAGGTCATTGCCGAGGAAGGTCGCAGGGTAAGTCGGATCCCACTTGGGGCCGATGATGTAGATCTTGGCCCCCGCCTTCACCGCCTTGCGCAGGCGGACGTTGAGCAGCGCCGCTTCCCAGCGAACATTGCTGCCCACGATCAGGATCGCGTCGGCGCTCTCGATCCCGGCGAAGGTGCTGTTGAAGTTCACCGCGGCGAGGTTCGACACATCATAGGTCATGCCGGTCTGGCGCGCTTCGATGAGCTGCGAGCCGCAGGCATTGACCAGCGCCTTGGCGGCAAACATCGTCTCGGCATCGAGCATGTCGCCCGCCACGGCCGCGATGCTGGCCTTGTCACCTTCGAGCGCGGCGACGATCATCCCGAAAGCCTCGGTCCACTCGGCGGGCTGGAGCTTGCCGTCACGGCGCACCCAGACGCGGTCCAGTCGGCGCTTGCCGAGACCGTCGACTTGGTAGCGACCCTTGTCCGACAACCACTCCTCGTTGACGTCGTCGTTGATCCGCGGCAGCGCGCGCATCACCTCGCGGCCGCGCGATTGCAGCGTGATGTTAGCGCCCACCGCGTCCGAAACGTCGATGCTGAGCGTCTTCTTCAGCTCCCACGGCCGCGCCTCGAAGGCATAGGGCCGTGAGGTGAGCGCGCCGACCGGGCACAGGTCGATGACGTTCGCCGACAATTCATGCGCCGCCGCCTGCTCCAGATAGGTCGTGATCTGCATATCTTCGCCGCGATAGAGCGCGCCGATCTCGTCCACGCCCGCGATCTCCTCGGAGAAGCGCACGCAGCGGGTGCAATGGATGCAGCGGGTCATGATCGTCTTGATCAGCGGGCCCATGTACTTCTCGGTCACCGCGCGCTTGTTCTCGTGATAGCGCGAGCCGCCGCGGCCATAGGCGACCGCCTGATCCTGAAGATCGCACTCGCCGCCCTGATCGCAGATCGGGCAATCGAGCGGATGGTTGATGAGCAGGAACTCCATCACGCCTTCGCGGGCCTTCTTGACCATGGGCGAGTCGGTGCGGATTTCCTGACCCTCGGCAGCCGGCAGCGCGCAGGAGGCCTGCGGCTTGGGCGGCCCGGGCTTCACTTCGACCAGACACATGCGGCAATTGCCCGCGATGGAGAGGCGTTCGTGATAACAGAAGCGCGGGATTTCCTTGCCCGCCAGCTCGCACGCCTGCAACACAGTCGCGCCCGCCGGGACCTCGATTTCCTGACCGTCTACGGTGACTTTAGGCATTGCATGCAACTCCCGCCTTCATCCCCACCCCGCCGGCAATCGGTCGTAGACCCCGCGTAGCCAGAACTGCGCCGCAAACTCGAGGATGAGCGCCAGAAGCAGAAGCAAGAAATTTCGCCCTGACGTCATCATAAGCATCGTGAACAACATTGCGCCCACGTTTGCGAACATCACGACAACGATAAGGATTTTGAGCAGTATAACGCTCATCGAAGCCTGCCTTCCGCATTATTCCGCCGCCTCCGCGAACTGCGCGTTATGCTCGTTGATCCTGCGCTCGAGCTCGGGGCGGAAGTGGCGGATGAGGCCCTGGATCGGCCACGCGGCGGCATCGCCCAGCGCGCAGATGGTGTGGCCTTCGACCTGCTTGGTGACTTCCTGCAGCATGTCGATTTCCTCGATCGCCGCATTGCCCGTGCGCAGGCGCTCCATCATGCGCCACATCCAGCCCGTGCCCTCGCGGCAGGGGGTGCACTGGCCGCAGCTCTCGTGCTTGTAGAAGTAGGAGAGGCGGCTGATCGCGCGGACGATGTCGGTCGATTTGTCCATGACGATGACTGCCGCGGTTCCGAGGCCGGAGCCGAGTTCCTTCAGCCCGTCGAAGTCCATCGGCGCATTGCGGATCTGCGCGGCGGGCACCAACGGCACAGACGAGCCGCCCGGAATAACGGCAAGCAGATTGTCCCACCCGCCGCGAATGCCGCCGCAGTGCTTCTCGATCAGCTCTTCAAAGCTGATGCTCATCGCTTCCTCAACCACGCAGGGCTTTTCCACGTGGCCGCTGATCTGGAACAGCTTGGTGCCCTTGTTGTTCTCGCGCCCGAACCCACTGAACCACGCAGCCCCGCGCCGCAAAATTGTCGGCGCAACCGCGATGCTCTCGACGTTGTTCACCGTGGTCGGGCAGCCATAGAGGCCCGCGCCCGCCGGGAACGGGGGCTTGAGACGCGGCTGGCCCTTCTTGCCTTCGAGGCTTTCGATCATCGCGGTCTCTTCGCCGCAGATATAGGCCCCCGCGCCGCGGTGCATGAAGACGTCGAAGTCGTAGCCCGAACCGCAGGCGTTCTTGCCGATCAGCCCCGCCGCATAGGCCTCGTCGATCGCCTTCTGGAGCGTCTCGGCCTCGCGGATATATTCGCCGCGGATGTAGATATAGGCCGCCCGCGCGCGCATCGCGAAGCCGGCGACCAGCGCGCCTTCGACCAGTTTGTGCGGATCGTGGCGGATGATCTCGCGGTCCTTGCAGGAGCCGGGCTCGGATTCGTCGGCATTGATGACGAGGAAGCTCGGGCGGCCATCGCGCGATTCCTTGGGCATGAAGGACCACTTCAGCCCCGTCGGGAAGCCCGCCCCGCCGCGACCGCGCAGGCCCGAGGCCTTGATCTCCTCGATGATCGCGTCCTGCCCGCGCGCGAGCAGCGACTTGGTGTCGTCCCAATCGCCGCGCGCCTGCGCCGCCTTCAGGCTCCAGTCCTGGAACCCGTAGAGGTTGGTGAAGATGCGGTCCTTATCCGCGAGCATTGCTGCCACCTTTGTTTTTGGCGCGCCTGATGCGCACCAGCGAAATCACCTGGAAGACGAGGCCCAATCCCATTAGGACCACGCCCATCTCCTTCTGCCCCACCGCGCTCAGCACCGCCCCTCCGGCAAAGCCGGTGAGGCCGAGGATCGCGATGAGGAGCGTCAGCGCGTTCATGCGAACGCCCCCTGCGTGTACGCCACGGCGAGCGCGCCGAGGATCAGCACGATCAGCCCCACGCGCAGCAGCCCCGCCACCACCTTGAAGGCGATGAAGCCGAGCAGCAGCGCGACAAGGATGGGGGCGACGCTGCTCATCCCGCGTCCTTGCTTCCCAGCAGGCGACTGAGTGCCCCGAACCCGCCGAACAGGAAGCCGAGGATGGCCCACACCACCCAGCTATCGCCGCTGATCCATTCCCACACCGCGAGGACAAGGAACATCAGACCGACGATGCCACCGCCGAGTTCAGCCTTTTTCGCCATCACCACTCGCCCCGGTAATCGTGGTTGGCATCGACCATCGCAGTCAGCGTCGTCGGCCCGCCCGCTGGCTCGGAGGTGTGACGGCCCGGCTCCTGCGTGCCGGTCTTCGGTTGCTGCCCCGCCGCCAGCGCATCGAGCACCGCGTCGAGGCGCTCGGGGGTCAGATCCTCGTAATTGTCGTCGTTGATCTGGACCATCGGCGCGGTGGCGCAATTGCCCATGCATTCGACTTCGGTGAAGGTCCAGAGGCCATCGGCCGAGACCCCGCCCTTCACCATGCCGCGTTTCTTGCAGGCGGCCATGATCTCGTCCGAGCCACGCAGCATACAGGGCGTGGTGCCGCACACCTGCACGTGGAATTTGCCGACGGGCTTCAAGTTGTACATGAAGTAGAAGCTGGCGACCTCGAGCACGCGGATCACCGGCATGCCCAGATACTTGGCGACATATTCGATCACCGGCAGCGGCAGCCAGCCCTGCGTGTCCGTTTCCGCGCCGACCTGCCGCTGGGCAAGATCGAGCAGCGGCATCACCGCCGAGCGCTGGCGCCCTTCAGGATACTTGGCGATGTGCCAATCGGCGGTTTTCTTGTTCTCCGGCGTCCACGCAAAAGCACCCCAGCGGGCGCGCAGTTCGGGGGTGTCGGGTGCGGGGGTACGGTCAGCCATAAGCATCTTCCATCGAATTGCGTTCGGCGCGCCGCGCCTCGATCCGGGGATAGGCGAAGCCCAACCACAGCGCGTTCCATACCACCACCGGAACGAACCCGAGCCATTCGGAAAGCGGCAGTTCGAGCGGCAGTTTGATGAACCCGGCATAATCGGCACAGGTCGCCGCGAACCAGCCCGCGCTTAAGACCGAAATCACGGTCTTCCAGCGCGTCGAAAACGCATCGGCCCGGTCGATCAGATCGTCGATCACCGGTCGCACTCCCCGAACACCACGTCGATCGCGCCCAGAATGGCGGTCGCATCTGGCAGCATGTGGCCCTTGGACATGAAGTCCATCGCCTGAAGGTGCGAGAAGGCGGTGGGGCGGATCTTGCAGCGGTAGGGCTTGTTGGTGCCGTCGCTGACGAGATAGACGCCGAACTCGCCCTTGGGGCTTTCGGTCGCCACGTAGACCTCGCCCGCCGGCACGTGGAAGCCTTCGGTGTAGAGCTTGAAGTGGTGGATCAGCGCTTCCATCGACTGCTTCATCTCGCCGCGCTTGGGGGGCACGACCTTGGTGTCGGTGGAGGCGATCGGGCCGCCCGGCATGTCGCGCAGGCACTGGCGGATGATCTTGGCGCTCTCGTAGACTTCCTTCACGCGCACCATGAAGCGGTCGTAGCAATCGCTGTTGGTGCCGACCGGGATGTCGAATTCCATTCGGTCATAGACATCGTAGGGCTGGCTCTTGCGCAGGTCCCACGGAATGCCCGCGGCGCGGATCATCGGGCCGCTGAAGCCCCAGGCGATCGCGTCCTCGCGCGACACCACGGCGATGTCGACGTTGCGCTGCTTGAAGATGCGGTTGTCCATGACGAGGCTCATCGCGTCCTCGAACAGCTGGAAGAAGCGGTTGTCTAGCCAGTCGCCGATGTCGACCAAGAGCTTCTCCGGCACGTCCTGGTGGACGCCGCCCGGGCGGAACCATGCGGAGTGCATGCGTGCGCCCGAGGCCCGCTCGAAGAAGTTGAGGCAATCCTCGCGCAGGTCCATGATCCACAGGTTCGGCGTGAAGGCGCCGACGTCGAGGATGTGCGCGCCCATGTTGAGCATGTGGTTGCAGATGCGGGTCAACTCCGCGAACAGCACGCGCAGGTATTGCGCGCGCAGCGGCACCTCGAGGTTCAGGAGCTTCTCGATGGCGAGCACGTAGCTGTGCTCCATGCACAGCGGCGAGCAGTAGTCGAGCCGGTCGAAATAGGGGAGCGCCTGGAGGTAGGTCTTCTGCTCGATCAGCTTCTCGGTGCCGCGGTGGAGCAGGCCCACGTGCGGGTCGATCCGCTCGATCACCTCGCCGTCGAGCTCCATGACCATGCGCAAGACGCCGTGGGCCGCAGGGTGCTGGGGGCCGAAGTTGATCGTGTAGTTGGTGATCACCTCACCGGTGGTGGTCAGCGATTCCTCGCGTTGCATGCTCATCGGCCACCCTCCTTCGAGGTGGGATCGGGGGCGCCGGGGGCGGGCTTGCCGGTGTCCTTCTGCTCGGGCCCCGGAGGCGAGACCTTCTCGGCGGCAGCCTTGTCGGCAGCCTTGCCCGCGCCGGTCTGCGCCGGGCTGTCGGTGGTCTTGGGCTCGGCCACGTGGGGCGTCCCGCGCGATTTCTCGTCACCCGGCAGCACGTAGTCGGCGCCTTCCCAAGGTGAGAGGAAATCGAAGGTCCGCATCTCCTGCGGAAGCACGACCGGTTCGTACACCACGCGCTTTTCCTCCTCGGAATAGCGCAGTTCGGTGTAGCCGGTCATCGGGAAGTCCTTGCGGAACGGGTGCCCCTCAAAGCCGTAATCGGTGAGGATGCGGCGCAGATCAGGGTTCCCTGAGAAGGTCACGCCGAACATGTCGAACACCTCGCGCTCGAGCCAGCCCGCGTTGGGCCAGAGCGTGGTGACGGTCGGCACCGGGGTGTCTTCGCTGGCCGAGCACTTCACCATCACGCGGTGGTTCTTCGTCAGGCTCTGGAGCATGTAGACGACTTCGAAGCGCTCAGGGCGGCTGGGGTAGTCGACCCCGGCAATCTCCATGAGCTGCTGGTAGGCGTGGGTGTCGCGCAGGGTCTCGAGCACGCGCGCGATCGCCTCGCGCTGGACGCGGAAGATCACCTCGCCGTGGGCCTCGTGCGCCTCGATCAGCCAGACGCTGATCGTCTCGCTGATGGCGTCGATCACGCCCTCGTTCGAAGCGAACTTCGGGGCGGAGTGGAGAACGGTCATGGCCTCGCCCTTATCTCTCAATCGTGCCGACGCGGCGGATCTTCCGCTGCAGCTGCATGACGCCGTAGAGGAGCGCCTCGGCCGACGGCGGGCAGCCGGGGACGTAGATGTCGACCGGCACGATGCGGTCGCAGCCGCGCACCACCGAGTAGGAATAGTGGTAATAGCCGCCGCCATTGGCGCACGAGCCCATCGAGATAACGTACTTGGGGTCCGACATCTGGTCGTAGACCTTGCGCAGCGCCGGGGCCATCTTGTTGCACAGCGTGCCGGCGACGATCATCACGTCCGACTGACGCGGGGAGGCGCGCGGCGCGGCGCCGAAGCGCTCCATGTCGAAGCGCGGCATGTTCGCGTGGATCATCTCGACCGCGCAGCAGGCAAGGCCGAAGGTCATCCACCACAAGGAGCCGGTGCGGGCCCACTGGAACAGCTCCTCGGTGGAGGTGACGAGGAAGCCCTTGTCGGTGACCTCGGTCTGGAGAGCGTTGAAATAGGCCGGGTCCGGCCCGCGCACACCCCCCGCCGGAGCGTTGGTGAGCGCGGAGATGTCGGGCAGACCCTGGGGAGGAGAAACGGTGTTGGTCATTCCCAATCCAAAGCCCCCTTCTTCCATTCGTAAGCGAGGCCGACCGCGAGGATGAACAGGAATACCATCATGCCCCCCCACCCGGTCCAGCCGGTGACGTCGAGGCTCACCGCCCAGGGAAACAGGAAGGCGGCCTCGAGGTCGAAGACGATGAAGCTGATCGCCACAAGGTAGAAGCGCACGTCGAACTGGCTGCGCGCGTCCTCGAAGGCGGGGAAGCCGCACTCGTACTCGGAGAGCTTCTCGGCATCGGGATTGTGCACGCCGGTGAGGCGCGAGACTGCCATCGGCGCGAACACGAAGAGCACCGAGAGCCCGAGTGCAACGAGCACGAACAACAGTATCGGGAGATACTGGCTGAGATCGACCACGATAATGTCCAAGCTATTAATCCCGCGCGCCACCTAGGCTTCTAGCGCGCCCCACGCAAGGGTGCGACTCAGCGAAAAGCCCGGAGGTGTGTTGCAGGTAATGGAACACAGCTTGCGGCGCCTTGCCGCAAGCCCCCCTATCTACTTCATCATTCGTCCCGCCGCAGCCTCGGTTGCCTTGCCGTAGGGCGGCTTCAACCCGCCCAGCTTGGCGATATCGATCTTCGGCTGATGATAGATTGCCCGCGCGTGGCTGAACTCGCGAAAGCCCTCGATCGCGTGATAGCTGCCCATGCCGGACGGTCCGACCCCGCCGAAGGGCAGGTCCTCCATCGAGACGTGGAAGACCACGTCGTTGGTGGTCACCCCGCCCGAGATCGTGCGGGTCAGCACGCGCTCCTGCTCGGCGCGGTCCTCGCCGAAGTAGTAGAGGCCCAGCGGGCGGTCGTGTTCGTTGATGTATTCGATCGCCTGGTCGACCGCCTTGTAGGTCATCACCGGCAGGACGGGACCGAAGATCTCCTCCTGCATCACGGTCATGTCGTCATTGACGCCGCACAGCACGGTCAGCGGCATCTTGCGCTGGTTGGCATTGCCGAAGTCCTCGCCCGCCGGATTGACCTCGATCACCTCGGCGCCCTTGTCGCGTGCGTCGGCGATGAGGCCCTGAAGCCGCTCGAAATGGCGGTCGGAGACGATCGAGGCGTAGTCGTCATTGTCGAGCAGGCGTGGATACATCGCCGCCGCCGCGCCCGTGACGCCCGCGACCGCTTCGTCGGCCTTGTCCTCGGGCACCATCAGGTAATCGGGTGCGAGGCAGATCTGGCCCGCGTTCATCATCTTGCCGATCGCGATCCGCTCGCCCGCCTTGGCGAAGTCGGCGCTGCGGCCCATCACCACCGGCGACTTGCCGCCGAGTTCGAGCGTCACCGGCACGAGGTTCTCCGCCGCCGCCTGCATGACGCGGCGCCCGGTTGCGGTCGAGCCGGTGAAGACGAGGTGATCGAAGGCGAGCGAGGAGAACGCCGCCGCCACCTCCGGCCCGCCGGTGATGACCGCGACTTCCTCGGGCTGGAAATATTGCGCGGTGAGCTCGGCCATCAGCTCGCTGGTGCGCTCGGTGAATTCGGACGGCTTGATCATCGCCCGGTTGCCCGCCGCGAGCACCTGCATCAGCGGCCCGAAGGCGAGCTGCACCGGGAAGTTCCACGGGCTGAGGATACCGATCACGCCCTTCGGTTCGTAGCGGACTTCGGCCTTCGCGCCCATCAGCCCCAGCGGGAACTGCACCTTGCGCTTCTCCGGCCTCGACCAAGCATCGATGTGCTTCAGCGCATGGCGCCCTGCCCCGACGGTCGCGGCAATGTCGGTGAGCATCGACTGGTGGTGCGAGCGGTTGCCGAAATCCGCGCTCATCGCCTTGGCGAAATCATCGCCGTGATCCTTCACCAGCGCCATCGCGCGGCGGATGCGGTCCTTCCTTTGCGAGAGCGGCTCTGGGCGCGAGGCGGTGAAGGCGGCGCGCTGGCGCGCCAGCAGGGCTTCGAGTTCTGCGCGGCGGTCGTCGGCCATGTCGTTCTCCCTCTCGGACATGAATGCGTTTCGATTTGCGACCAGTTTGCGGGAAAGCGCGGCCCGGCGCAAGCAGCAAGACCTTCGGCCGATTGCCAATGCCGCATTGCAGCACTACATCGCCCGGCTCATCACTGTTCCCTCCACGAGGATGCACGCCATGACCCAGCTCTCTCCCGCCGATCCCATCGTGATCCTCTCCTACGCCCGCACCCCGATGGGGGCGATGCAGGGCGCCCTGTCGGAAGTGAGCGCGACCGATCTCGGCGCCATTGCGGTCAAGGCCGCGGTCGAGCGTGCGGGCGTGGCGGTCGAGGATATCGACCGCGCCTATATGGGCTGCGTGCTGCCCGCGGGCCTCGGTCAAGCCCCAGCCCGCCAGGCGGCGATCAAGGCGGGGCTGCCGCTCTCGGTCGAGGCGACCACCGTCAACAAGGTCTGCGGCTCGGGGATGCAGACCCTGATCATGGGCGCCGAGGCGCTGGCGAGCGGCACCATCGACGTGGTCGTCGCGGGCGGAATGGAAAGCATGACCAACGCGCCCTACCTCCTCAAGAAGCACCGCTCGGGCGCGCGGCTCGGCCATGACACGGCCTATGATCACATGTTCCTCGACGGGCTCGAGGACGCCTACGAGCCCGGCCGGGCGATGGGCACCTTCGCGCAGGAGACCGCCAACCAGTACCAGATGACCCGCGAGGAGATGGACGCCTATTCCATCGAGAGCCTTGCGCGCGCCAACAAGGCGATCGCCAGCGGCGCCTTTGCCGAAGAGGTGGTGCCGGTGACGGTCTCGACCCGCGCCGGCGATGTGGTCGTCGAACATGATGAACAGCCCGGCAAGGGCCGCCCCGACAAGATCCCGCAACTGAAGCCCGCCTTCGCCAAGGACGGCACCATCACCGCCGCGACCTCCTCCTCGATCTCCGACGGCGCCGCCGCGCTGGTGCTGACCCGCGCGAGCGTCGCCGATGCGAAGGGCCTGTCGCCGGTCGCCAAGGTGGTCGCCGTCGCTGCGCACGCCCAGGCACCCGCGCAGTTCACCACCGCGCCGATCCCGGCGATCCAGAAGGTGCTCGCCAAGGCCGGCTGGGGCGTCGACGACGTCGACCTTTTCGAGGTCAACGAGGCCTTCGCCTGCGTCGCGATGTTCGCGATGCGCGACCTCGGCATCCCGCACGAGAAGATCAACGTGAACGGCGGCGGCACGGCGCTCGGCCACCCGATCGGCGCGAGCGGCGCGCGGATCGTGGTGACGCTGATCAACGCGCTCAAGCAGCAGGGCAAGACCCGTGGCGTCGCGAGCCTGTGCATTGGCGGCGGGGAAGCGACGGCAGTGGCGGTCGAGCTCGTCTGAGGGCGCGCATCCGGGGCCTCACCTCGCTTCGTGATACGCCCCTTGCGGGTCGCGTGTCCTGAGGGAGGGAAAATCATGAAGAAACAGAAAGCGCGCACGGCGCGGACGGCTCCTTCACGGCGGCCTCCGACAGCGGCGAGAGCGTGACCGTCAAGCCGAAGCCCGCATCCTGACGCGCTGGTAGGCCATGCCGGGTGGCGTCACCCGTCGCCCGGCAGGCGTTCCGATCCGTAGAGTCGCTCGGCGCTGATCCAGCCCTTGCGGCCTTCGATGTCGACTTCGCACCAGCCTTCGCGGCAGGCCTTGAGGCGGGTAACGACCCCGGGCTCGGCGCGCCACTTCACCGCCGTGGCAGCGGAAGGCCCGGCCCGTACTTCGGCAAGTTCCTTGCCGATCACCAGCCCGCCGCGCGCGGGGTCGAGCTGGCTCGCCGCGATCCAGCCCTGTTCGCCCGCCTCGTCCTCGACGAGTCGCCAACCTTCGCGGATACGCACCACCTTCACCGGCAGGCCCTTGCGGACATAGACCCACGCGACCGGATATTCGGCGCTGGGTCCGACGCGCATATTGACCTTCTCGTAGCGCAGCGTCGCCCAATAGGGGAGCACACGGTCCTGCGCCGTCAGCGGTGCAGCGAGGAGCGCGAGCAAAGCGGCGAAAGTTGTCCAGAAGCGCAAGAGTGCCATCGCCCCAGCACTAGCCTGCAGGCGCGCAAGGTTTCAAGGGCCGCGCTGCGACGACTGCTGCCTTGACCGAGAAGGCATCGAAGGATTAGCCGTCTCAGCATGACCCTGCGCCCCGCCCGACCGCTCGCCAGCCCCCCGCGCGTGATCGTCACCCGCCATCTGATGCCGCAGGTCGAGGCGCGGATGCGCGAACTGTTCGACGTGGTGCTGAACGAGGCAGACGCGCCGATGACCCGCGATGCGCTCGCCGCCGCGATGCAGGATTGCGACGTGCTGGTGCCGACCGTAACCGACCGCATCGATGCCGAGCTGATCGCTGGCGCGGGCGAGCGCCTGGGCCTGATCGCCAGCTTCGGCGCCGGCACTGAGCACATCGACCTTGCCGCCGCCGCCGAGCGCAAGATCATCGTCACCAACACGCCGGGCGTGTTCACCGACGACACGGCCGACCTTGCGATGGCCGCGATCATCGGCGTGCCGCGCCGCATTCGCGAGGGTATCTCGCTGGTGCGCCGGGACAATTGGACCGGCTGGGCGCCCTCCGGCCTTCTCGGAAGGAAGCTCGCGGGCAAGGTGCTCGGGATCGTCGGCATGGGCCGCATTGGTCAGGCGGTCGCGCACCGTGCGCGCGCATTCGGGCTGGAGATCGCCTACTATAACCGCAAGCGCCTGCCCGAGGCGCTCGAGCGGATGCTGGGCGCGCGCTATGTTGCCGATGTCGACACGCTGATGGCCGAGGCCGATATCCTCACCCTGCACTGCCCGCTCACCGAGGAGACCCGCCACCTTGTCGATGCGCGGCGTATCGCGCTGATGAAGCCGGGCAGCTGCATCGTTAACACCGCGCGCGGCGAGCTGATCGACCAGGAGGCGCTGATCGCCGCGCTGGAATCCGGCCACCTCGCGGGCGCCGGGCTCGACGTCTATCCCGAGGAGCCGAAGGTCGATCCGCGCCTCATCGCCCACCCCAACGTCATGACCCTCCCCCACATCGGCAGCGCGACTGCCGAGGGACGCGAGGATTCGGGGCACAAGGTCATCGCCAACATCCGCATGTGGGCCGACGGGCACAGGCCCCCCGATCAGGTGCTGACCGCGCTGGTGCGCTGATCAGTCGTCGAGGTGCGCAGCGATGCGTGCCCACTCGGACTTGAGGTGATGATCGATCGTCAGCCGGTTGACGATGCGCGAGGGTATGGAGCGCCGCCGCGCAAGCACCTGCTCGCGAACGAAGTCCTCCGGCCAGCCCGCCCATTCCCCGGCAACGCTGCGCAGAATCGCTCCGAATGCCGGTGCCACCTCGTGCATCAGGATATCCTCGGCCTCACTGGCCGAAAAGCCACCGGCCCGGATAACCTCCGCGATCCGACGGTCGTGCGACGCATCGAACGCGGTATCGAGAAACAGGTCCGAAAGCGCACACCACACCGGCAGGCGGCACGCGACCTCCGCTTCGGAGAGCTGCGCCGTTGGCAATGCGCTCAGTCCCCCGTCAGGATCCGCTCGACCAGCTCGCCCACGCTCGGCGTGTAGCCGTTGGAGAAGAACGGATCGGTCTTGAACCGGTACGCCGCGTGCCCCGCGAAAGCGAGGTTCCTGTCAGGATCGTCGCCGTGGGCGATGTCCTGCAAGGTCTTCTGGATGCAGAAGCTCCTCGGGTCGGCGAGGCGCCCGGTGGTGTAGTCGTCGTGGTCCTTCCAGCTCGAGAACTGGCAGTGCGAGAGGCACCCCATGCAGTCCTGCTGGTCCTGCCGGATGGTGTCGCGGGCCTCCGGCGTCACGAAGACGATGGTGCCTTCGGGGGTCTTCAAGGGCTCGGTGTGCCCGGCGCGCATCCACATCTCGGCGCGCGCCTTGTCCTCCGGGCGCACCCAGAAGTTGCGGGCCTTGCCCTCCTCGCCGAGCTGGACGGTGCCCTCCTCCTCGCCGCGTTTCCATGCGGGGATCTGGCGCTCCGAGCGGTGCATCAGGTCGTAGAGGAACGGGGTCTTGACCGCGCTCGAATAGAAGCCGGTGGGCGAGAACTTGTGAAGCAGCACGTCGCCCGGCTCGACGTCGCGCAGCATATCCTTCCAGATCTGCGGGATCGGGCTTTCGCGGGTGAGCAGCGGGCGGGTGCCGAACTGGAAGGCGATCGTGCCGAGTTCGGGATTGTCGATCCAGTCGTTCCATTCGCGCAGGTACCACACGCCGCCGGCCATCACGATCGGCACGTCGTCGCTCACGCCCTCGGCGCGCATCGTCTCGCGCAGCGCCTTCACGCGCGGGAACGGGTCCTCAGGTCTGGTCGGGTCCTCGGCATTGGACAGGCCGTTGTGCCCGCCCGCCAGCCACGGGTCTTCATAAACCACCGCTGCCATCAGCGCGGCGACCTTGTGATAGGAGCGCTTCCACAAGGCGCGAAAGGCGCGTGCGGAGCTGACAATCGGGAGGTAGCTGACGTTGAAGCGCGCGGCGATCTCGGCGAGCTTGTAGGGCATCCCCGCCCCGCAGGTGACGCCCGTCACCAAACCGCGGGTGCGTTCCAGAACGCCTTCGAGCACGGCCTGCGCGCCGCCCATCTCCCACAGCACATTGATGTTGATCGCGCCGCGGCCATTCGCGATCTCGTAGGCCTTCTTGACCTGCGTGGTCGCCCCTTCGATCGCGTAGCGGATCAGCTCCTGGTGGCGTTCGATCCGGGTCGCGCCGTGATAGATCTGCGGGATCGGGTTGCCATTCGCGTCGTAGCTGTCGGCATTGACCGCGCTGACCGTCCCGATGCCTCCCGCGGCGGCCCAGGCACCCGAACTTGCGTGATTGGTGGCCGACACGCCCTTGCCGCCTTCGACCAGCGGCCAGACCTCGCGACCGCCATAGACGATCGGCTTCAATCCCTTGAACAACGAACAGTCCCCTCTGCGCCGGCATTGGCGCGGTGCTTATCGAAAAATCGCCATAGTGCGCGCCGCCCTGCTCCGCAACCACACGGGATAGGCACACGTCAGGCGGCGGCACACACCTTGATCGCTTCCGGCTCGCGGCGGGCTGGGCCTTTCTGGAAACGTGCAAAATAGCCCTTGATGTCAGGCCTCTCGATATATTCGACCAATACGTATCCGACCGCCTCGAACTCGCAGAACAGCAGGGTGTGCGGCAAGCCGTGGCTGCCCGCCCGGCTTTCGCTCTCGACCACCACGATCTGCCCGCCCGCATTCAAGGCCGGCCACATGTTCCACAGGAAGGCATAGGGCTCGGTCACCTCGTGGTACATGTGGACCATGAAGATGCGGTCGAAGCTGTCAGGGGGGAGCTGCGGATTGTCTATGGCGCCGAGCTTAATCGAGATGTTCTCGAGCCGCTCGCGCTCGACCCGGCGGCCGAGGCGGTCCAGGGCCTCGCGGCTGATGTCCTGCGCCAGCACCCGCCCGTCCTTGCCGACCCGCTCGGCGAGGCGAACGGTGTAATAGCCCTCCCCCGCCCCCAAATCGGCGACGGTCATGCCCGGCCGCATGTCGGCGAGGTCCATCACAACCTGCGCCTCGCCGCGCTCGTCGCGGGCATCCTCATTCGAGAACTGGTTGGAGACCACAGCGGCAACCTTGCGATCGGGCGCGGGAAAGGCGAGCGCGGTTTCGGGGCGCTGGGGCCCGCCCGCCGCCATCCGGTCGCAGCCACCGGCAAGTCCCGCGCCGAGCACGGCCACAATGCCAAGCAGCGCGCGTGCGGAGATCATCGGCCTACTCGACGTCCTCGATTTCGACCTTCTCGCCCGTCACGCGCTGTGCGAGCGCGGCCGAGATGAAGGGATCGATGGCGCCGTCGAGCACCGCGTCGGGCGTGTTCGAGACGACCCCGGTCCTGAGGTCCTTGACCATCTGGTAGGGCTGCAACACGTAGGAGCGGATCTGGTGGCCCCAGCCGATGTCGCTTTTTGCGGAATGCTCGGCGCTGGCAGCCTCTTCGCGCGCGCGCATCTCGGCCTCGTAGAGCCGCGCCTTGAGCATGTTCATCGCGATTTCGCGGTTCTTGTGCTGGCTGCGGTCCTGCTGGCTGGCGACGACGATGCCGGTCGGCTGGTGGGTGATGCGCACCGCCGAATCCGTGGTGTTGACGTGCTGTCCGCCCGCGCCGGACGCGCGGTAGGTGTCGATCTTGAGGTCGGCGGGGTTGATCTCGATCTCGAAGCTGTCGTCGATCACCGGATAGACCCACACGCTCGAGAAGCTGGTATGGCGCCGCGCCGACGAGTCATAGGGGCTGATGCGGACAAGGCGGTGGACGCCGCTCTCGGTCTTGGCGTAGCCATAGGCGCCGTCGCCCTTGATGAGCAGCGTCGCCGACTTGATCCCCGCCTGTTCGCCTGCCTGATACTCGACCGTCTCGACCTTGAAGCCGCGCCGTTCGGCCCAGCGGCCGTACATCCGGAACAGCATCTCGGCCCAGTCCTGGCTCTCGGTGCCGCCTGCGCCGGCGTGGATTTCGAGATAGGTGTCGTTGCCGTCCGCCTCGCCAGAGAGCAGCGCCTGGACCTTGTCCGCGTCCGCCCGGTCGGCCAGCGCGGCGAGGGTCGCAAGGCCGTCCTCGACGATCGCGTCCTCGCCCTCGGCCTCGCCCATCTCGATGAACTCGACCGCATCGGCCATTTCGGCGGCGATCTCGTTCACCGTGTTGACCGCCGTCTCGAGCGTCTTCTGCTCGCGGCTGATCGCCTGCGCCTGCTTGGGATTGTCCCACAGGTTCGGGTCCTGCACCCGCGCGTTCAGCTCGTCCAGACGGCGCAGCGCGCGCTCCCAGTCGAGCGACAGGCGCACCAGCGCCAGCGCGGCCTCGATCCGGTTAATGTAAGCCTGGGCCTCGGCCCGCATGGGACAATCCTTCGACGGGTAAGCGTGATGAGGCCGAAGCGCTTAGCGCTGCCGGCGCGATTGTAAAGCGCGCGGGGCGCCTACTTCTTCCTGAGCGCCTTCACCGCGGCAAGGGTCTGTTCGACATGGCCGCGATAGTCGGGGTTCGAATGGACCGCCACGATCCTGCCGTCCTGCGCGATGACGTAGGAGGTGCGCGAGGTGAGGCCCGATGTGCCGAGCGCCACGTCATAGGCCTTGGCGACATCGGCGCTGGCGACGCCGACGGGGAATGCGTCGCGGCATTCCTTGCGGCTGAAATCCTTGAGGGTGGCTATGTCATCCGCCGACATCCCGATGACGCTTGCGCCGGCTGCCTTGAACTGCGGCATCGCCTCGGCAAAGGCATTGGCCTCGAGCGTGCAGCCCCGGGTGAAGGCCTTGGGGTAGAAGTACAGCACCACCGGCCCCTTCGCGAGCGCGGCCTTCAAAGCGAAGCCGAACTCCTTGCCGGCGAGCGCCGCCCTGGTGGAGAAGACCGGCGCCTTGCTCCCCTTGGGAAGCTCGGCCGAGGCGGAAGAGGCGCTGGCGAGACCTGCCAGAGCGAGGGCCGCGAAGGCGGCGTTGCGAAGCTGTTTCATGCGCTCTCCAACGTGGGTGCTTGGCGAAGTGTTCCAGCCGGCTTCAGTCGATGCCGCCTTCCTCGAGATAATCGGGCTCCTCCACCACCGCGCTCTCGGCGCTCTGGCGGCCGGCGCGGATCAGGGCGAGGATCTCGTTGCGCTTGGCGGCGATCGCGTCCTGGCGGGTGTAGCGCTCGGGCTCGGTGTCGGGCTTGAAGGCTTCCCAGATGATCGCCGACTTGGGATCGTCGGTCGGCCAGCCTTCGAACACCCGCTTGCCGGAGCGGCGATCGATCCGCACCATGCGCACGCCGGTTGGCGCGACGGGCGGGAGATCGGACCACTTGTCGCGGGTCTTCTCGATCAGGCTCTTTATGATCGGCGCGGAGATCGTGCCGCCGAAGGCATAGCCGCCCATGTTGCGCGGCTGGTCGAAGCCGACATAGGCGCCGGCGATCATTGCTTGCGTGCCGCCGATGAACCAGACGTCCTTAGGGCCGGTGGTGGTGCCCGTCTTGCCGAACAGCGGCAGGCCGAGTGAATTGAGCACGGTCGCCGTGCCGCGGCTCACCGCGCCGCGCAGCATGTGCATCACCTGGAAGGCGGTGCGCGCGTCCATGGCCTGGGTGCCGCGCGGCCCGAAGCGCGGCATCGGCTTGCCGTCCCACTTCGCCATGTTGCACCCGCGGCACTCGCGGTTGTCGGACCGCCACAGCACCTTGCCACGCCGGTCCTGCACGTAGTCGATCACGGTCGGCGGGTTCAGCCGTCCGAAATTGGCGAGCGCGGCGTAGGCGGCGACCATCTTGGTGAGGGTCGTCTCCCCGGCGCCCAGTGCGGTGGATGGATAGGCCGGGAACTTGCCGATCCCGACCTTCTCGATCTCGCGCACGACATTGTTCATGCCGGCCGTCATGCCGATCTGCACGGTCATGATGTTCTGCGACTGCTCGAGCCCGTAGCGCATCGGGTGCTGCCCGCCCGCGCCGCGTCCGCCGCGGATGCACTTTTCGCCCAGCCCTGCGCCCTGGTAGTAACAGAAGCGCGAATTGTCGATCTGGGTCGACGGGGTCATCCCGCTGTCGAGTCCTGCGGCATAGACGAAGGGCTTGATGGTCGAGCCTGGCTGGCGGAGCGCCTGGCTGGCGCGGTTGAAGTCCGACAGGCGGTGGTCGAAACCGCCCTGCATCGCCAGGATCCGGCCCGACTGCGCCTGCTCCACCACCAGCGCGCCCTGCGCTTCGGGGATGGTGCGCACGCCCCAGGCGTTGCCGACCGGGGCGGCGGCGATCACGTCGCCGGCCTTCAGCCGGTCGGGCAGTCCGGTCAGCGGCGCTTCCTCGCCATTGGCAAAGCCGATCCGCGCGCTCGAACCGCTGCGCTGGGTGACGACGCCCACGCGCCAGTCCTTGTAGCTTATCCCGAGCGGCGAGGATTGGAGGCGGCTCGCCCACTTGCCGTCATCCACATCGAGCGTGGCAATCGGGGCCTTCCAGGCGCGCCCGCCCTGATAGCGCAGAAGGCCCTCGCGCAGCGCGTCACGCGCGGCCATCTGCATGGCGGGATCGAGGCTGGTGCGCACCCACAGTCCGCCGGCATAGACCGAATTGGGCCCATCCTCGGCGGTTTCGCCGAAACGCTCGATGAGCTCGCGGCGTACCTCCTCGAGGAAGTAGCCGGCATCGACGCTGCGTTCGCGGCGCTGGGTGACGAGACCCAGCGGCTGGGCGGAAGCGGCGGCCTTCTGCGCAGCGGTGATGAAGCCGTTCTTCTCCATCTGGTCGAGCACGAAGTTGCGCCGGGCAATCGCGGCCTCTTCCTGTCCACGGCGCCCGTAGCGCTCGGGCGCCTTGGGAAGGATCGCGAGGAACGCCATCTCGTGCAGCTCAAGCTGATCGACGTCCTTGTCGAAATAGGCGCGCGCGGCCGCCTGCACCCCGAAGGAGCGGCGGCCGAGCGGGATCTCGTTGAGATAGAGCTCGAGGATCTCCTGCTTGGTCAGCACGCCCTCGATACGGCCGGCAAGGATCATCTCCTTGAGCTTGCGGGTCACCGAATACTCGTCGCCCAGGAGCAGGTTCTTGGCGACCTGCTGGGTGATGGTCGACCCGCCCACCGCGCGCTCGCCCGTGCCGGCCTTGCGGGCATAGTCGAACACTGCGTTGGCCGTGCCGAGATAGTCGATCCCGCCGTGGCTGAAAAAGGTCTTGTCCTCGGCCGAAAGATAGGCCTCGATGAGCTTCTGCGGGAAATCGGCATATTGCAGCTGCACCCGCCGCTCGCGCGCGTAGGAGTGGACGATCTCGCCGTCGATCCCGCGCACCACCGTGGGGAGCGGCGTCTCGTAGGTGAGCAGCGCTTCCGCCTCGGGCAGGTCGCTGGCGAGCCACACGAAGACCGCGATCCACAGGGCCAGCGCGAGACCGAAGCCGATCGCCACCAGCTTGAACAGGAAGCTGGTCCGCCAGCGCTCGCGGAACCACGCCAGCGCACCGCCGACGTCGCGGTTCACGCGGTAGCGCAGATAGGCCCAGGCATTCGGCTTGTCGGAGGCGGGGGGCGTCTCGGTCATGAACGGGCGGCAACTAGCACGCGGGGATCGGCCAAGGCTAGCGGCTTTCGCCCGGCGCGGACGCACCGGAGCCAGCTTCGCTGCGGCGGGCGAGATGGATGCGGATCGCGCGGCCGAGCACCTGCGCATATTGCGCCCGGCCCTCGCGGGTGGTGAGCCGCGCCCGGTCGGTGAGGTTGGTGACGAAGCCGCTCTCGAACAGCACCGAGGGCACGTCGGGCGCACGCAACACCGCGAGCGCGGCGGCGCGCCTGGGCTGCGGAATGAAGGGCAGCGTGCCGGCACCCTCGCGCAGCACCAGCGCGGCGAAGTCGAGCGCCTCCTCCTGCGTGCGCTGCTGCGAAAGCTCGACGAGGATGGTGCTCACCGCGGCGCTCTGGCCCGCGATGGTGATGCCGTTCAGGCGGTCGGCGTCGTTCTCGCGCGCGGCGAAGCGCGCCGCCGCCTCGCTCGAGGCAGCATTGGAGAGCGTGTAGATGCTCGCCCCGCTCACCTCCTCCTTCTCCCCCGCAGAATCCGCGTGGATCGAGATGAAGAGGCTCGCCTCCAGGCGGCGCGCGATCTCGGGGCGATAGGCCAGCGGCAGGATGCGGTCGTCCGAGCGGGTCAGTGCGACGCGGATGCCGCCCTGCCTGAGGAGTTCGTCGCGCAGCGCCAGCGCGAGCGCGAGGGTGATTGCCTTTTCCTCGAAGCGGCGGCCCTCCGGATCGGTGCCGATCGCGCCGGGATCGCGCCCGCCATGCCCGGCGTCGATCACCACCAGCGGGCGCGACGGGTCGTCGGGCCCGGCGATCGGCGGCAGTTCAAGCGGCACCGCCGGCGCCTCCTCCCCCTCACCTGCCACGGCGAAGCGCAGCACGTATTCGCGCCCCCAGACCGGCACCGGAATTGCCTGCCCCGTCACCCTCGCCCCGCCGACCAGCGCGAGCGGCACCAGCAGCACGATCAGCAGGAGGGTGCGGTAACTCATCGTCCGTGCGGCTTACGTTCTCGCCCGAAGGAAACGCAAGAGAGTTGCGGGGTTTGCCCCACAGTGCTAGCGATGGCCCCATGGAGGCTGCCCTGAGGCGCGATGCGCCCCTCCGGCTTGCCTCTTGCGCCGGGGCACACTCCTTTTTCCGCTTCCCGGTCCAGTACAGGTTGATGCAGTGACGATACGTTTTTCCCGACAGGCGAGCAGGATGCGTGACCAACGCGTGCTCGCCATTGCGGGTCAGGACGCGGCAATGCGCCGCACGTGCGTCGCTGCAGACACGAGCTTCGCGCTGAGCGCCATCGGCCCTCGCAGCGCGATTTCCCCTTCCGGCATCGCTTTCGGGCCGGCCGGTCCATCACAATATGCGCGCCCCCACCGTCCGCACACGCGGGCAAGGCCGGGCGCATGGAGACTATTCAATGGCAACGCGCATGCTCATCGATGCGCGCCACCCGGAAGAAACCCGGGTGGCGGTTCTGCAAGGCAACCGGATTGAGGAATTCGACTTTGAATCTGCCGAACACAAGCAGATCAAGGGCAATATCTATCTCGCCAAGGTAACCCGGGTCGAGCCCTCGCTGCAGGCGGCTTTCGTCGACTTCGGGGGCAATCGCCACGGGTTCCTCGCCTTCAGCGAAATCCACCCCGACTACTACCAGATCCCCAAGGCCGACCGCGACGCGCTTCTGGCCGAGGAGGCCGAGGCCGCCGAGGAAGAAGAACGCCTGCGCGCCGAGGAAGAGGCCGAGGGCATCGCGCCCGGCGCCGAATATGACGCCGAGGACGACAGCGGCGAAGCGCTCGCCGAGGACTTTGCCGAAAACGGCGTCGAGGAAGTCGACACCTCCGACAAGGACGAGGTCGCCACCATCGAGGGTGGCGCTTCGGACGACGAGGAATCCCCGGACGAGGACAACGGCGACAGCGAAGAAGCGTCCGAAGACCGCGAAGGGGCTGAGGAACGTCGCGGCCGTGGTCGCGGTCGTCGCCGTCAGGGCAAGGGTGACAAGGGCGGTGACGGCAAGGGCCGCAGCCGCGCCAAGCAGGTCGACGAAGTGCGCGCCAAGCGCATGGCGCTGCGCCGCCGCTACAAGATTCAGGACGTCATCCAGCGCCGCCAGGTGCTGCTCGTCCAGGTCGTCAAGGAAGAGCGCGGCAACAAGGGCGCGGCGCTGACCACCTATCTCAGCCTCGCGGGCCGCTACACCGTGCTCATGCCCAACTCGTCGCACGGCGGCGGGATCAGCCGCAAGATCAGCTCGACCAGCGATCGCAAGCGGTTGAAGGAAATGGTCTTGGACCTGAAGCTCCCCAAGACCATGGGTCTCATCGTCCGCACCGCCGGCATGAGCCGCACCAAGCCCGAGATCAAGCGCGACTTCGATTACCTCGCCCGCGTCTGGGACGAGATCCGCGAGAAGACCCTCGCCTCGGTCGCGCCCGCGCTGATCCACTCCGACAGCGACCTCATCAAGCGCGCGATCCGCGACATCTACAACAAGGAAATCGAGGAAGTCGTCGTCGAGGGCGAGGAAGGCTACAAGTCGGCCAAGGCCTTCATGAAGCTCCTCATGCCCAGCCACGCGCGGCGGGTGAAGGCCTATTCCGATCCCGTGCCGCTGTTCCAGCGCTATGGCGCCGAAGACCAGCTGCGCGCGATGTACGACCCGATGGTGCAGCTGAAATCCGGCGGCTACCTCATCATCAACCCGACCGAGGCGCTGGTGTCGATCGACATCAACTCCGGCCGCTCCACCAAGGAGCACGGGATCGAGGCGACCGCGCTCCACACCAACCTCGAAGCGGCGCGGGAGATCGCCCGCCAGCTGCGTCTGCGCGACATGGCTGGCCTCGTCGTCATCGACTTCATCGACATGGAGTACCCCTCCAACGTCCGCAAGGTCGAGAAGGCGGTGAAGGAGGCGCTGAAGAACGATCGTGCGCGCATCCAGGTCGGCCGGATCAGCTCGTTCGGCCTGATGGAAATGAGCCGCCAGCGCCTGCGCACCGGCGTGCTCGAAGCGACCACCCGCCCCTGCCCCCATTGCGACGGCACCGGCCTCGTGCGCACCGCCTCCTCGGCGGGCCTCTCGGCGCTGCGCCTGATCGAGGACGAGGCGGCCAAGGGCAAGGGGACGATCATTCGTCTCGGCGCGAGCACCGAGGCGGCGATCTACCTCCTCAACGAAAAGCGCGCCGATCTCGTCGAGATCGAGCAGCGCTACGGCGTTTCGGTCGAGGTGGTGCCGGAAGGCGAGCAGGAAGGCGCGAAGATGAGCGTCTCGAGCGCCGGGCCCCGCCCGCTCCACGCGCCCAAGTTCGAGCCGATCGTCGACGATGAGGACGATGCCGACCTCCCCGAGGAGGACGACGAGGACTTCGCCGAGGACGAGGCCGAGGATCGCGAGGCGCGCCAGCCGCGTCGCGAGCGGTCCGAGCGCGGCGATGGCGAGGATGCCCATGACGAAGGCAACGGTCGCAAGAAGAAGCGCCGGCGTCGGCGCGGCGGCCGCAATCGCAATCGCGACCGCGAGGATGGCGCCGAAGGCGAGAACGGCGACGAGCGGGACGCCGAGGGCGAGCGCGACAGCGACGCCGAGATCGGTGACGAGGCCGCGATCCGCGACGACAGCGGCACCGACGAGGGCGAAAACCGCCCGAAGAAGCGCCGCCGCCGGGGCGGTCGCGGGCGCAAGCGCCGTGAGGATGGCGAGGTCGAACCGCAGGGCGATGCGGACGAGAGCCTGCCGCGCGGCGAGGAGGCCGATGCCGACTCGCAGCCGGCGCCCGAGGCTGCGGACCTGATTGCTGCCGAAGCCCCCGCGCTTCCCGCCGAGCCCGAAGGCGAAGCCGAAGCACCGGCCGAGGACGTGCCGCCTGCCAAGCCCAAGCGCGTCCGCGCGCCGCGCAAGAAGAAGGAGGCCGCGCCGGTCGCAGCCGAGGAGGCACCCGCCGAACTCGCGCCCGAACTCGCCGCCGCTGCCGCCGACGCGGATTCCGCACCGGCGGATGCGGAGGCCCCGGCCGAAAAACCCAAGCGCAAGCGTGCCCCGCGCAAGGCGAAGGCCGCGGCCAGCGAGGCCGCCGAGGCTGTCTCGCAGCAGGTCGCCGAGGACATGGCGGTGATCGCCGGACCGGACGATGCCCCGCAGACCGCCGAAGCCATGGCCGAGGACAGCGCGCCGCAGCAGGACGCCCCTGCCGCAGACGCAGCACCCGAACCCGAGGCCAAGCCGCGCCGCGGCTGGTGGCAGCGCACCTTCGGCGAATAGGCCGCAGCGACATCATGAAGGGGCAAGGGCGGGTAGAGCGATCTATCCGCCCTTTTCCTTGCATCTGGCCCGCGCCCTTCACCGCCCTCCCGCCGGCGGGAGATCGGCCTGCGTCGGCCTCAGTCCCGCTTGCGCGCGACTCCCCACTCCATCCATCCGGCAAAGCGCGGCGCCTTGGGCGTGTAGCCCGAGGCACACGACTCGACGGCGAAGCCCGCCGCCGTCAGCGCTGCGGCGATTGGCCGGGTCAGATGGCAGCCGCCCGCGAGGCGTTTCCACACGGGCTCGATCCGTCCCTGCCAGCGCTGCACTTGCGGGTCGGGCGCGCGGCCGTGCTCGAGGAACAGCACCCCGCCACCGGGCCGCAGGATGCGGCGCACCTCGCGCATGACCTGACCGGGGTCCTCGACCGAGCAGAGGGTGAAGGTGCACACCACGCAGTCGAAGCCCTCGTCCGGGAAGGGAATGGCCTCGCCCCAGGCCTGCCGCATGTCCGCTTGCCAGCCCTTTTGCCGCGCGGCGGCGCGCGCTTCGTCAAGCAGGCCCTCGTGCGGGTCGATGCCGGCATAGGACGTGATCGCCGCACGGTCATAGAAAGCCTGGTTGATCCCGCCGCCGCAGCCAAGCTCGAAGACATCGCCGCGCGCCAGCGGCACCACCGCCGCACGGCGCTTCATCACCTGACCCTGCGAACAGGCGCAGGTGATGAGCCGCGGCATGACGTTCGCCTCGTACCAGCCGCTCAGCCCCATATGTCCGCCCCCTCCGTCGGCACGCATAGCGCAACACCGGGGCGCTTCCAACGTCGCTTGTCGAATTCGGCTTCGCCGCGCCAGGCCAGGATGTTACCTTGGCGCATGGACCTCACATCCCGCGCCGCGCCGCCCCCTGCCCCGCGTTTCCACCCGCGCCTCTGGGTCGCGGCGGCCGGCCTGCTGCTGGTCCCGGCCGCGGCGATGCTCGTCACTCGCGAAGTCGACTGGGGACCGGGCGATTTCGCCATGGCCGCCGCGCTCCTCGCCGGATTGTGCCTCGGGGTCGAGGCCGCGCTGCGCTGGCTCGGCACGCCCCTGTCGCGCATCGCCGGGGTTGGGCTTGCGGTGATCGTGTTCCTCGCGGTCTGGGCCGAGCTCGCCGTCGGGATTTTCGACTAGGGCAGGACCTCGTCGCCGCGAAAGTCGAACACCCGTCCAGATTGCGCCGGGGTAAGGCCTGCCAGCACACCGAGCAGGTTCGCCGCGGCATCCCCGGGCTGCGTCAACTGCCCCTCGCGCAGGCCCGACTGGAAGGGCTGCGACAAGGCGCTGTCGACCGTTCCCGGATGGAGGCCCACGACCACGGCTTCGGGATGGGTGCGCGCCATCTCGATCGCAAGGTTCCTGAGCAGCATATTGAGCGCCGCCTTGCTCGCGCGGTAGGAATGCCATCCGCCGAGCCGGTTGTCCGAGATCGAGCCCACCCGCGCCGAGAGCGCCGCGAAGGTGAAGGCCCGGGCGCGCGGCATCAGCGCAAGGCAGTGCTTGGCGATCAGCGCCGGGCCGATGGCGTTCAATGCGAAGACCTGCGCCATTGCCGCCGCATCGAGCCGCCTGTAGCTGCGCTCCGGCCCCGTGCCGTCAGCGAGCGTCAGCACGCCGGTGGCGACGATGATCCATTCGGGCGGCTCTCCTCGCATCAGCTCGGCGGCGGCAGCGATGCTCGCCTCGTCGGTGAGATCGAAGGCGAAGGGCACCTCCCCCGCGAGGCCCAGCCCCCCGCCCCGGCGCGAGCCTGCGTAGAGCCGCGCGCAGCCACGCGCCGCCAGGCCCTCGCACAGAGCGCAGCCGATGCCGCCGCTCGCGCCGAACACCGCCGCGCTGCGCGGCCACGCTTCCACCCGTTCCGGTTCCACCATGCGGGCCAAGCGCGCGAGGCCTGGGCTTGGTTCCCCGCATGACGCGGGGGTCAACGCCTGTGCGAAACCCTGCAACACTTGACAGGCCGCCCGCGCTTGCGCCCTCCGGCAATGCCGCTAAGTAGGGCGACACGCGAAAACCGGGATCAGCAATGGCAACCTTCACTCTCCCCAAGAATTCCAAGATCCGCAATGATGGCCAGGTCCACAAGGCCCAGGGTGGCCGGGTGAAGTCGTTCAAGATCTACCGCTACGATCCCGACAGCGGCCAGAACCCGCGCTACGACAAGTTCGAGCTCGACCTCGACCAGTGCGGGCCGATGGTTTTGGACGCCCTGTTCAAGATCAAGAACGAGGTCGATCCCACCCTCACCTTCCGCCGCTCGTGCCGCGAGGGGATTTGCGGGTCGTGCTCGATGAACATCAACGGTAAGAACGCGCTCGCCTGCACCACCGCGATCGAGGACCTGAAGGGCGAGATCCGCATCACCCCGCTGCCGCACATGGACGTGATCAAGGACCTCGTGCCCGACTTCACGCACTTCTACGCGCAATACGCCTCGATCCGCCCCTGGCTCCAGACCGTCAGCACCACGCCTTCGGGCAAGGAGCGGCTGCAATCGCCCGAACAGCGCGAGAAGCTCGACGGGCTCTACGAGTGCATCCTGTGCGCCTGCTGCTCGACCTCGTGCCCGAGCTACTGGTGGAACTCGGACAAGTTCCTTGGGCCCGCGATCCTGCTCCAGGCTTACCGCTGGCTGGCCGACAGCCGCGACGAGATGACCGGCGAGCGGCTCGACGATCTCGAGGACCCCTTCCGCCTCTATCGCTGCCACACCATCATGAACTGCGCGAACGTGTGCCCCAAGGGCCTCTCGCCCGCCAAGGCGATCGCCGAAACCAAGAAGATGCTGGCCGAGCGCGCGATCTGATATTGTGGCGCTGAAGGACGACGTTTTCGAACACGGGCCGGACCCGGCAAACCCGGGCTGGCGGCACTGGAACCTCAAGGACGAGACGCTGTTCAACGGCGCGGTGATGGGCAAGCTCATCACCCGCGTGGATGCCGACGGCAAGGCGCGCCTCAGGATGTTCCCCGAGCGCCGCCACGAAAACCTGTCGGGCGTCATCCACGGCGCGATCATCCTGTCGCTGATCGACATCTCGCTGTTTGTGACGATGCACACGATCGGCACCGGCAATGCCGGCCCGTCGGTGACACTCGAACTTTCGACGCAGTTCGTGGGCGGCGGCGATCCCAAGCGGCCGCTCGATGCCGTGACCGAGATCGTGCGCGAGACCGGCAAGCTGGTCTTCGTGCGCGGGATGGTGGTGCAGGAGGACGAGACCGTCGCCAGCTTCTCCGGCATCGTGCGCAAGATGCTGCCGCGCGGCTGACGTGCCGGGCCTCCTCGCCCGCTATGACGCGCTGATCGCCAGCGGAGAGCTGCGCGCCGACCCCGATCAGCGCGCGGCCGCGGAGCGACTGGCAGCGCTTCAGGACGCGCTGGAGGCCGAGGCGCCATCGGGCGGCTTCCTTGGCAAGCTCTTCGGCAGGAAGCCCGAGCCGCCGCGCGGCCTCTACCTGTGGGGCGGCGTCGGGCGCGGCAAGTCGATGCTGATGGACCTGTTCGTCGACACGCTCGCGCTCGCGAAAAAGCGCCGGGTCCACTTCCACGCCTTCATGCTCGATCTCGACCGGCGCGTGACCGACGCGCGCAAGGCCCAGCGCGCCGATCCGCTGATCGCGGTGGCGGAGGACATGGCCGAAGAGGTGCGGTGCCTGGCCTTCGACGAGATGGTCGTCACCAACACCGCCGATGCCGCGATCATGGGCCGGTTCTTCACGGCGCTTATGGCGGCGGGCACGGTGATCGTCACCACCTCCAATCGGCCCCCACGCGATCTCTACAAGGACGGCCTCAACCGCTCGCTGTTCCTGCCCTTCATCGACCTCGTCGAGGCGCGCATGGAGGTGCTGAGCCTCAACGGCCCGACCGACTACCGGCTGGACCGGATCGGCAGCCTCGCGATGTGGCACGCGCCCCTCGGCGAGGCCGCGACCGAACAGGTTCGCGAGGCGTTCTTCCGCCTCACCGACTTCGCCCCCGAAGATGCGGCCAACGTGCCGTCGGGCGAGCTCGATCTTGGGGGCGGACGCACGCTCCACGTTCCTAAATGCCTCAAGGGCGTCGGCGTGTTCAGCTTCAAGAAGCTGTGCGCAGAAAACCGCGGCGCGGCGGATTACCTCGCGGTGGCGCGGGCGTTCCACACCGTCATTCTCGTCGGCATTCCGAAAATGGGGCCGGAGAACCGCAACGAAGCGATCCGCTTCACAAAGCTGATCGACGCGCTCTACGAGCACCGCGTGAAGCTGTTCGTCACCGCCGCGGCGCTGCCGGAAGACCTCTATCAGGCCGGCGACGGCGCTTTCGAGTTCGAGCGGACGGTCAGCCGCCTGAACGAGATGCAGAGCGCCGACTACATGGCGCTGGGCCACGGGAAGGAAGATTAGGCGCTCACCCCGAGCCGCCCCAGCGACTTCTCAAGCATCAGCAGCTGCCACAAGGTCCGCGAATGATCCGCGCGTCCACCGATATGCGCCTCGGCCATGGCCGCGATCGCTTTCGCATCGAAGAACCCCGTCTGCGCCAGACTGCCCGAAGCAATCCCCCGCGAAGCGTCAGCGAGCGGCCCCCTCAGCCATTCGGCGATCGGCGTCACGAAACCCTGTTTGGGCCGGTAGAGGATGTCGTGGGGCAGATAGCGTTCGAGCGTCTTCTTCAGCAGATACTTGCCGATGCCCCCCTGCACCCGCATCCCCTCGGGCAGGCGCGCGGCGAACTCCACAAGCCGGTGATCGAGCAGCGGCTCCCGCGCTTCGAGGCTCACCGCCATGCTGGTGCGGTCCACCTTGGTGAGGATGTCGCCGGGCATCCAGAAGGTAAGATCGGCATATTGCGCGCGGTCAAGGCCAGAGCGACCCGGCGCCGAGCGCATCAGGGCGATCAGCTCGTTTTCGGCGCGGAAGCCGTCGAGGCTGGCGGCAAAGCTCTCCGCGTATAGCGCCCGGCGAGCGTCCGGCAGGGTCACCGAGAGGCCGCGGGCGTAGCCCTCCTCCCCGCTCTCGGCGAGCGCGAGCAGGGTCGCCTTGGCGCGCAGGGGGCGCGGGGCCCAGTCGGCCTTGGGCCAGGCGCGGCCCAGCGCGCCGAACAGCGGGGCACGCAGACCCGCCGGCAGAATGCCGCGGGCCCGCTCCTCGTGGTGGTGGAACACCTGGCGGCGGTATCCGGCAAAGGCCTCGTCCGCCCCGTCGCCCGAGAGCGCCACCGTCACCCGCTCGCGCGCCAGCTGGCACACGCGCCAGGTGGGCAGCGCCGAGGCATCGGCGAAGGGCTCGTCGAACATCGCGGCAAGGGCATCGATGGCGGCGAAATCATCGGTGGCGACGATCCGCTCCTGATGGTCCGCCCCGAACTTCGCCGCCACCTGACGGGCGTAGGAGGTCTCGTCATAGGCCGCGACATCGAAGCCGATCGAGCAGGTCTGGACCGGCTTGTGCGAAGCCTCGGCCATGAGGGCGACCACGCCCGAGGAGTCCACGCCTCCCGACAGGAACGCGCCGAGCGGCACGTCGGCGACCATGCGAGAGCGCACGCCCTCGCGCAGCAGGTGGACGAGCTGGGCGGAAAGATCGGCCTCGCTCCCGCGCTCGCGCTCGGCGAAGGATATGTCCCACCAGCGCTGCGGACGGCCGGGGGCGCGGCCCTGCTCCATCAGCCAGAAGTGGCCGGCGGGGAGCTTCTCGACCCCGGCGAGGATCGAATGCGTGTCGGGCACATAGCCCCACGCCATGTAGGCCTCGATTGCCTGCGGGTTCACCCGGCGGCGCAGCAGCGGGTGGGCAAGGAGGCCCTTCAGCTCCGAGGCGAAGGCGATGCTCCCGTCGGAAAGGTGGGCCAAGAACAGTGGCTTCACCCCGAAGCGGTCGCGCGCCAGGAACAGCCGGCGGGTGGCGATGTCGAAGATCGCAAAGGCGAACATCCCGTCGAGGCGCGACAGGCAGTCTGGCCCCCACTTCTGCCACGCCGCGAGGATCACCTCGGTGTCCCCGCTCGTGCGGAAGGTGAAGCCCGCCTGCTCCAGTTCGCGGCGCAGCTCGCGGAAGTTGTAGATCTCGCCGTTGAAGACGATCACCGCGCGCCCGTCGGCCGAATGCATCGGCTGGGGGGACCCGGCGATGTCGATGATCGAGAGACGCCGGTGGCCGAGCCCCACGCCCTGATTGGTCCACACGCCCGACCCGTCGGGCCCGCGATGCGCGAGCGCGTCGGTCATCCGGGCGATCCGCGCGGGATCGACCGGCTTGGGGGTTTCGGCATGGAAGATCCCGGCAATCCCGCACATCGCTGGATGGGCCTAGAGGAGCATGGTCAGCGCGGCAACGCCCGCCATCGCGACGATCGCACCCGCCGCCCTGCCGGGCGAGACGCGCAAGGCCTCGGCGCGGGTGAGCCAGGCCCAGCCGGCGATCGTCTCGGGCGGCCAGCCGTGGCTCTCCGGCTCGCGCTCGACGAAGCGCCACGCCGCGCCGAGCAGGATGGCAAGGACGATGGCGAAGAACACCCAGCCATAGACGATGTGGTCGAAACCAGTGGCCCGCTCGGCGCCGACGAACTGCGCGACATAGATCGTGGCGAAGGCGCGCACCCCGTTGGCGAGGATCGGCACGATGACGCAGGCCGCAATGAAAGCCGCGCGGGTGGTCCAGCGGCGCAGGCGGGTGGCGCAGACCAGCACGCCAAGCGCCACCATCGCGATCAGGAACTTCACGCCCGAGCACGCCTCGGCGACGATGAACAGCCCCGCCGGGGTGTGGATGTGGATCCCCTCGATCCGCGCCGGCACTCCGGCGAAGTGGACGAGCGCGATGGCGATGTCGGCGGTGATTGCCTGGAGCGGGGGGATGATCTCGTCGCCGAAGGGCACGAGGAAGGCAGCGAAGGCCAGCGGCACGGCCAGCACGAGGCTGGCGCGCAGGCCGATGACGGTGACGACCGCCGCCTGCACCGCGCCCACCGCTCCCGCCTGGGCGAGGAGATTGACGCCGAGCGCCTCGCCCGCCCGCCACAGCGCGAGTCCCGCCGCCACAGCGCCGAGCGCGGGCCAGAAGGGCTGCGGGCTCAGCGCGGCAAGTTCGCGCGCCTTCAGGCCGACCAGCCAGGCGATGATGAAGGGGACGAGCAGCAGGTGGTTGTAGGTGTCGATGTTCCACCACTGGTGGAGCATCGCGCCCCACGCCCCGGCGGTGACGGCGACCAGCGCGAGTACCCCAAGCGCGAGCCCCGCAAGCGGCGCGCGCCAGGCAGCGGGCAGCGCCGCGTGCCGCGCCGCGGGAAGTGCGGCGGCCTCAGGCGGCATGGCGACGGCCGTCCTGCGGCGCACCGAGCAGCCCGGCCAGCGGGCTCAGCATCGCCTCCCAGTCGTGGTGGCCCAGCACGAAACGGCGCGCCGCCCCGCCGAGGCGGGTGACGGCCTCGGGATCGCTCAGGAGCAGTTCGATCCGCGCCGCCATCGCCGCCGGGTCGGGCGGGCAGACCAGCCACTGCGCACCGTCCTCGGCGGCGATGCCGGTGGCGGCCTCGGGCGTCAGCACCACGGGCCGCGCCATCGCCATCGCCTCCAGGACCTTGTTCTGCACCCCGCGCGCGATCAGCAGCGGGGCGAGCACGGCGTCGGCAGCGGCGAGGAAGGGGCGCACGTCCGCGACCGCGCCCCACACGCGCACGCCGGGCGCGCCATCATGCGCCATCAGCCGCGAAGTCGGGCTGCGGCCGACGACGTGGAAGGTCGCCTGCGGCAGCCGGGCGCGCAGCACCGGCAGAAGCGCCTCGATCACCCACAGCGCCGCCTGCTCGTTCGGGCGGTAGTCCATCTGCCCGGTGAAGACGAAATGCGGGCCGGGGCGCGCGGCCAGATCGGGGTGCGGGGCGGTTGCGGCAGGATCGAAGAAGGCTGCGTCAATGCCGTTGCCCATGACTTCGATGCGGACCGCCGCCGGATCGGTCAGACGCGAGCGGTAGAGCGCCGCCTCGGCCTCGGAGATGAGGATCGTCGCATCGGCCCGCCGCCCCAGCCGCTCCTCCTCGCGCCCCAGCAGCCGCGCCTCGCGGGCGTTGAGCCACACCCGCTCGCCGGCGGCAGCGTAGGAGGCGAACTTGGCGCTGTCGACGTCGCACAGGTCGACGATCACCGGGCCGGTGAAGTCGTCGGGCACATATTGCCCCATCTGCCCGGAGAAGACGACGATCGCCTCGATCCGGTGCTCAGCGATCGTGCGGCGCACCCACGCCTCGAGCGCGCGGCTGTGGAAGGCGGTGAGGCTGACCGGCTTACCCGCCAGCACCGCCTCGAGGCCGGCAAGCGGCAGCGGCTTGGTGCGCGCCGCGACATGGTGCGATGCCGCGAGAGCGGCGAGCGCCCCCTCCCCCACGCCGTCCTCCGCCGCGAAGCAGCCGACATGGACCGGCCCGAGCCGCGCCAGCGCCTTCAGCAGGTGATGCGCGCGGATCCGGTCGCCCCGGTCGGGTGGAAAGGGGACGCGGTGGGCAAGGAACAGGATGCCGCCCATCAGGCGAGCCCGCGCGCGATCCACGGGCCGAGCGCATTGGCGAGCGGCAGCGGCAGCTTCTTCCAGGCCTCGATCTTGCGGCTGTAGCCGGCATCGGTGGGGTCGATGTTGCGCTGGCGTGTGCCGGGCGCGGTCCAGGCGGCATAGGTCAGCGGCTCGGGGAAGAAGCCCCAGTTCTTCTTGAAGGCGTAAGGTCCGCTCCCGGTCTTGGAGCGGCCGAAATCGAAGCGGGCCATCCCTTGGCGGCGCGCGTGGAGCATCAGCTCGTAATACATCACCTCGTTGGCCCGCGCGGCGCGCGCGGCGAAGGTGCCGCCGCCCCAGAAGGGCATGACCGCGCCGCCATGGTAGAAGCTGAGGACGCTCGCCAGCGGGGTCTTGTCCGACCAGACGGTGAGAATGTCGCTATTGTCCGGAAAGGCCGCGAGCATCGCGCGGAACAGGGCGCGCGGGAAGACCGGCGTGCCGAGATTGCGCACGCTCTGTGCATAGCAGGCATAGTGCGCGGCAAGATCGCCCGGCCCCCGCCCCACCGTCACCCGGTGGCCCAGCCCCAGGCCCTTCCTCACCTCGGCGCGGGCCTTCCGCGGGATCGCCAGCAGCTCGGCCTCGTCGTCGGCCGCGAGCGCGCGTTCGAAGCCGCAATGCTTGTCGGACCAGCTCGCCCAGCCCTGCGGCACCGGGCCGCCGCGCAGCTCGATCCCAGGAAACCGGGCGCGAAGGGCGTAGCCCTGAGCGCCCTCGGCCAGCGCCTGCGCGGCCTCTTCGCCGCAGGCGAGGAGGCCGCCCCCCACCCCGAAGCCGCTCGAGACCAGCGCCTTGCCGAACAGCGCCGAGCGCACCGCTGTGAGCGGCAGCCAGCCGGTCAGCGTGCCCATGCGCTCGGCGACGAGACCCTCGGCGCGCTGGCCGGTGCCGGCCTCGACCGCCATCAGCCAGGCCGGGCGGTGGAACAGGCTCGCGCCCATTTCGGCGACGAAGCCCTCGATGCGCGCGCGCTCGCCCGGATCGGCGAGATCGGCGCGCCGCACGCCGGTCGCGGCCTTGACGGGCGCGTTCATGCGACGACCTCTGAGCAACCCGCGAAATCGACCGTCCGCAGCGCCTCGATCGCGGCGAGATCGTCCATCCGTCCCCAGGCGAATTCGCCCACCAGCTCGCGCAGCTTGCCCGCCATGCGGGCGAGCCCGGTGTAATGCCTGAGGCGCGAGCGCACCGGGGCATGGCCGACGCGCGGCTGGTCGGGATCGACCTCCCACGGGTGGAAATAGAACACCGCCGGGCGCGCCTCCTCGCGGTTCACCTGCCGGATCGCCCAGCGCGAGAAGGCATAGGGCAGCACCCGAAAGAAGCCCCCGCCACCCGCCGCGACGCGGCGCCCGCCCAGCATCGCCGTGGTCACCGGGATCTCGATCAGGGGCGAGTCGGCAAGGGGGCGGAAGGCGAAGCGCGGCGCCTCGGGCCAGCCGTAGTGGTCGTGAACCACCGGCGCGACGCTCGAGGAATAGGCATAGCCCTGCTCTGCGAGGATATCGAAGGCCCAGGGCGTGCGGTGGTCGATCGAGAAGCTCGGCGCGCGGTAGCCGGTGACCGCCACGCCGGCGCAATCCTCGATGATCGCGCGTGCCCTGGCGATGTCCTCGGCGAATTCGGCGGGCGTGAAGGTGAATACCCGGGCGTGGTCATAGCCGTGGCTAGCGATCTCGTGCCCGGCATCCACGATGCGGCGGATCATCGCCGGATGGCGGCCCGCCACCCAGCCCAACGTGAAGAAGGTCGCCTTGACGTCCGCCTCGGCGAAGAGGTCGATGACGCGGTGGACATTGTCCTCGACGCGGGTCTTGAGCGTATCCCACGCGTCCCGGGCGATGACGTTCTCGAAAGCGCCGACCTGGAACCAGTCCTCGACATCGACCGACAGGCCGTTGACGAGCCGGGCTGGATCGTGGGGCGGCAGGTGGAAGCTTGCGTTCATCGTCACGCGGCCCTGCGCGACGGGTCTTCCTCGAGCCATTCGATCAGCATGGTGAGCACGTGGCGGAAGGACTGCTCGTGCTCCTCGAGCCGCGCCTCGATGCGCTCCAGCGCAGCGGCAAGCCGGGCCTCGGCGGCAGCTGCCTCGGCGGGCGAGACGGCCGCGCCGTCATCGGCGGGACGGCCGAGGCCTGCGGCCTGCAATTCGCTGATCGCCGCCTCGAGCTCGGCGGTGCGCGCGTCACGCTCGGCGAGGAGCGCGGCCACTTCGGTCGCGGGCACGCCCGTCGGTGCGGGAGGCGGCGCGGGTG
>NZ_JAPFGY010000017.1 GCF_026586795.1 Erythrobacter sp. WG
GCGGCGATGCTGCCCCGCGCGGCACAGCGACCGCCGCCCCGGCACCGCAAACCCTCGCCTACGGGCCCGACAGCCTCCAGGGGCTCGACCTGTGGGTGCCTTCCGGGGCGGCAAAGGCGCCGCTCGTCCTGTTCGTCCACGGCGGGGGATGGAAGCGCGGCTCCAAGGATAATGCGGTGAGCCGCGCGCTCCCGGCGCACCTCGTCGCGCAGGGCTACGCCTTCGCTTCGATCGACTATCGGCTGGTGCCGAAGAATACCGTCGAGGAGCAGGCTGCCGATGTCGCTGCCGCGCTCGCCTACGTGTTGAAACGCGCCGACGCACTCGGCATCGACAGGAGCCGCGTGGTGCTGACCGGGCACTCGGCCGGCGCCCACCTCGTCGCGCTGGTCGGGACCGACGAGCGTTACCTCAAGGGGGCGGGCCTCTCCTTCGCGGACCTTCGCGGGGTCATGCCCAACGACGGCGCGGCCTACGACGTGCCGCGGCAGGTCGAGATCGGCGCGCCGCTGATGGGCGAAACCTACGCCCAGGCCTTCGGCACCGATCCGGCGCGGCAGAAGGCGCTTTCGCCTACCCATCACGCCGCCGCGCCCAATGCGCCCGCCTTCCTCCTCCTCCACGTCCAGCGCCCCGATGGCACCGCACAGGCCAAGGCCCTCGCCGAGGCACTGAAGCGCGGCGGGACGCAGGTCGAGATCGCGGGCTTCCCGGGCGAGGGGCTGAGGGGCCATGCCGAGATCAACCGCAAGCTGGGCGAGCCCGATTACCCCGCCACCCCCGTCATGGACGCGTGGCTGCGCAAGGTGTTCGGCACGTCCTGAGCCGCCGGCGACAGCGCCAGACGCGTCCGACGGCCCCAGACCCGTCGCTTGACATGGCCTCCCGGTTTTGCACGATCCCAGCCCACAGAGGCCGTAATTTGCCGCGCGAAAGGATGCCGATGCCGCACGACAAGGACCCCGCCCCGGATGCCGCGATCACCGCGCGCGACCTGATGATCGGCTCGCTGATCGTCGCCATCGGCCTTGCGGCCTTCCGGATCGGGTATTGGGGCGGCAGGGACATCGGCGCAGCGCTGTTCGCCTGAGGCGCCGCGTCGCAGGTCAGAGCGCGACCGGCTCCGCGCCTGTCAGCACATAGCCGCAGCCGAGCGTCCTCGGGTCCTCGTCCGGCGACAACTGCGCGAGCGTGCGCCAGCCCTCGAAGCGCAGCGCAGCGGCCGCCGCGCGGTCGTGGCCCGCGGGCAGGTACACCATCCGCACCGGCTCGGGCTGAGGCGCGGCATCGGCGAGGCGGTCGAGATAGAGGGTGAAGCCGGTCGCGGGCTCCTCGCTCCCGGCGATCCGGTAGGTCCCGCCCCGCCCCGCCGCCCGGCGCAGGCCCTCGGCATAGAGCGTGAAGCCGAACCACGACTGGTATTCGAAGCCATGGCGTTCGGTCGGGTCGAGGGTGATCGTTGCCGCATCGCCGATCTGCGCAGCGATCGCTTCGAGGGCATCGAGCCGCGACTTGAGCGCCCCGCCCGCATCCACCTCCCGAAGCTTGCGCAGAGCCCCCTCGAGCGGCCCGGTGGCATAGAGCAGCGGCAGATAGGCCGCCCCACCCGCCGCCTTGAGGCCGCCCGCGTCCTTGGTGTCGAGCTCGCGCCGGACACCCTCGATCTGTTCGGGGGCAAGAGGGAATGGCCCAAGACCATCGACTCCGGCCAGCGTGTCGACGAGGTCCGGAAGGGTGAAATCGACCGCGATGCCGGTCAGCCCCGCGGCCTTCAGCGCCTCGATCGCGAGCATCACCGCCTCGCTCGCCGCCGCGACCGAATCCGCGCCGATCAGCTCGGCGCCCAGTTGCAGCCGCTCGCGCGCGGGATCGAGCTGGCTTGCCTTGATGACCACCGTATCGCCGCAATAGGCAAGGCGCAGCGGGCGCGGCGCGGCGGCAAGGCTCGTGGAGGCGATACGCCCCACCTGCGGGGTCATGTCGCTGCGCAGCGCGAGGGTGCGCAGGGACGCCGGATCGACGAGCCGGAACATGGTGCTGCTCTCGCCAACCGTCACCCCGGCCATCCGCCCCACCAGCGCGGCCTCGAATTCGAGCAGCGGCGGGCGCACCCGGTCGTAGCCGTGGGCGAAGAGCACGTCGAGCGCGGCGCGCATCGCCGCCGTGATCCGCGCAGCTTCCAGCGGCAGGCGATCCTCGAGGCCTTCGGGGAGGAGATCGTTGGGCTTGGTCATCGGGGCTGCGCTTAGCGGGGTATGGGCGCGGGGTGAAGGGGCTTGCCTTGCGGGGCCCACCCCTCATCGGAGTCACGTGCCTCCGATCACCCCCTCCCGCAAGCGGGAGGGGGGCTTCAGGCGCTGGCTACCCCTCCCGCTTGCGGGAGAGGAGCGAGACTTGCCGAGCCGCCGGCGAGGCTCGTCGCAGCAGGGTGGGCCTGCGCCGATCTCAGAACGCCAGCGCCTTGACCAGCTTCACGCCTTCCAGCTTCTCGGCCTCGGCGATCACCTCGGGGGTCAGCGCCTCGTCGAGGCTCAGCAGCAGCACCGCCTCCCCGCCCGCCGCGCGGCGGCCGAGGTTGAAGGTGCCGATGTTGATGCCATGGCTGCCCAGCAGCGTCCCGATGCGGCCGATGAAGCCCGGTTTGTCGTCGTTGACGATGTAGAGCATGTGGCCCGCAAGGTCCGCTTCGATGCCGATGCCGAAGATCTCGACCAGCCGCGGCGCTTCCGTGCCGAACAGCGTGCCCGCAACCGAGCGCGGCCCCTGTGCGGTCTCGACGGTGACGCGCACGAGGGTGTTGAAGGCGCCCTCGCGCTGGTGGCGGACTTCTGCGACCTCGAGCCCGCGCTCCTTGGCGAGGAAGGGCGCGTTGACCATGTTCACCGTGTCCGAATAGCGGCGCATGAAGCCCGCGAGGACGGCGGCGGTGATCGGCTTGCCGTTGAGGTCTGCCGCGGCGCCCTCGCGTTCGATGCCGATTTGCGTCAGGTTGCCGTGGGCGAGCTGGCCGACGAGGCTGCCGAGCTTTTCGGCGAGCGCCATGTAGGGCTTGAGCTTGGGGGCTTCCTCCGCCGACAGGCTCGGCACGTTGAGGGCGTTGGTCACCCCGCCGTTGACGAGGTAATCGGCCATCTGCTCGGCGACCTGGAACGCGACATTGACCTGCGCTTCATTGGTGCTGGCGCCAAGGTGCGGGGTGCAGATGAAGTTGGGCGCGCCGAACAGCGGGTGATCGGCGGCCGGCGGCTCGGTCTCGAACACGTCCAGGGCCGCGCCCGCGACCTGGCCGCTCTCGAGACAGTCTTTCAAGGCCGCCTCGTCGATCAGTCCGCCGCGGGCGCAGTTGATGATGCGGATGCCCTTCTTGGCGTTCTCGAGCCGCTCGCGGCTCAAGATGTTGCGGGTCTCCTCGGTCAGCGGGGTGTGGAGCGTGACGAAATCGGCGCGGGTCAGCAGGGTGTCGAGATCGACCTTCTCGATGCCCAGTTCGATCGCGCGGTCCTCGGTGAGGAAGGGATCATAAGCGATGACTTTCATCCTGAGGCCGAGCGCGCGGCTCGCCACGATCGAGCCGATGTTGCCCGCGCCGATCAGGCCGAGGGTCTTGGCGGTGAGTTCCACCCCCATGAACCCGCTCTTGGGCCACTGGCCCGCCTGGGTCTGGGCATTGGCTTCCGGGATCTGCCTGGCGAGCGCGAACATCAGAGCGATGGCGTGCTCGGCGGTGGTGATCGAATTGCCGAAGGGGGTGTTCATCACCACCACGCCCTTCGAGGAGGCGTAGGGGATGTCGACATTGTCCACCCCGATGCCGGCGCGGCCGATGACCTTGAGGCGGGGGGCGGCATCGAGGATCGCCTTGGTCACCTTGGTCGAAGACCGGATCGCGAGGCCGTCATATTCATGGATGCGCGCGGCGAGCTGTTCCGGGGTTTCGCCGGTGATGACATCGACATCGCAACCGCGCTCCTCGAAGATCCGGGCGGCGTTGGGGTCCATCTTGTCGCTGATGAGAACTTTGGGACGGGTCATTTCAAATACCTTCCACTCGTCTCCCCGGACTTGATCCGGGGCCCCGCTTCGCTGGCGGGCATGGGAAAAGGAAAGCGTGGCCCCGGCTCTGCGGCCGGGGAGGCGCTGAACTCAGGCGGACGGCCTCAGCCGTTCTTGACCTTCTCGTAGGCCCATTCGATCCACGGCAGCAGGCGCTTCAGATCCTCCTGCTCGACGGTCGAGCCGCACCAGATGCGTAAAGAAGGCGGCGCATCGCGGTAGCCGTTGAAGTCGAAGCCGACGTTGCGTTCTTCCAGAAGCTTGACGATCTTCTTGGGAACGCCCGCCTTGTCCTCGTCCGAGAGGCTCTCGTACCAGTCGCCCTGGAAGACCATGCACACGCCGGTGTTGGTCTGGAGCGCCGGGTCGCTGGCCATGTTGCGCAGCCACGGGGTCGCCTCGATCCAGTCCTTGACGATCTTCGCGTTGGCGTTCGCCCGCTCGATCAGCGCCTTGCGGCCGCCGATCGCCTTGCCCCATTCGAGCGCCGCGATGTAATCCTCGGTGGCGAGCATCGAGGGGGTGTTGATCGTCTCGCCCTCGAAAATCCCGCGGTTGAGCTTGGCGCCCTTCTTCATGCGGAACAGCTTGGGCAGCGGCCATGCCGGATCGTAGCTTTCGATCCGCTCGACCGCCTTGGGGCTCAAAATCAGCATCCCGTGCTGGGCTTCGCTGCCCATCACCTTCTGCCACGAATAGGTCGTGGCATCGAGCTTGGCCCAGTCCATCTCCATCGCGAAGATCGCGCTGGTGGCGTCATTGATGGTCACGCCCTCGCGACCGGCTTCGAGCCAGTCGGTGTTGGGGATCTTCGCGCCGCTCGTCGTGCCGTTCCAGGTGAACACCACGTCGTTGCGCTGCGGGATGGTGGTGAGATCGGGGATCTGGCCGTAGTCCGCGGTCAGCACCTGGAGGTTCGGCAGCTTCAGCTGCTTGACCGCATCCTGGATCCAGACATTGCCGAAGCTTTCCCACGCCGCGACCGTCACCGGCCTCGCGGGATCGAGCATCGACCACATGGCAGCCTCGATCGCGCCGGTGTCCGAGGCGGGCATGATGCCGATCAGGTAGTCGTCGGGAATGCCGAGCAGTTCGCGGGAGAGGTCGAGCGCATACTTCAACCGCGCCTTGCCGAGGCTCGAACGGTGCGAGCGGCCAAGCGATTCGGTTTTCAGCTTATCCAGCGACCAGCCGGGGAATTTTGCCGTGGGGCCCGAGGAAAAGAAGGGGCGCTCAGGCTTCAGCGAAGGCTCGTGCGCGAGCCCGCGAACATAGTCAGTCATGTATTCTCTCCTTGCAGAGAGCACGCGCGGCGTTGGGACCGCGTGGCCCGTCGGCCGCTGTAGTGAGGCTGGATGACAAGTCAATGAAGAAACCCGGCCCTCATCCCTCGGGTCGGGCACAAGGGTCTCGCAAAACTTGCAGGTCTCGCCTAAACGGGCGGCCTCATGGACATCTCTGATCTTCGCATCGCCCTGTTCAGCGGCAATTACAACTACGTCCGCGACGGGGCGAACCAGGCGCTTAACCGGCTGGTCGGATCGCTGCTCGCGCGCGGCGCGACGGTGCGCGTCTATTCGCCGACCATCCCCGAGCCCGCCTTTCCGCCCACCGGCGATCTCGTCAGCCTGCCGAGCTTCGCCTTCCCCATCAAGGGGCGCGGCGAATACCGCATCGCGCGGGGCCTCGGCCCCGAGGTCGAGCGCGACCTTGCCGCCTTCGCCCCCGATATCCTCCACCTCTCCTCGCCCGATCCGGGCGGCCACGCGGCACTCAAATGGGCGCGCGCGCGCGGGCTGCCGGTGCTCGCCAGCGTCCATACCCGCTTCGAGACCTACCCGCGCTACTACGGGGCGGGCTTCCTCGAGCCGCTGATCGTCAAGCTGCTGAAGCGCTACTACAACCGCTGCGACGCGCTGGTCGCGCCGTCGCAATCGACCATTGACGAGCTGCGCGCGACGGGGATGCACACCCGCATCGGGCTGTGGAGCCGGGGCGTGGACCGCACGATCTTCTCCTCCGCCCGGCGCGATGGCGAATGGCGGCGCGAACACGGCATCGCGGACGATGACGTGGCGATCGTGTTCCTCGGGCGGCTGGTGATGGAAAAGGGGCTCGACGTCTTCGCCGGGACCATCGCCGAACTGACCCGGCGCGGCATCGCCCACAAGGTGCTGGTGATCGGCGACGGCCCGGCGCGCGAATGGTTCGAGGGCCAGTTACCGGGTGCGATCTTCGCCGGCTTCCGCACCGGCGAGGCGTTGGGCCAGGCGCTCGCCAGCGGCGACGTGTTCTTCAACCCGTCCGTCACCGAAGCTTTCGGTAACGTCACCCTCGAGGCAATGGCGAGCGGCCTGCCGGTGGTTGCCGCACGCGCGACGGGCAGCGCCAGCATCGTCGCCGACGGGGTGACCGGGCGGCTGGTGCCGGCCACCGGCAAGCCGGGCGATGCGGCCGCCTATGCCGACGCGCTGGCCGCCTATTGCACCGACCCGGCGCTGCGCGCGGCCCACGGCGCGGCAGGCGAGACGCGCGCCTGCGACTATGGCTGGGACGCGATCAATGCGGCGGTCGCGGATATCTACGTCGATCTGGTCGCGGAACGGCGCGGCCTCAAGCCCGCCCCGGCGCGCTGATCTAGCGCAGCACGCCCGTGCCAGCCATGCGCCGGGTGTAGGCGAGCAGGTACAGCGTCACCAGCCAGATCGTCGCCTTAAGCGGCAGCGGGGTGCGCATCGCGCTCGGCACGTCCAGCACGAAGCTTTCGGCGACCGTCACGCCGACCAGCCCGATCAGGGCCGCGACCATCGCCGCAACCGCAATCCGGGAGCGAAACAGCAGCAGCACCGACCCGGCAAAGGCGCCCCACACCCCCAGCGCCCAGAACGCGGTCGCCCAGGCGGGATAGCTTTCCATGAAGGCGATCTGTTCGGCCGTCATGGCGGTCTGATCGAGCATATCGAGCTTGGTCATCAGGTAGCTGGTGATGCCGAGCAGGTTGAACAGCAGCGTCACCGCGCCGACCACCCACAGGTGCCAGGGTGTCTGCGGCTGGCCGAGCCTTGGTCCCGTCATGCGCGTGCCTCCCCGCCCGGACCGCGCCGGACGGGGAGGAACATAGCGAAAGTTGCGCCGCGTGCAATGCGGGCGTTCAGAGCCGCTCGATGCGCTTGGCCATCTCGTCGATCATGTCGACGATCTCATTGATGGTGCGCTCGTCGAGCTTGCCCGCCCGCGCACGGTTCCTGAGCACCGAGCCGAGGTTGCCCATCGCCCGGAACACGTCGTGCGAGCGCACGGTGGTGGTCCGCTCCCCGTGGCGGCCGAGGCGGCGCATCAGGCCCGCGACCTCGCTTTCGCGCTCCTCCAGCTCCTCGCGGCCCTTGTCGGTGACGGCGAAGGGCTTCTTGGCGCCCTCGGCCTCGGCCTCCTCGATCGCGCCCTCGTCTTCGAGCAGCTGGAGCGTGGGATAGACCGCGCCCGGGCTCGGGGCATAGGCGCCGCCGGTCATCTCCTCGATCGCCTTGATGAGCTCGTAGCCGTGCGAGGGGTTCTCCGCGATCAGCGCCAGCAGCGCGAGGCGCAGCTCGCCCTGGCCGAACATCCGCCCGCGGCGCCCGCGCCGCCCGGGCTCGCCGCGCCCTTCCTCGGCGCCTTCACCCTCCTCGCTGTCATAGCGCCAGCGCATCTTCATGCCCGGCCCGGGACCGGGGCCGACGTTGAAGTTTCCGTTCATCGCCATCATCGCCATCGTCTCGGCGAATTTCTCCCAGCCGCTGCCGCGGCCATACCGGTTCCAGGTCATCGTCAGTCTTCCTTGAATATGTCTGCGATACGCCAAAGATATATCGCAGACCTATCGTTTCAAGTGCGACACCGCGCGGCGGTTCCCTTTTCCGCCCGATGTCCTATCTGGACCGATGAATGGCTGACCTGTTCGGACAAGACGCCCCCGAGGCCGCGCGCGCGGTGACGCCCCAGGACGCACCGCTCGCCGACCGGCTGCGGCCGGGGACGCTCGCCGAGGTGGTGGGGCAGGAGCACCTCACCGGACCCGAAGGCGCGATCGGGCGGATGGTGGCGGCCGGGCGCCTCGCCAGCATGATCCTGTGGGGCCCGCCGGGCACCGGCAAGACGAGCATCGCCCGCCTGCTCGCCGATGCCGTGGGGATGCGCTATGCCGCGATCAGCGCGGTCTTTTCGGGCGTGGCGGACTTGAAGCAGGCCTTCGCCGAGGCCGAGAGGATGGCGAAGGCCGGCAAGCGCACGCTCCTGTTCGTGGACGAAATCCACCGCTTCAACCGCGCGCAGCAGGACGGATTCCTGCCCTTCGTCGAGCGCGGGGTGGTGACGCTGGTGGGGGCGACCACCGAGAACCCGAGCTTTGCCTTGAACGCCGCGCTCCTCAGCCGCGCGCAGGTGCTGGTGCTGAACCGGCTGGACGAGGCCGCGCTAGGGGCGCTGCTGGCGAAGGCGGAAGGGCTGGAGGGCCCCCTCCCCCTCACCGCAGAGGCGCGCGCCGCGCTGATCGCGCAGGCCGACGGAGACGGGCGCTTCCTGCTGGGGCAGGCCGAGACATTGTATGCGGCAGAGCTGAAGGAGGCCCTCGACCCTGCGGGTCTCGGGAGCTTCTTGCAGCGCCGGGTCGCGGTCTACGACAAGGACCGCGATGGGCACTACAATCTCATCAGCGCGCTCCACAAATCCGTGCGCGGGAGCGACCCGCAGGCGGCGCTCTACTGGCTGGCGCGGATGCTGGTGGCGGGGGAGGAACCGCTGTTCCTCGCGCGGCGGCTGGTGCGCATGGCGGTGGAGGATATCGGCATGGCCGATCCTCAGGCGCTCCCGCAATGCATGGCGGCGATGGAGGCCTACCGCTTCTTGGGCAGTCCCGAGGGGGATCTGGCGCTGGTGCAGGCCTGCCTCTACCTCGCCACCGCGCCCAAATCGAACGCCGCCTACATGGCACAGAAGGCCGCGTGGAAGGCGGCCAAGGAGACCGGCAGCCTCGCCCCGCCGGCCAACATATTGAACGCGCCGACCAAGCTCATGAAGACCCTCGGCTATGGCGAAGGCTACACCTACGATCATGACGCGGTCGAAGGCTTTTCGGGCGATAACTACTGGCCGGACGGGATGGCACCGGCGCAGTTCTACGTGCCCGTGGAACGCGGCTTCGAGCGCGAGGTGAGGAAGCGGCTCGACTATTGGGACAAATTGAGGAGCGAGCGGGGATGAGCGCAGCGCTGGACAGCTGGGAGGCGGCGCGCGACTTCGCGCTGACCCTTCCGGGCACCGAGCTTTCGACGAGCTACGGCAAGCCCGCCGTGAAGCTGGCGGCGAACGGCCGCGCGATCCTCGGCACGGGCCGCGAGCCGGGCAACTCCTTCGTGCTCCACATCGACATCGCCACCGCCGAAATGCTGATGGCGAGCGCGCCGGAGACCTTCTGGCAGACCCCGCATTACGAAGGGTATCCGGCGGTGCTGGTGCGCTTCGACAGCCCCGATCCCGAACGGGTGCGCGCGATGATCGCCCAGGCGCACGAACAGGCCGCCGCGCTGCCGCCGCCGGGAAAGCGCCGGCGATGACGGGGCGCTTCACGCATTTCCTCGCCGTCGACTGGTCGGGCGCGAGGGGGCCGCGCCAGAAGGGCATCGCGCTTGCGGTGGCGCTTGCCGAAGGGGGGCCGCCGGTGCTGGTCGCCCCGCCCCACCCGGCAGGCTGGGCGCGCGCCGAAGTGCTGGCGCTGCTGTGCGATCTGCCCGGAGCGACGCTGGTCGGGCTCGACCTCGGCATCGGCCTGCCGCACGCCGATGCCGGCGCCTTCTTCCCCGGCTGGGACGCCTCGCCCGCCGACGCGCGCGGGCTGTGGGCGCTGATCGACCGCCTGTGCGCCGCCGATCCGCATGGCGAGGCCGGCGGCTTCGTCACCCACCCCGAGGCCTCGCGCTATTTCCGCCACGGCGCGGGCGCGACCGGCGACCGCTTCCTCCTCCCCGGCGCCGTCACCCGCGAGGGACGCTTCCGCGTCGCCGAAGCCGCCCAGCGCGCGCAGGGCGTGCGGCCGGTGAGCAACTTCAACCTCGTGGGCGCGGCACAGGTCGGCAAGTCGAGCCTGACGGGGATGCGGATGCTCCACCGCCTCGCCGGCCGCGTGCCGGTATGGCCGGTCGACCCGCTGCCGGCCGAAGGCTCGGTCGTGACCGAGATCTACACCGCCATGGCGGCACGGCTCGGCGGCGTGCGCGGCGGGGCGACCAAGCTGCGCAGCTTCGAGGCGCTGAACGATGCCCTCGCCGCGCTCGGCTCGCCCCCCGTCCCCGGCACCGGCCCGATCGACGATCATGCGTCCGATGCGCTGCTCACCGCCGCGTGGCTGCGCCGCGTGCATGGCGAGCGCGACCTGTGGCACCCGCCCACCCTCACCCCAGAGGTGGCGCGCACCGAGGGCTGGACCTTCGGCGCCTTGTAGTCGCCCTACCGCTCCGCCACTTGAGGGCGGGCACGTTTGAGGTTAGGGCGCAAGCCGGATAGCCGGCTTAGCTCAGATGGTAGAGCACCTGATTTGTAATCAGGGGGCCGCGGGTTCGATCCCTGCAGCCGGCACCATCCCCTTCTCCGATGCGCTCCGATCAATGCCGCGATAGAGGCCGCGCGCCGTCGCGCGGGGGGCCATCGCATCGCCGGCGCGGGCCGCCTCAGGGCTCGGCGGCGAGGATCAGGAAGGCCGCGAAGATCACGAGGTGAACGCCGCCCTGGAGCACCGTCGTCCGCCCGGTGGCGAGGGTGATCGAGCTCATGAACAGCGTCAGCACCAGCAGCACCGTGAGCTCCGCGTCGAGGCCGAGCACCAGCTTCTGCCCCAGCGCCAGCGAGACGATGGCGACCGTGGGAATGGTGAGGCACAGGCTTGCAAGCGCCGATCCCAGCGCAAGGTTGAGGCTCGTCTGAAGCCGGTTCGCCCGTGCGGCCCGCAGCGCGGCGATGCCCTCCGGCATCAGCACGACGAGCGCGATGGCGATCCCGACCAGCGCCTCGGGCAGCCCCGCCTGCGCGATGCCGCGCTCGACCGCCGTCGCCAGGGTCTCGGCGAGCAGCACCACGCCGAGCAGCGCGACCGGCAGCGCAAGGCACGCGGCACGCATCGCCGCCGACCCGACCACCTGCGCGTCCGCGGCGGGGATGTCGCCGTGCAGCGGGACGTCGAGAAAATCATCGCTGTGGCGCGCCAGCTGGACGTAGAGGAAAATCCCGTAGAGCATCAACGAAACCGTCGCCACAAAGGTCAGCTGCACCGGGCTGTAGACCGGGCCGGGCACAGCGACGGTGTAGTTGGGCAACACCAGGCACAGCACCGCGAGGGTCCCGAGCACCCCGAGCGCCGCCCCCGCGCTGGCCGGCTGGAAGTTCTGCCGGTGATGGCGCAACCCGCCGACCAGCAGGCTGAGGCCGACGATGCCGTTGAGCACGATCATGATCGCCGCGAACACCGTGTCGCGCGCGACCGCGCTTTCTCCGCCCGGGGAGGCTAGCAGCACCGAGACGATCAGCGACACCTCGATGATCGTCACCGCGAGGGCCAGGATGATGGAGCCGAACGGCTGCCCGATGCGGTGCGCGATGGTCTCGGCATGGTGAACGGTCGCGAAGACCGCGGCGAAAAGCACGGGGATGGCGGCGATCAGCAGGACCGGCGGGACATCGCCATGCCAGGCAAATTCGCCCGCAAGGCCCATGGCGAGGGCCAGCACCGGCGCAATCAGCGTCCACAGCGGTGTCGCGATGGCCACACCTGCCACGGGGCGCCCCTCCGCCGCGTCCGCTTCGCGTTCAGAAACGATGGGTGACACCGATGATCGGGCCGGTCTGGCTTCCCTCGAAGCGGGTGCCGCCGCGCGCATAGTCGAGATGCAGGTGGCGCCACCCGCCCGAAAGGACGAAGCGATCGGAGGCGCGGTAGTTGAGCGTGCCGGTGAGCTGATAGGTGAGGTCCGAGCCCACCCCGAAGCCGCCGAGGTCGGCCTGGAGCAGCGCCGACAGGCGCGGCGCGATCGGTGCGCCCAGACGGGCGGCGATCACCGGGTCGACGAAGGTCCTGCCCGGAGCCACGGCGACGCCCGCGAGCGGCACGGCGATGCGTCCGTCGAGGTTCCACAGCCGCGCGCCGGCGAGGAGGTCCACCGTCAGCGCCTCGCTGTCTTCCGCCCGGACCCCGGCGAGCGCGGTGATCGCGAGCTGCGAGATCTTGCCTTCGGCTGGAATGCCCGGCGGCACCCGGCCCTCGCGCGACAGGGCAGCATAGGAGATGTCGGCCGTGGCCACGAAGCGGTCGCGGCGCACCAGCGCGTTGGCGAAGAAGGCTGCGTCGAGATCGCCCAGCACTTCCCCGAAGGAATCGTCGAAGCCGATCGTCGGCGCGCCCGCGAAGGGCCGGAACGCGCCGGTCGCCCCGGCGAGCCAGCCGTAGACGGTGATCTGCGCGGCGTTGGTCGGCTCGCGCTCTGCCGTGTCCTGTGCGGCGACGGGCGCGGCAGCCCACAGCAGCGCACCGGCCGATGCGATGAGCGGGCGGCTCATGGCTTGCCTCCCTTGACGATCACCCCGTCCTTCACGATCACCGCGAAGTTCCTGGCCGGATCGCCGATCAGGTCGATATTCGCGAGCGGATCGCCCTCGACGAGGATGAGATCGGCCAGCGCCCCTTCCGCAACCACGCCAAGCTTGCCCTGATAGGGCGTGCGCGGGCCCGAAAGGGCCAGAAGCTCGGCGTTCTGCGAGGTCACCAGCCTGAGCAGCTCGGCCGGGGTGAAGAACGGCTTCAGCCTGAGGATGTAGGCGTTCTGCTGGGCGTTCAGGTCGGGCTCGAACAGGAAGTCCGTGCCCCAGGCGAGCTTCACGCCGAGGCGCTTTGCAATCGGCCAGACGATCTTCTGTCCTTCGATCACGGGCTTCCTTTTCTCGCGCCGCTTGGGGTCCATCGCCTCGGTGGATTCGACCAGCATCTGGCCGGACAGCCAGATGCCCTTGTCGGCCATCAGCTTCAGCGTCGGCTCGTCGAGGAGGTTGCCGTGCTCGATCACCTTGACCCCGGCCTCGATCGCGCGACGCACCGACTTGGGGTGATAGGCATGGACCGTGACGTAGGTGTTCCAGTCGCCGGCCGCGTCAACCGCCGCCTTCATCTCGTCGAGCGTGTATTGCGTTACGTCAAGCGGGTCGTATTCGGAGCTCGTGCCCCCGCCTGCGGCGATCTTGATCTGGCTCGCACCCATCCTGAGGTTCTCGCGCACCGCGGTCAGCACCTCGTCGCGCCCGTCGGCGATGACGCTCGCCCAGACTTCCTCGGCCTTGCTCATCTTGCCCGAGAAGCGGCGCGAGGGCTCGGTCGGGCCGCGCAGGTCGGCATGGCCCGAGGTCTGCGAGATCATCGGACCCGAGGGCCAGATCCGCGGCCCCCTGATCTTCCCGCTGTCGATCAAGCGCTTCAATTCGAAGGACGGCCCGCCCACGTCGCGCACCGCCGTGAAGCCGCGCAGCAGCATCGCCTGCGCCTGCCCTGCCGAGAGCTGCATGATCTTTTCGAGCCCCATGTCGGGCGCGGCCATCTGCGCAGGGCTGAGGCTGTTGAACATCATGTGCACGTGGTTGTCGATCATGCCGGGCATCAGCGTGCGCCCGCGCCCCTCGATGATGACGGGGTCCTCGCCCTGCGGCCCGGCCTCCGCTCCGATCGCGGCGATGGTGTTGCCGCGCACCACCACCGTGGTGGCGCCGGAGAGCTTGTCGGAGGTGCCATCGAACACCCGCACGTCGCGGAACACGATCTCGCGCGGGCCCTCCTGCGCGTGCAGCGATGCTCCCGCGGGGTGGAGCACAGCCCCGATCAGCGCGGCGACGGCGCCTGCAAGCGATTTGAGCCCCATGGATTTCCCCTTTTGCTTTCAGAACCCTCCATGCGCCGGAAGGCAGCTTGGGGCAAACACATAGATTAGAATAGGCACGGACGAACGCGCGATCCCGGCGTGATCTGCACGCGCTCGGCGATGTGCCACCTGGTGGATGTGATCGGCCCCGCCACCCGGCATTTGCCCCAAGCCCCCGCGGCGCAGGGGCTTGGGGCGCCAGGTCGATCGTTCAGGACCTGGCCTTGCCGGTGGCCTGCACGGCTGAAGGTGTGCCGGCCCGCCCGCGCAGGCGGCGCTTGAGGTCCATCCTGAGGCCCAGGCCAGCCATGAAACCGATGAGCGCGATCGCGAAGATGCCGACCACCACGTTGAGGCCGATGCGGCCGATGGGGAACAGGAAGTTCCACTTGTGGACGAAGCTGAAGACATAGCGCTCCGGCCGCTCCCAGCCCGCGACCCGGTCCACGAGCACGCCCGCGCCGGTATCGACGAAGAGTGTCGCATCGACCGGGTCGGTGTAGTCCACCCGCCAGACGGGCAGGCGCTTGTTGCGGAAGTCGTAATCGGGGCCGAAGCGGGTGACGAGCTCCACGCGAGCGATTGTGCTGTCCGGGGCGCCGGTGAAGCGACGGGCGATGGCGCGGGCCAGTTCCTTGTCGCTCTCCGGTGCGACCGCGCCGGTGGCGGCGTCGAGGTAGATCGCAGGGCCATCGGGCTTGATCCCGGCAAAGCGCGCCTCGCGGATCTCCGCTGGCGTGGTGGGGGCCTTAGCCTGCGCCGCCATCATCGCAGCATGATCGTGCCCTGCCATGCCGTGGGCGGGCTTGGCCCCGCCGCCTGCGCCATGGTCATGCTCCCCGCCGCCCATCGGACCCTTCGGCGCAAGGGCGATGCGGTAGAGCGGCCTGCCGTCGCCCCCTTCGACCAGCGAGACCGCGGCGATGTCGCGGTCCTTCGCCAGCGCCGCCCAGTCGCGCTCGAGAGGCCACTTGCCGCTCGCAACGTCGATCGGGGCGCCCATCCGCAGCTGGCTCTGCGGGGTGACCAGCGCCGACTGGACAAGGTGGTAGAGCCCCGAGACCGAGAACATGATCAGCGGCAGCGCCAGCACGTAGCCGGCGATGCGGTGCCAGCCGCGCGCGCCGGGGGCCCGTTTCCTGCGGCGCACCGTCACGAGCAGCGCGATGCCGGTCAGCGCCATCGCGAGCAGGCTCCCGACCATGACGGCGATCACCACGACCCGTAGCCAGTCCATGCTTTCGGGCACCCACTCCCAGGTGTGCAGCGTGCGGAACACCGCTTGCAGGCGCTCCTTGCCGGTGGTGTTCACCGCAGCGAGGCTGGCGCTTTCGGTGTGGACATAGGCCGTGAGCCCGTCGTCGCCCGCGAAGGTCAGCTTCCACACCGGGAGCAGGCGATTGACCCACGGATAGTCGTCGTCGAACCCGGTCTGGAGCCGCGCCGAGGTGAGCGCGCGGTCGGTGGCGAGGTAGTGCCGGGCGAGGAACTCGGCCTGGGCCTTGTCCCCATCCCTGACCTCGCTGCCGTCCGCGGGGCGGAAGTAGCGGCGCGGCCCCATCGGCTCGGTCGTCACCTGCCACAGCACCCCGCCACCGGGCGCGGCGACGGTCTTGACCGCCGAGGCCTTGGCGATGCCGTGCTCGGCAAGCGTCTCGGCGATCGGCCGCGCGTCGTCCAGCGCGACCCTCGCAGGCGGCGGCATGAACACCGCCTGCTGCGGGCCGAACAGCACCATCGCGATATGGGTGAGGCCCGAAACGCCCCAGATGAGGAGGCTGATCCCGGCCACCAGCGCGAGCCACGCGTGCTTGGAATTGCTCCAGCGCGCGAGCGTGTTTTTCGTGCTCATCATGGGCTTCCTCAGAATGCCGCCCGCAGGCCGCCGAAGAAGGCGCGGCCCTGACCGGGGGTGTAGAGCGCCTCGTTCGTGAGCCGCTGGTTGGCGTTGGTGGTGACGTTGGAGATGAACCGCTCGTCGAACAGATTCTCGACCGACCCGAACAGCTCGATTCCCTTGGCGAGGCTTACCCCGGCGGTGACCTGAACGGTCGCGTAGCCGGGCGCCCTTTCGGTGTTGGCGTAGTCCGCCCAAGGGCCTTGCGGGATCCAGCGCAACGTGCCCGAGAGGTAGAACCTCTCCAGCTGGTCGAACCGCCCTTCCGCGATCAGCACATGGCGCGGCACCCCGGCAAGGCGGTTATCGCCATAGACCGCGTCCCCATCGAAGCGGAAGTCGTTGAAGGTGTAGGCCGCGCTCAGCCGCAGCGATTGTCCCCGCGCCTCCAGCGCCGCCTTGAAGGGCCTTACATCAAGTCCGAACTCCAGCCCCTGGTGCATGGTGCGGCCCGCGTTGCTCGTCACGGTGACGAGGCCGCGCGCTCCGGGGACGGCAAGGTCGAGAAACTCGTTCTCCAGCTCCGCCCGGTAGAGCGCGATGTCCCACGAGACGATCCCCTTCTGCCCGCGCGTGCCGATCTCGAAAGTGGTCCCGCGCTGGGGCGCCAGAGGCGCGAAGGGGAAGGCCCCGCCGCTGGTCAGGTCGGCAAGGCTCGGCGGCTCGAAGCTGCGGCTGATATTGCCGAACACCTGCACGTCGGGTGCGGCATCCACCAGCAGGCCGATGCGGGGGTTGAACTGGCTGTATACACCCCGCCCCGTGACCGCATTGAGGACCGCGGTCACATCGCGCGTCGCCCGCGCAAATTGCCCGCCGGCGACAAGCGTCACCTCGTCGGTCAGCCCGAGATCGGCTTCGCCGTAGACGGTCAGCGTGTCGGCGTCCTGATCCGAACGGGTGCGCAGCGCACCGCGCTGGCCGAAATTGTTGGCAAAGGTCTTCGCATCGTTGCTCGACGTCGCGTAGATCGCGCCCAGCTGCCAGCGGCTCTGCGCGGCGAGGAAGGGGAGGCTGCCGGACAGCCGCACCGATCCGCCCACCTCGTCCTCGCCCTGCGCGATGATCCCGGCGAGGCGGGTTATCGCATGGTCGAGATTGCGGCGCGCATACCATGCGCCGAGGTCGAGGGTCGCGCCGCCCACATCGATCACCGTGAGGTTCGACACACGGTAAACATCGAGGTTGCGGTCCCAATCGTCGGCCACGGGGCCGGGATCGATGACCACCGGCCCCGCCCTGACCGGGCGTCCGGCCGCACGCGGATTGGCGAGCGCATCGGCAAGGCGCAGGCTGCCTGCCAGCTCGAAGTTGTCCGACAATGCGGTGACATAGAAACGCGTCTCGACCCGGTCGGACACCCGCCAGCCGAGATTGGCATGGCCATAGAGGCTGCGCACGTCGCTGTGCTCGCGGTAGCCGTCGCTGGTGAGGCCGGTGATCCCGCCCCAGTAGTCCACGTCGCCGCTCTTGCCGGAAACGGACGCATTACCACGGAAGGTGGAGAAGCTCCCCCCCTCGGCCCGCAGCGCAATCGGTGCGCGTGCCGTCCGGCCGGTGGGGCTGACGATATTGACCGCGCCGCCCAGCGATGCCGCGCCGTAGCGCAGCCCGTTCGCGCCCTTGAACACCTCCATGTAGCGGATGGTGAGCGGGTCGACTTCCTGGAACTCGGTCGCGCCCGATGCGCGGCTGATCGGCACCCCGTCGCGCAGCACGGTGAGCCCGCGCCGCTCGAAGCTGGAGTTGAGCCCCGAGCCGCGGATCGAAATCCGGCTCTCGCGCTGGGCGCTGGTGTCGGCGAAGACGCCCGGGGTGAGTTCGAGCACATCGCCGATCGACTGGGCGAAGATGTCGGCGAAGCCCTCGTCCTCGACGAGGCCGGTGGCGCCGGGCACCCGCTCGAGCTCCTTGCGCGCGGCTTCGGGTGTGGGGGCAGTCGGGGTTCCCGGCGCTGCGGCGGTGACGATGATCTCGTCCTGCCGCTGGCCGATGCCCTGGGCGTGGAGAGGAGCGTGGAATGCGCCTGCACTGACGGCAAGCATGGTGGCGCTCAGCAGCGAGCGCCGAAGGATGGCAGCGTTCATGTTCAATCCCAAGGAATGATCCACCGGGGCCGCTCCGCGTGTGCGGGCAGCACCGGCGTGCCCGGAAATACCGGGCGGCAATTATGACGAACCCCGCCATGCCCCGAGGGCACAGCGCGGCTCAGGCTGGATCAGGCTGGGATGGAGGGCGGCCCGGTGGACGGCGGTGGCGGTGCGGCAAGGCCGCGGCCGGGGACGATGCTCGGGACAGCGGCGGACCCCAGCACGATCGCCGGAGGGGGCGGCAGCAGCAGGTCCGGCGGGCCCGGAAGCAGGACGGGCGCGCCGAGCGCCGCGAAGTCGCACAGCGCGCTGGCATCGCCCGCGTGTTCGGCGTGCCCGGAATGATCGGCGTCGGGCGCAGGATCGGCGACGGGGCTGGCGGCGGCGTGCGAAGCGGGATGGCGATCATGTGCTGCGCCGGACGCCGCGTCCGGCATCTCGGCCATCGCATGGTGCCCATGATGCCCATGGGCCTCGTGCTGTGTGGAGGCGGGCACCGGGTCGACGGGCCGCTCGGCCTCGGCCCGCCGCATCCCCGCCAGGCCAGGCGAGACGCTCGGGCAAGGCACCAGCAACCCGTCCGAGCCGACCATCCAGCCATGTGGCACGACCCATTGCAGCACCGCCGCCAGGGCAGCGAGCAGCAGGAGCACATTGGGGTGCCGGGCGGAACGGCGGCGTATCACCGCGGCCCCATAGGTGATCCGAGCGACCCACGAAAGAAAAAGTCGATGCCGTCGTGCATCGAAATTCCCGATGGACGCGGTCTGTGGCGGGCAAGGCCGGTGCTGGACACTCAGCAGCCGCCACGAGGTTCGGGAAGGTCGTCAGGCAGCAACCGACCGGGGCGATTTGAAAGCGCACCACAAGATCGTTCACGCCCTCGTGAAGACACTCCGCGCCGGGGAAAGGATCAAGATCGAAGGCGAGACCAACGCCTTCGCCTACGGCGCAGCTGCTCTCGCGAAACTGCGGGGCTCAATGCCCAGCTTCGACCGGAAATGGTGCCAGAAGAGGACTCGAAAAATCCATATTGGACACTTTTGAATCAGGCACTTACGTGATCGAGAATTTCCGAAAGGACCGAAAAAGGCCCAGAGGGACTCACTAAGGTGTTGGTTCGATGCCTTTTTAGGGACTCGGAGCTGTATTCTCAGCCCTCGCGGCAGTGAAACAGCTGTCCCGAAATGAGGTGAGCTTAGCTTAGCTTCATTCCGATGGGACCCGCAATCAGACTGAATGGTTAATCGCGTGTTTCGCGAAGGATTAAACGGTACCCTGTCGATCGAACAGCCACTCGAAGACGGCAGGTCTCGACCCAGATTAGGTCGTTCGCTAGCTTGGAAGCGAATGGCTGCTCCTGCCAAAACCGGTTATCCGCGCGCTGCGAAGCCGTCTGGCGATCACGCTCTGCGATCCGACCGATGCAGCGATATCCATTTTTTCTGAGGGGCGGGCGCATCGCTTGCGTATAGAACACGTGCAACACGGAGATTGCCTGTGTCCGAACTTGATTCATCCCTGCGACAACTCGCAAGCTTGCCCGTTCCTGCGGGCCTCGAGCTCATTGACGATGCAGTTATCGCAGGGTTTGCCGCGCAGCGCCGCGAAGCATCGTTTAGCAAGCGCGCGACATTCTTTGCTGGGGCCTTTGCTTTGTTCCTGGGCCTGACTACCGGTGGGCTTGTGACGGGACCGCCTGCACAGGCACAGGCGCTCTCGCCTTTTGCCTCCGACAATCCCCTCGCACCCTCAAATCTTCTGGATGTTCATCCGTGACGAGACCTGCGTGGTTGGCATTGCTCATCGTGGTCGCCTTCACTGCCGCGTTTGCGGGAACCTTTTTGGGTCAGAAGTTGATCAACAATGGCAGGCAAAGCGAGACTGAGCTACATGCATTGCTGCACGGCGACCTCGACCTGGACGCAGCGCAGGCGGCGAAGATCGATGCAATCGAGCAGCGTTTTGCAACACGCCGCAAGGCGCTGGAGCTCGATATGAGGGCGGCCAATGCGCATCTGGCCGAAGCCATGGAGGCTGAGCACGGCTACGGCCCCGAAGTCACAGCAGCCGTCGATCACACGCACCACGTCATGGGCGAGATGCAGAAGGAAACGCTCGAACACCTCTTCGAAATGCGCTCCGTTTTGAGGCCCGATCAGGCCGCGGCATTTGACCGGGCTGTGACCAAGGCTCTCGCCCCTGATACGAAGTGAGCCTCCCGCTTGCCGAGGGTAGCGATGCCGAGGTGGTGGCACTGGCGCTCATCGGACGGCAGGATGCCTACCGGGAGCTGCTCGCCCGCTACCGCGAGCCGATCTACCGCTTCATCCGTGCTTCGACCGGTGACGCGCAAGAGGCGCTCGATCTTACACAGGACACCTTTATTGCCGCATTTTCGGCACTTGATCGTTACGATCGTTCACGGCCGATTCTGACCTGGCTCAGGCGGATTGCGCTCAACAAATGCCGCGATTGGGGGCGCAGACGCCGGCTGCGCACGATGCTGTGGCGCACAGCTCAGATCGATGCGGCCCATGACATGCCCGACGATACTATCGCGCCAGACGTGCAGGCGGCCGACCGCGCCGAGCTCGCGCGGGTCAATGCAGCAATAGTGCGGCTGCCGGCACGATTGCGCGAAACCTTGATCCTGCGAACCGTCGAGGACCTTGGTCAGGCTGAGACAGCCGACGTGCTTGGTATCAGCGAAAAAGCGGTCGAAACGCGGCTCTATCGAGCGCGCAGCAAGCTCAGTGAGCTTCTGGCAAACGAGGGTGGGCGAAAGAAATTTTGAGGGGTGTGCCGCGCTCATGCGTAATGCTGTTTATGGACCATTTGACACTTTCACGCCGTCACCTGCTTTCAGGGCTGGGAACCGTCTCCGCTCTCGCCGCCATGCCTGCCTGGGCGCAAGGGCATTCGATCCACCGCATGCGCGGCGGCTCGCCGATCCGTGTGGGCTTCGACGAGGTTTCTGGCGCAGCGATCGATCTCACTGTCGGCCACGGCCCTCGGACGGTGCAGGGGCGCAAGGGGCACGGGATCGCAGTCAACGGCTCGGTGCCTGGGCCGCTGATCCGCCTGCGCGAGGGGCAGAATGTCCGCCTCAACGTCACCAATACGCTCGATACCGATACTTCGATCCACTGGCACGGGCTGCTCCTGCCGTTCCACATGGACGGTGTGCCTGGCATCAGCTTTCCAGGCATCAAGCCGGGGCAGACCTTCACCTATGAATTCCCGATCCGGCAGTCGGGCACATACTGGTATCACAGCCATTCGGGGCTTCAGGAACAGCAGGGGCATTACGGCCCGCTGATCATCGACCCGGCGGGCGACGAGCCTGCCGCCTATGACCGCGATTACATCCTTCTCTTGAGCGAATTCACCCCGCTCGATCCGCATTTCATCATGGATCGGCTTCGCAAGGGCGAGGGCTATTTCAACTATCAGCAGACCAGCTGGGCCGACGATTACCCGCTGACCGCCGCCGACCGCCGGATGTGGGCCGAGATGCGCATGCCGGCGACTGACATCGCCGATGTGACAGGATCCACATATACCTACCTCGCCAATGGACGCGGGCCAAAGGAGGGGATGGAATACCTGTTCAAGCCCGGCGAGCGGGTGCGGCTTCGCGTCATCAACGGCGCGGCGCAGAGCTTTTTCAATCTGCGCATCCCCGGCCTTGCCATGACGGTGATCGCGGCGGATGGCCAGAACGTGAAGCCGGTCGAAGTCGATGAGCTCCAGATCGGCACGGCCGAAATCTATGACGTGATCGTCACCCCGCGCGAGGCGGAGGCCTATACCATTATCGCCGAAAGTATGGACCGTTCCGGCATGGCGCTCGCAACGCTGGCGAGCCGCCCCGGCGCGCGCGCGGCTATCCCCCCGCCGCGCAAGCCCCCGCTGCTCGACATGGGCGATATGGGGATGAACCATGGTGATGGCGGGCACGGCGGCGGCGGCCATTCTATGGACGGCATGACAATGCGCGACACGCTGCTGTTGCCGCCCGACGTAAAGGTTGGGCCAGGGATCGACATGGTCTCCATGGCTCCGGTGGACAAGATGGGCGATCCCGGTCTGGGTCTGCGCGATGTCGAACACCGCGTGCTCAATTACCGCATGTTGTCGGCCTTGGAGCCCAATGCCGACACGCGTGAGCCCTCACGCCTGCTGGAACTTCATCTCACCGGCAATATGGAACGCTACATGTGGTCATTCGACGGCGAGATGTATTCCGCCGTTAGCGATATCCCGATCCGTTTTGCCTGGAACGAGCGGGTTCGGGTCAAGCTCGTCAACAACACCATGATGGCGCACCCCATCCACCTGCACGGGATGTTCTTCGAACTCGTCAATGGCGAGGACGCTGCCCACCAGCCACGCAAGAACGTTCTCATCGTCCAGCCCGGGGCGAGCGCGCAGTTTGATCTCACCGCCAATGAACCGGGTGACTGGGCCTTCCACTGCCACCTGCTCTATCACATGCATGGCGGGATGATGCAGACCGTAACGGTTATGGGTCCGGAGAGTGGACAATGAAAGCCGCTCTTTGTTTTGCCCTGCTGCTGAGCGCCGCGCCGGCGCTCGCACAGCACCAGGGTCATGATCTGCCCAAGCCGGCCGGGGCAGAGGTGAAGGCTGATCCCCACGCAGGTCATGATATGGGCGATCCCGCGGACAACAAGGCCGAGCCGATGGACGGCATGGACCACAGCACCATGGACCATGGCGGGGACACCGGGGAGCAAACCGCCTCGCCCGGCCCGGACATGGAAACTCCGCCGCCGCCGGAGGCTGGGAGCGGGTCGCCGCGCGCCGCCGATGCGATCTGGGGCGCCGAGGCGATGGCTGCCTCGCGCAACGACCTGCGTAGGACGCATGGTGACTTTCCGGTGTTCTGGTTCCAGGGCGACCGACTGGAAACCCTGGTGCGCGGCGGCGAGGACGCCTACTTGTGGGATATACAGGGTTACTACGGCGGCCCGACCGAACGCCTCTGGTTCAAAAGCGAGGGCGAAGGCGAATGGGGCTCCGCGCCAGAAGATGCCGAGGTGCAAGCACTGTTCTCGAAGGCCTTCAAGCCGTTCTGGGACCTCCAGGCGGGCATCCGGCAGGACATAGGTGGGCCAGACACCATCCATGCCGTGATCGGTGTGCAGGGCTTGGCACCCTACATGTTCGAGGTCGATGCTGCGATGTTCCTGTCGCACCGCGGCGATCTAACCGCGCGGATCGAGGCCGAGGTCGATCAGCGCATCACCCAGCGCCTGATCCTTCAGCCGCGGATCGAGGCCAATCTGTCGGCGCAGAACATTCCCCTGCTCGGCATTGGCGCAGGGCTCGACCAGATCGAGATCGGCGCGCGGCTGCGCTATGAGATACGGCGCGAATTCGCGCCCTATATCGGCATCGAGCAGTCCTGGCGGACCGGCCAAAGTGCCGGCTTCGCGCGAGCACGCGGTGAAGACCCCTCCGCTACCAGCTTCATCGCCGGCATCCGTTTCTGGTTCTGATCAACAAGAAGGATAAACTCACATGAATTTCGCACCACTATTTGCCGCCCTTGCGATTGCGGCATTCCCGCTCGCTTTGCCCGCTGCCGCGCTGGCGCATACCAAGGTGGTCGCCTCGACCCCGGCTGAGGGCACGACTGTCGCGAACGCTCGCACCATCTCGTTGACCTTCAGCGAAGCCCTGTTGCCGCCCACTGCTGCAGCCAGCATCGTCATGACTGCGATGCCGGGCATGGCAAATCACGGCGAGATGGCGATCCGGAACTTCACGACCGCATGGTCGAACGAAAACAAGACCATGACTCTCAATCTGGCAAAGCCATTGCCCAAGGGGACCTACGAGGTTCGCTGGCAGGCAGCCGGGGCTGATGGTCACCGCATGAAGGGCACCGTTACCTTCATCATCGGCTGAGCCGGTGATAGAGGGTTTGTTCGAACCGGTCTTGCGGGTTGCGCAATATGCGCTGCTGCTGGGCCTGTTCGGGTGGTCGGCTTTCTGGTTGCTTGGCCTGCGAAGCGTCGACGGGCTGAAGACTGACCGCGCGCCAGCCTTTGCCGTTCTGGCGGCTCTCGTCGCGCCGGTTGTATCAGCGGCGCTCATGCTCATGTCGATCGCTGCGATGATGGGCGTGCCGGTCGCCGAGCTCGACCGGCCGATGATTGAAGCGATGATCTTCGGCACTGACATTGGGTTTGCCTTCATTGTCCGCTCTGGGCTGCTCTTTGCAGGGCTGGCCGCTATTCTCGCGCTCCGAAACCGCCGGGTAGCGCTAGTATTTGCGGCGGGCTGCTACGGTAGCGCCCTTGCGACGCTAGGTTGGAGTGGCCATGCCGCTGCAACCGAAGGCGGATTGGGGCTATTCCATCGCCTCAACAACGGCATCCATTTGGTCAGCGCGGGCCTGTGGCTTGGAGCAATCGGTTGGTTCCTAGTTCTGACAATCCGATGCTGCAAGGATCCTGACGAAATCCAGACGCATGCGGTGCTCAAGGCCATGCACGCCTTTGCGCCTATGGGGATCTCACTGATTGCGCTTGTCGCGGTTACCGGGACAATCAACTCTCACCTGATATTCGGTTTACCGAACGTTGCGGCGACTTTTGCAACGCCATACGGCATCCTGCTGGCGATCAAGCTGGCCTTAGTGGCAGCTATGGTAGCCCTTGGCGCGCATCATGCGCGCGTTAGCAAGGGTGCTGCAGCGGATGTGAGGGATGGCAATGTCTATCCCGCTCAAGGCTTGGGTGCATTGCAGCGCACCCTTATTGCCGAACTCCTGCTCGGGCTTTTGGTCATTGGCTTAGTCGCGGTCTTTGGATCGATGTCACCGACGATGATGTAAGCGGCCTTCGATCAGGACGGGAGCGTTCGTCAGGGATCCGAAGCTTAGGTAGCGCCGGTCGGATTGAAGGCAGCGATGATGGGGCACGGCCCGGCGTCTTCGGCTGCGCAGGCTTCCGCCAGACGGATGAGGGCGCCGCGCATGGTCAGCAAGGTCGCGATCTTTTCATCAAGCGCAGCGATGCGGCTGTTTGCAAGCGCCTGCGCCGAAGAGCGGTCTGCCGTGTCCAGCGCCAGCAAGGTCGCGATCTCTTCGAGCGTGAAGCCTGCCGTCTGGGCGGCGCGAATTGACCGCAAACGATCAAGGTCATCCATCCCGTAACGCCGCGGCCCTTGTCCGCGCGGAGGCTCGATAAGGAGCCCGCGACGCTGGTAATAACGGATTGTCTCAACGTTCACGCCGCCCGCGCGAGCGAATTCGCCGATTTTCATAAAGGCACTTGATCCCGTATCATGGTACGGAGTTTATAGCGGCCGCATTGCACGCGAATCAAAGGAAATCGCCAATGCCCCAATCTGCCAAAACAGCCGTGCTCCATCGCATGGTCATGCCCGGTCATACCTGCCCATACGGTCTGAAATCGAGACACCTCCTGACGTCGCGCGGTTACCGGGTGGAGGACCACCATCTGACGACGCGGGAAGAGACCGATGCTTTCAAAGCCGAACATGGCGTCACTACCACGCCGCAGACCTTCATTGATGGGCAGCGGATCGGCGGCCACGATGACCTCCGTCGCTTCTTCGGCCTCAAGGTCGCCGATCCTAATGCAACCACCTATCGCCCGGTCATGGCGTTGTTTGCTATGACTGCATTGATGGCAGTTGCGGTTGGCATTGCCGCCGACGGTAACGCCTTCAGTGTGCGCGTGGCCGAATGGTTCATCGCTTTTTCGATGTGTGTCCTTGCGCTGCTCAAGCTGCAGGATGTCGAGAAATTTGCGACCATGTTTCTCAATTATGACCTGCTGGCGCAGCGCTGGGTTCCCTATACGCGCATCTACCCCTTCGCTGAGGGTCTCGCCGGCGTCCTAATGGTAGCAGGTGTCTTGCACTGGGTCTCGATCCCGGTAGCACTGTTCATCGGCACGATAGGCGCAGTTTCCGTATTCAAGGCGGTCTACATCGACCGTCGCGAGCTCAAGTGCGCATGCGTCGGGGGATCGAGCAACGTACCGCTCGGTTTCGTCTCGCTGACCGAAAACCTCATGATGATCGCGATGGCGCTTTGGATGGCAGCGAAGATGGTTGTCTGACGATCGCTGAGGAGAACGATCACGGTAAGGAGCAAGGCATGACACAGCACACCGCCGACCAGCGGACAATGTACGCTGTCGCTGCAGCAATTGCAGCAGAATATCGTATGGTAGAAGAGGCAGCGCGGCAGGGTGATGTCCCGCTGGCATGGCACCATCTTGGGCGTGCGCACATCCTCGCCCAAACGCGGCTTGGCCCGCACGTCGTATCGCACTGGAGGATGCTCGCCTTTGCTGTCCAGCTCCGCAACTGGCGGGAAGGGGCGGGGCAGCTGTTGCGACTAGTGCTTGCACCGCTCGGCAACCTGACGGGGCGCCTGCCGATCGGCAACACCGGGCGCAGCACGGTGAGCGCCTTTGCACCGATGGATATTCCGTCTGACCTGCGCGCGATCCTCGATCGCACCAACGACTAATCTTTTCCAGCGCAGCCCTGCGCCGCAAATCGACCGAAAGACCTGATGTGATCCACCGCTTCCACGCCGCGCTGCTGCTTGGCACCGCGTGCGTCCTTGCCGCGCCTCTGCCTGCCTTTGCGCAGACCACTCTTGCAGAACCAGAGCACCCTGCCGATGATGCTGACCACGATCACGAGGCTGAGGAAGAAGAAGCCGCGATCATCGTTCAGGGCACGCGGCTTGGCCGCCGCTTGCAAGACGAGCCACTGAGGGTCGAGGTGATCGCGGGCGAGGAGGTCGAGGAGAAGGCGCTGATGCGCCCCGGCAGTATCGCGATGCTGGTGAACGAGATCGGTGGCGTGCGCGTGCAGGTGACATCGCCCGCGCTCGGCGCTGCCAATGTCAGGATACAGGGATTGGAGGGCCGCTATACCCAGCTGCTCGCCGACAACCTTACGCTTTATGGAGGGCAGGCGGCGTCGCTCGGCCTCTTGCAGGTGCCGCCGACCGATCTGGCGCAGGTCGAGGTCATCAAGGGCTCGGTCTCCGCGCTCTATGGCGGCTCGGCGCTGGGCGGTGTGATCAACCTCATCTCCAAGCGCCCTGGCAGCGCATTCGAAGCTGACATTCTCGCCAACGTGACCACGCGTAACGGACAAGATCTGACCGCTTATGTGGCGGGGCCGATCAGCGGGAGCGCGGGCCTCTCGCTCACTGCCGGAGCGCACCGGCAGAGTGGGCAAGATCTCGATGACGATGGCTGGCTCGACATGGCGGCCTATGACCGGTTCACCGCACGGCCGCGCTTCCAGTGGGACGGTGACGATGGCTCCTCACTCTACCTTACCGTAGGAGCCATGACCGAGGAGCGCACCGGCGGCACGTTACCCGGTCGCACCGTCCCCGATGGCACGGCTTTCGTCCAAGCACAGGATACTGACCGGTTCGACGCCGGGCTGGTCGCCCGAACACCGCTTGAGGGCCTCGGCAAACTCGTCTTGCGCGCCTCGGCCATGCGGCAGGACCATCTGCATCGCTTCGGCGCGGTGGTGGAGGATGACCGCCACACCAGCCTGTTTACCGAGGCATCGCTCGCAGGCGAAAGCGGCAGCACCGCATGGGTGGCAGGCGCGGCGTTCCAGTCGGACGGGTTCCGTTCGGATACCTTCCCGGCCTTCAACTACACCTATGATGTCCCCGGCCTGTTCGCGCAGATCGAGCAGCAGGCGTCGCCCGACCTTGCGCTTGCGGCGAGCGGACGGGTCGATTTTCACGACACTTTCGGCACGCAGTTCAGCCCGCGCGTATCAGCGCTCTACCGCCCCGGTCGCTGGACGATCCGTGCCTCCTTTGGCCAAGGGTTCTTCGCCCCCACGCCGTTCGTGGACGAGATTGATGCGGCAGGGCTATCGCGGCTCGAACCGCTCGGCGACCTCAAAGCCGAAATCGCCCGCACCGCCTCTCTCGACATAGGCTATGCCAGAGGCCCGTGGGAGGCGAACGTCACGCTGTTCGGCTCCGATATCGACAACGCCACACGGCTCGATGCCATTGCCTCCGACCGGGTGCAGCTCGTCAATATCGATGGCACCACCCGCCTACGCGGTAGCGAGGTGCTGCTGCGCTGGCGGCAAGATGGCTTCACGGTGACAGGCAGCTATGTGTTTGTGGACAGCTCCGAACCCGATCCGTCTGGCATAGGCCTCAGGCAACAGCCGCTTACCCCACGGCACACCGCTGGCCTCATCGGCATGTGGGAGGAACACGGCAGGGGTCGGATCGGGATCGAAGCCTATTACACCGGCCGCCAGCTGCTCGAAGACAACCCTTTCCGCACCCGCTCGCGTCCTTATCTTCATCTCGGCGTGCTGGGCGAGATCGCGCTTGGTCGATTCAGCCTGTTCGCCAACGCCGAAAACCTGCTGAACGTGCGCCAGTCGCGGTATGACCCGCTACTGCGGCCCACGCGCGCAGCTAGCGGGCAATGGACGGTCGATGCGTGGGCGCCGCTTGAAGGATTTGTCCTCAATGCAGGGGTGCGAGTGCGGCTCGGGCAGGATTGAAGAGCGTCTGATCGATCAGCGACACGGCCGGGATAAGTTTGGTTTTCGAAATTCCGGCTCTAGCGGCCGGCAAGTGACGCCATCTGCCGAGTTCGGCAATGCAGCGAGCCGCCACTCATAACCGGAAGCCGGTAGGAATCTGATGCCCTACTTAGTGAGCATGCCCTTTGGCGTCATCGTTCTCTTGGTTTGCACCTTGGTTGCTTGGACTTTCCGCGGCCATGTCTTTGCAGCAACAGCAACCGTTGCCCTTCGCCATCATTTCGCAGCATGCCATCTTCTTTTCGGCTGCAGGGGCAGGCGAGCTTTTTGATACCGGTGCGGGTGCCGATTGGGTAGCAACGCTCACTGCGATAATGGTAGATAAAATCATTATCTGTCTCCTAGCCTTTTACGGACATCGCACGCGCGAACTTCTTCGGCAATAGGTCCTTTCCTGATTGGCGTGGTTCAGGAAGCAAACCAATAGCCGCCAACTTCAGTGCCGAGCAGGCGCATGTCCCCTTCCGGCAATACCGGCCATTCGGCATGCCGTTAAGCAACGACGGCTTTGTCCCAGATTCTGCCTTTGAGACCGACCCTCCAGCATAGCTGCTTTCAGGCGATCGCTTTGCGATCCGTTTGATTCGTTTCCTCGGACAATTTTTCTTCTTGTCCGAGGTTTGATATCGCATCAGCGGTGAGGCCGGCACACCGCTCGCGGCGATGATGCACTTGGGTTCGCAAAATGATCTGGTTTGAGAATCCCGAGAAACACTAAGTCTGACTTTGCAAAAACGGCCATTCGTAAACCAGCTATGGCTCTGCGCTTGAGCCATCACCTGTCAGTCGATGCGATCAACGCACCTATCGGTTTTCCCGCGCGAACGATACCCCATAGGGTATAATTTCATATTATACCCGACAAGGTATATTGCGTCTTTATACCTTCTGAAGTATGCGGCCTTCGAGGAGGCGTCCATGCAACAGATCGTCAGATTGCCAAGCCAACTAGGCGCGATCATCCAGAGTGAGCGGTTGAGACAGGGTATGACCCAGTCAGAACTGGCAAGCCGCACTGGTACGCAGCAGAAGACCATATCTGCGATCGAGAATGGCAGCGAAGGGACCAAGCTCGACACGCTGCTCAGCGTGATCGCCAGCCTTGGTCTCGATATGCAAATCGTGCCACGCGAGAAGGGCAAAAAATCGATTGAGGATGTCTTCTAGCTGTGCCGCGCAAGAAGACCCATCAGCCCCTCGAGGTGCTGATCAATGGCCGCCTGGTGGGCCGCCTCGAGAAGGCATCGACCGGGGCGATCAGCTTTCAGTATGACGATACGTGGCTCGCATGGGAGCACCGGTTTGCCGTCTCGCTCTCTCTGCCGCTGACCCCGGTCGCTTACCGCGGCGCCGAGGTTGCTGCCGTGTTCGACAACCTCTTGCCAGACCGGGACACGGCGCGTCGCCGTGTCGCTGAGCGCATGGGCGCGCAAGGAACAGACTTCTACAGCCTGCTCGAGGCCATCGGCCGCGACTGTGTCGGCGCGATGCAGTTCCTGCCCGAGGGCGGGGCCAGCCAGGCCAAGGGCAACATTGAAGGTGAGCCCTTCAACGAGGCCGAGATCGAGGCAATGCTCGCCGATCTGGCCCAAGTCCCCTTGGGTCTGGACCGCGAACAGGAGTTCCGGATTTCGGTTGGTGGTGCGCAGGAAAAGACGGCCTTGCTGCGCGTTGACGGACAATGGCTGCGCCCGCTCGGATCGACGCCGACGACCCATATTCTGAAACCGCAATTGGGCCAGATTCCTACCGCCGACGGCATGATCGACATGTCGGACAGTGTGGACAATGAACACTACTGCCTGACGCTTATGCAGGCTTTCGGTCTTCGGGTCGCGCAAACCGAGATAGCAACATTCGGATCGCGGCGCGTGCTGGTGGTCGAGCGTTTTGACCGGCGCTGGCGCAATGCCAGTCACATCCTCCGCCTGCCTCAGGAGGATTGTTGCCAGACCCTTGGTATCCCGCCGACCCGCAAATACCAGAGCGACGGTGGCCCCGGGATGCGCGACATTATCGGGCTCCTGAATGGCGCCAACGATCCCCGTGCCGACCAGGCCGCCTTTTTCAAGAGCCAGATCCTGTTCTGGCTGATCGGCGCGACCGACGGTCACGCCAAGAACTTCAGCATCTTTCTGGAGCCGGGCGGACGTTTCAGCCTCACACCCTTCTATGATGTGCTGTCAGCCCAGCCCGCCGTCGACAGAGGTCAGATCGCTCCGCCCAAGTTCCGTCTTGCGATGTCGGCAGGGACCAACCGCCACTACCGGCTGTCCGAAGTCATGGGCCGTCATTTTGTCCAGACTGGCAAGGCAGCAGGCCTCGGCGCTGACCTCATGCGCCGCGCTATATCGGAGATACTCGACCAGGCGTCGAACGCTGTCAGTCAAGCCCGCGCAGCGATGCCGGCAGACTTCGCAGAGGAAGTCCACGCGAGCATCGCCGCTGCCATTGACCGGCGCTTGCCGCACCTCGCCAGCGCAATGGAAGAGCTATAGCAGCCAGGTTACTGGCATTTACCGTTGATCTTCTGCTTCCTGCGCGCTCGAAGCAGGGATCGCTCCGATAGGCTGCGCCGCCACGGCCTCGACCGGTGGCTGGGCTATCGAAGCGCCCTTGGGCAGCGAAACAGGCAGATTGCTTTCGAGAGTGGCGATGAGTTCACGACCTTGCGGGATCTCTCCGCTCTTCCCGGTGATGAAACCTGCGAAAACGCCAGCGGCGATGACACCACCAACTGTAGCCAGCGTGGCTCCGCTTCCCTCCTGTCGGTAGGTCCCATCGATGTTCACACGGCGATTGCCAAGCTGAAGGTACTCAAGCTCGATATCCATCTTGCCCGACTTGCCGAACGCGCCGCGGCTCGTGAGCCACGTGATCCGGCCAACGGCCTTCGTGCCCTGGGGGATGACGATGTAGTCACCCAGGCGGATATCTGCAGCGACCACCAGATTGAACTGATCGCCCTCCTTCCAGCTGTCACCCTTGGTGGTAATCGTCTGGGTCATCTTGAGCGGGATTTCGGTTCCCGCAGGCAAGAAGACTTGCGGCTCGGCAGCGGCCTGCACGGCCTGAACTGGAACATCGTTTTCGGTTGATTGTGCTTGAGCGGCCCCTGCCGCCAGCGCCGCGAGAATTGAGAATGCTGCTTTGGTCATTTGTGCCCCCTTGGCGCCTTGAGCGCGAATAGAATCGATGTGCGACCTATCGCAGGGGCTGACGTCAAAACCTGTCATGCCGGATTCGGGTCGGACGATTTCTGGCGGTTTGCGCCAAGAAAATCTGATGCATAGCGTATCGCCCTCAGCTATCGCGATCGTGCCAGTGGGCGCTTGAGGAGGGGTTCCGGTGTCGTTTGCTAAGGCTCAGGATCTGTTGAAGCTGGCCATGATGGCGACCCGGCGCAGCGGCGTTGCGCTCGAGGACATCGTCGAGGAGTTCTCATGCTCCTATCGGACCGCCCAGCGAATGATCGAGGCGCTTGAGGCTGCTTTTCCTCAGACAACATCGGTCGAAGGAGAGGACCGCAAAAAGCGCTGGCACGTCCCGGCGCGGCAGGTCGCAGCGTTCTTGACCCCGACGCCGGAGGAGCTGGCAGCGCTCTCGACCGGGATAACCCAGCTCGAGCAAGCCGGTTTGCTGCAAGAAGCGGGTCTCACGCGAGACCTCGCTCAAAAGGTCAGAGCGCTGGTGCCTCCAGAGCAGGGGACACGCCTGTCAGTCGACGAGGAAGCGCTGCTCGAAGCCCTTGGCCACGCGGCTCGCCCAGGGCCCCGGCCGGCGACCAACGAGAAGGTCGACAGGGCGATCTACGAGGCCTTGAAGGGGCCTTGTCTTCTCCGTTTCCCGTATCGCAAACGCGGCCAATCCGAACCCGTAAGCCGGGTTGTCGCGCCACACGGCCTGCTCCTTGGGGTGCGCCGCTATCTCGTGGCCCGCGACATAGAGAAGCCAGCTTCTCATCCGCTCCAGCATTTCCGGGTCGAGGAGATCGCCGAGGCGGAGGTCTTGTCTGAGAGCTTCGAGTTCGATCCCGGCTTCGACATCCGGCGCCATGCAGAACGAGGCTTTGGATCCTACGAGAATGCTGGAGAGTATGGTGACGTCGTTTGGCGCTTTTCTCCAGAGGCTGCTCCCCATGCGCGCCGATTTGTGTTCCACCCGACGCAAACTGTGGAGGAAGAGCCGGACGGGTCGCTGCTTGTGCGCTTCCGGGCATCGGGTCTGCTTGAAATGAGCTGGCATCTTTATTCTTGGGGGACCTCTGTAGAGGTACTAGAGCCCGCCGCGCTTCGGGACATGGTGCACGATTACCGCCGCACCTTCGACGCGCTGCCATAGACGCATGTAAGGCAGACGTGGTCCGCCGAAGCTGGAACAACAGCTGACGGATCCTTTGATGGCCCACACATTTTCTCGCCGCGAGTTCTACGAGCTCGTCTGGTCCAAACCGATGACGCATCTCGCCAAGGAGCTTGGGGTCTCGGATGTGGCGCTGCACAAGGTCTGCCGCAAACACGCGATCCCTAATCCGCCTGCCGGATGGTGGGCGAAAAAGGCCGCAGGCAAGAAGGTCCAACAGATCATGCTTCCTGAGAAGGCGGGCGATGATCGCGCTGGTGTGATCACGATCCGGCCAGTCACTGTCGCCGAGTGGCAAGCTCTCGCAGCCGCATCAGCGGAGAAAATCACCACGAATACCAAAGGTGGCGTCGAACCCGATCAGCCAAAGCTGAGCGCTAAGGTTCGAGCCACATTGGCCGCGCTGCGTCAGGCGAAGCCAAACTTTCAGGGGCTGGTTGAGATCAAGGAGCCAGGGCTGATCCAGTGCAGCGTTGCGAAAAACTCCATACCCCGCCTGGCCACTATCCTCCCTCAGCTCGAAGCAATGGCGAAGATCCAGGGGTTCGGCCTCAGTGATGACGACAAGCCCTGCCGCTTTACGAATGGCGAACAGTCTGTGACCTTCTCGATCAACGAGACCTTTCGCCGTGAAAAGCACGAGCCGACCCAGAAGGAAAAGGCGGCGCTTGCTGCGTGGGAGAGGCGGAGAAAGGCGAACAATTGGGGCCGTCTCGACAATGACCCTTATCCGCGGCCGCCCGACTGGGACTACTCGCCGACCGGGGAGCTATCGATCGAGCTGGAGCCGGTATGGTCGTACCATCACTCCATGCCACGCCGGTCATTCAAAGATGGCAAACGACAGCGCCTCGAAGACATGGCTGCAAAAGTCGCGATCGGGATTGTGATCGTTGCGGAAGCCAAAGCAGCGCGGCAGCGCCGTGAAGAAGAGCACGCACGCGCCCAGGAAAGGCATCGGCGTCTGCGCGAGCGCGAAGAGCGAAGGAAGCGCCTTGATGAGCAACGCAATGCCGAGCTCAATGCACTGATAGCGCTTCGAGAACGTGTCGGTCATTTGGAGGGCCTCTCGGCAACCATTGAAAGTTCGGCGCAAAGCGAAAATGAGAGCCGTCTCAGCGTATTCAGACAATGGCTCACGCAGCAGTTAGAACACGCCCGCGCGCAGCTCAGTCCGGGTGGCCTTGAAGCGCGTTTTGCCGAGCGGAGTGTGTTCGGCGCCGCTGACTACAGCTTCGAAGACGACGAGGACTACCAACGCGAATAGGTTGGCCGGAATGACCCGCCAGGTAGATCTAACCTGAGGCCATCCTGCGATGTTCGGCGCGGTGGCAGTTAGCGCAGAGGCAGAGAAGGTCTTTGACTTCGGTTTCGTGTCCCTCGTCCATGTCCTTGAGCGGGATCGTGTGGTGGACGTCAAATATCGCCTCAGCGATTGCCGCCGGATAGATTGCGTACCAGTCCGTAGCACAATGCTCACAAGCGAGCCTGCCGTCGTTTGCTGCGCGAATTGCGGCGCGCTTGGCGGCTGCGGCTTTCGCGCTGCGACGTCGCTCGGTGCGCAGGTGTTTGGCCATGCGTTTGTCGCCTTCGATCCAGCTGCGTTCCTCTGGGTCGACACCAATCGTTGCGGCTGCCTTGTCGACTTCCGCGGCATTCACTTGGGCGCGGCGGCGGCGCCGATTAGCCTCAGCAGTCGCCTCGGTTTTGCTGATGATCGTGTAGCCGGCGGCTTGGAGGATCTCGAAGCTCGGCTGCGACCACCCTGCACTGAAGTGTCCGGGAAAGGCCTCGGTCACGACACCGGCTTCCTCAAGCGCCCGGCCAAACACTTTCTTTGGCGCGAGGCGGTCGCCTTCCTGCGTGAGCAGGTCGTAATCGCGAGACTCAGCAAAATTTGGAGCGTCGGTGCCCGAAAGCAGGCTGGCGACGGCAGCATCGACGTGTGCAGTGGTAACGCGACGTTGCTGTTCGGACGGGAGGCGCTTGATCATGACATACTGATTGATATTGCTGGCAGATCGAAGTCAACGGCGCGCATCAACAAAGCTGCTCAGGTGCATCCAGGCCGGGAACTTGGGACAGCCTATTTGCGATCCAGCGATCGACCTCGCTTTCCGACCAGGCCACGGTTGAACCGCCAAGCTGAACCGGCTTCGGAAACTTCCCCTCAGCCATCCAGCGGTAGATTGTTGAACGGCCGAGCCCGACGCGGTGCTGGACTTCCTTGAGCCGGATCAGACGGGTGACGCGCCGATCCTCAATCTCCTCGGGCGAAGCGGCACTAGCCATGGCAACCGCCAATGCCCGCGCCGAAGACATCACCCAAGAGGGCGTCCTTGCGTTCGAGCTCATCGATGTGGTCCGATAGCAGGCGCGCCACCCTGTGCGCCGTCCCCTTGGCCCATCGCGGCTTCACATCGTGGACCTGGTTGCCAAGCACACGCTCGAGCGCACATGGCAATTCGCTGGTGAAGTCCTCGAAAAAGTCGGCAAGGTCGGATTGCAGCCAGCGTACCGCATGATCGCTGCCCACCAGGAACAAGAGCAGGTGCGCGTGCGGTGGCACGCCGCTCGCTGCCAAAATCCGGAGCGTTTCGGCGATACTGGCCGAGCGTTCCCCTGCCAGAACCCGGCGCAAGGCGTCCTTGTGGATCTGCGCTTTGCGGGCGATCTCGCAGCGCGGCTGCCCGCTCGTTTCGACAGCTGCGAGCAGCAGCCGGGCTAGGTCTGTGCGAACCTGATGTTCGGCAAAAAGCGCCATGTCGGTCATCCACTTGTCCTTTCGCGTAGTGCTCGACTCGCTGACTACCGGCACAGGAAGGGTGTAGGAAAACACAAAGAACAAAAATAGAACATAGAGGAAGTGACGAATCAGAAACGGTGAAGCGCTGGCGCAGGATACGGTCGGCCCTGCGCATTGTCCGGTCGCCACCGCGCGCATTCCGCCACCTTGAGCGCAGTAAGCCAGACAGCCGGCGCGATGACCGGCCTGCGAGCTACCAAATGTCACTTTTCGCTTGGTCCAGGCCTGCGCTTCTCACTCTTCGATTTCCTACAGCCCGGCTCCGGGGAGAGGAAAGAACATACAGCGAACACATCGTTGGCTGTTGTTCAACCCTCGGAGTATCTCCCCATGACCATCAAGACTGCCGTTCCGGCCCCAGCGGCGCGCCGCATCCAGCGCCGCGACTACATCCTTCCGGCGCTCGTTGCGCTTGCCGGTGCCAGCGCGGCAATCGCCGGGGCTGACACCACCTTCGATCCGGCGCTCACCCAGTTCACCAATTTTCTCGAAGGCTCGGGCGGCAAGATCATCACCGTCCTCAGCCTTGCGGGCGGACTGATCGGCCTCGCCTCGGGACGCTTCTCGCTCGGCCAGGTCGCGGTGCCGGTCGGCGTCGGGATCGGTGTCGGTACCGGCGTGCCGATCGTCACCTCGGTCGTGACCGCGGTCATCTGACCGGCGGCTGCGGTTCACGACAGGAGGGCGGCATCATGGCTGACAAGTACCTCGTGCCACGGCGGCTCGACGACCCGGAGCTCATCGGCTTCTGGACCATCGACGAGTTTGCGGGGATCCTGATCCCCTTCGCCTGGGGCATTCTCGCGCAGCATATCTTCATCGGTATCGGCCTGGCCGCCGGAGCCTGGTTTGCCTTGCGGAAGGCGAAGGCACGCGGCGCTGGATCGGCGCTGGTGCATGCTGCCTATTGGTACCTCCCCGGGGCGTTTCTCGGGCTGAAGGCCACGCCGCCCTCCCACTGCCGCCTGCTGGCGGGCTGAGGGAGGACCAGCGATGCGCGCCGAATTCGCACATGAACAGGCACAGGCGTACCTGCGCCAACGAAACCGCTTCGCCATGCTGGCGGGCGTGCTTGGCCTCACCAGCGTGGTGAGCCTCGGCGCTGCGGTGACCCGCGACGAGCAGGTCGTGCTGGTCCCGATCACCGCCGAACGGCTCAACCTCTCGAGCGCCGGGGTCGATGCGCCCTATCTCGAGTTGGTGACCCGCGACACGGCGCTGATGCTGCTCAACCGCGCCCCTGAAAGCCTCGACTACTGGATGGCGAGCATCCTCAAGCTTGCTGATCCCGCCGCGCATGGCCGGCTCAAGGCCGAGCTGGTGCAGATCGTCGAGGAGCAGCGCGGCTCGGATATCAGCCAAGCCTTCGTGATCGCCCGGATCGAGGTCGATCCGCGCGGGCTCAACTCAACCGTCACCGGAACGCTCAAGACCTTTGTCGGCGCGCAGGTGATCGCGAGCCAGCGCCGCGCCTTCCGCTTCCGCTGGTCGCAGCGCGGCCTGAGCCTTCAGCTGACCGGCTTCGAACAACTTCCCTCCGACGAGAAGGACAAGGGCCAATGACCCACTTCCCATTCCCCTATCCAAGCCTCTCCCTGCTTGGCCTGGCCCTCGCCGCGGTCCCGGCGCACGCCGACCAGTTCGTCGAGGCGGCCGATAATGCAACGATCGCCTGCGAACTCGCGCGCGGCGAGCTCACCCGGATCGCGCTCGTGGGCGATGGCTTTGCCAGTGTCTCGAAGATCGCGAGCGGCTTTCCCTACAATGATTTCCAGGTGACCCACGAGCCGGTGCGCGGGGACATCTATATCTCGGTGCCGCAGCAATATGCTGCTGCCAGGGTCAGCTTCTTTGCCACAAGCAAGGCGGGCTATGTCTACAAGTTCGCTTGCCGGCTTGGCCCTGACGAAGCGACCCAGGTGTTCATCACCAACCCGGCGCTCGCCAAAGTTGAAGCAGCCGAGTGGGAGAGCGCTGCGAGCCCCGAGGATGCCGCCGTTCGTCTGATCGAAGCGATGGCGAGCGATGCGGTGCTCCCCGGCTACCGGGCGCACGCTGAACTGTCCGCGCCGCGCCGCACCGAAGGGATCGAGGTCCAGCTGGTCGCCGAATACGAAGGCGATGCGCTAACCGGACAGCACTTCCTAATCCGCAACCTCGGCAAGGACAGCCTTGTGCTAGCCGCGGAGCGCGAAGCGCCCGCCGGCGCGCTCGCCTTTGCCTACGGCCGCGACAGCCTCAATCCCGGTGAGGCGACCAGCGCCTTCCTGGTCTTTGCCAAGGGAGGGCTCGAGTAATGGCCGAGGCACAAACAACAGAGACCAAGCCGCTGCCGGGGTCACCCGAGGCCCGCGAAACTGGGCGGCGCCAGCTCAACGCGCAGATTGCACAGCGCCAGAAGATGCTGCTCGCCGGGATTGGCGCGGTCGCACTGCTTGGCGGCGCCGCCTTCATCTTCAGCGGCGACAGCGAGGGCGCAGGCAGCGATCCCAACGGCGCCGCGACGATCGACACCGGCGGGCTGGTCAATCGCAACCTCTCGCAGCGCGAATTCGTGGCGAGCTACGGCAACCGGCTCGATGCGCAGGGCCGGGCGATCAAGGATCTGCAGCAATCGCAGCTGCCGCGTCCCGCAATTGAGCAGGAGCTCGAGGCGCTGCGCACCGAGAACGCGAAGATGCGCAGCGACGGGCAAGCCGCGATCGATGCAATCTCGGCCGAGAATTCCGCGCTGCGCGGCCAGCTCGAACAGGTCACGAAGGCACCGCCGCCCCCGCTTCCGCCGCCGCCGGCCTACGGCCCTGGCGCGCGACCTGTGGGCGCTGCGACTGACCCGCTTGGCGGCCCCTTGCCGGAAGAGCGCAAGCTCAGCCTCTTGAGCTTTGCGGGCGAGACCGAGAAGGACCGCAAGCCTGTCAGCGCGGCTGTGCCCGCACTGCAGCTCGAGGCAAGCCGCGATTACCTGCCGCCCAATTCCTATGCGCCGGCCAAGGTGATCGTCGGGGTCGATGCCTCGACCGGGGTCGCCAGCCAAACCGATCCTTTGCCCGTGGTGCTGCGGATTACCGGCCCGGCGCGATCGGTGATGCGCGGCGGCAAGCTTCTCACCACCGACATCACCGGCTGCCTCGTCAATGGCGCGGCGCGCGGCGATCTCTCGGCCGAGAAGGTCTACGTCAAACTGGTGCGCATGACCTGCGCGCAGCCCGGTGGGCGCTTCGCGGTGAGCGAGATCAAGGGCTTTATCGCCTTTGCCGGCAAGTCGGGCGTGCGTGGCCGCGTCGTCAGCCGGGAAGGCAGTCTGGTCGCGCAGGCGCTGCTCGCCGGGATCGTCGGCGGCTTCGGCCGCGGCTTTTCGGCCAATGCCAATGGCATCTTCGCCGGCCAGATCGCGGCAGGCCAGCAGCGCGAGCCGCTCTCGCCGACCGATATCCTCGCCGGCGGCCTCGGCCAGGGCGCTGGCGAGGCGGCCGACACGGTCAGCAAATACCTCATCGAACGCGCCGAACAATACCAACCCGTCGTCGAGATGCCGACCGGCATCGAGGTCGAGATCGTGTTTCTCGACGGCGTCCACGTCAGGAGCCCCTCCAAATGAACTACCATGACCGCCGCCGGCCGAGCCACAAGGCTCGTGCCGCCCACCTTGCCCTTGCCGCTTCGAGCGCCGCTGCCGTGCTGACCCTCGGGGTCTCGCTGGTGACTGCCAACCCGGCCAATGCGGCAGGAGCCACTTCCGATGTCGCGGCCGCCCTCAAGCTGCGCCTCCCCAAGACGCCCATCGATGCGATCAATTGCGACGTCTTGGGACCGTGGTGCGAAGTCGTCTCGGGCGACACGCTGTTCTATGTCGATGAGGCAGCGCGCTATCTGTTCGTCGGGCGCCTTTACGACATGGAAGAGCGCCGCGACGTCACCGCGGCGCGTCTGCTCGAGCTCAATCCCGATCTACTGGCGACAGGTGCGGCCAGAGCCGGTGAGAGTGCTGGGAGCAACACCGCCAACACACCGCGCCAGGCGGTGGCCGAGCGGGTCGATCTCGCGAAGCTGCCGGCCGAGGGCGCTGTGCATTGGGGAAATCCCAAGGGCGCAAAGCTGATCGTCTTCTCCGATTTCCAGTGCGGCTATTGCCAGCGGCTCGCCGCCGAGCTCGCCAAGGCCGGCCTCCATGTCGAGGAACGGCCGATCTCGATCTTCGGGAAAGAGAGTCGCGCGATCTCTGAAGCGGTCATCTGCGCCGCCGATCCCGCCAAGGCGCTGCATGCGGCCTATGCCGGGCAGGCACCTGCAGCGGCCAAGCCTTGCAAAGCGGCCAAAGCGCTCGATGCCAACGAGGCCTTCGCCAAGGCCAATGGTTTTGCCGGGACCCCGGTCATCGTGCGCGCCAGCGATGGCGCCGTGCTCCACGGCTACCGCGATGCGGCCACCCTGCGGCGCTTTGCCGCTGGCGAAGCGGGAGGCAAGCAATGAGCTACTCCCCGCTCCTGCGCAGAGCGGCGCTGCTCGCGCCGCTCACCCTCACTGCTGCTTGCGCGAGCCTTGGCGGAAATGTCGAAAGCAATTTTGCCTGCCGCGCGCCCGAAGGAACCTGCGCGCCAACCTCGCTAATCGATGCTGCGGCCACTGGCCCGCAAGCCCTCGAGGTCCAAGCGGCGCCCCGGCCTATCGCGGCCCCCAGCGACGGCGTGCGCCGCCTGCGGGTGGTGCTGGCACCTTACCGCGATGCGGCCGGGCGCGATCACGAGGCGCGGATTGTGCATCTGACCTTGCCTGAACCGGCAGGGGCAGGCTGGCGGGCACCGCAAGGGCGGCGCGCCGTCCTCGGTGCCTTGGCGGGCGCTATCGCAGCGGCGCGGACAAGCGCCGTGCCCGCGCCCGCCGCGCCCGATCAGACCTCGCCAACACCATTGCCGGAGCTGCTGATGGTCCCCCCGCAGCCCAATCCGGCAATCCCCGGCGCTGATGCGCCGGACCCCGGGGGACCTGGTGCGTTCCCGCCTCCCCGCGTGCCGGTCCCCCACCCTGATCACCATGAAGGAGAACGCCCGTGACCCTGTCATTCACTGCTGCGCGCGAGGCGCTGTCGCGCGGCCTCTTCGCTGACACCGCGACACCGGAGAAGCCGCGCGGGCACTTCGGGCTCGACATGCTCTCCGACTGGCTCCCCTACCGCGTCTATGACGAGGGCGCGAAGCTCTACCGCAACGCCCGCTCGAAGGGCTTCATCCTCGAAGTCACGCCGCTGATCGGAGCAGACGAGCGCACCGGCGAGATCCTCGGCCAGTTCTTCTCCGAAGGCCTGCCGCCCGGTGCCTGCCTGCAGCTCCTCAATTTCGGCTCGCCGCGGATTGGTTCGATCATCGGCCCGTGGTTTGCGCCGCGCTATGAGCAGGGCGGGATCTACGAGGCCATCGCCCGGGCGCGCACGCAGCGGCTCTATGACCTGGTCTGGACCTCGGGGGCGGCGCATGCGCCGTTCCATGCTCGCAACGTCAGGGTGATCGTCTCGCTTGGCGTGCCGGTGCCCGGCCCAGTGACGGACGCTGAACTCAGCGAATGCCGCGAGGGCCTCATCGGCATGCTGCGCTCGCTCGGGCTCGAAGCTCACGATTTGCGGCCTGCGGGGCTGCTCGCGCTGATCGACGAGCTGACCTCGCCGACCACGGCGCACGAGGCCGACGCACATGATTGGAATCCGCATGATACGCTCGATGTCCAGGCGATCCGCCGCGACATCGAGGTCGAAGTCGAGGATGACCGCCTGATCTTGCGGACCGAACGGTTCCGCGAGACCGGCCGCGATGCGCTGGGTCATCCCGAGATCGGCGCCTGCTATCCCGATCATTTCGACATCCGTCACTTCGCAGTGCGGAGCACGCCCCAGCGCTGGGCACCCTGGGAATGCGCGCGGCTGATCGGCGACATGTTCACTGACAAGCTGCGCTTCCCCTGCCCGGTCGCGACCATGCTCTGCCTCGTCTATCCGGACCAGGAAGCAGCGGCCGCGCGTGCGGGCTTCAAATTCATGCGCACCACCAGCCTCGAGGCGACCAAGAGCGCGCGCTTCCTGCCGCGCCTCTCAGAACAATCGGCTGAATGGCGGCATGTCCAGACCGAGCTTCAGTCGGGCAAGAAGCTCGTGAAGCTGTTCTACGGGCTCACCAGCATTTCGCCGCTCGGGCAGGGCGACACGCATGAGCGGGTGATCAAGGCGATCTACAAGGCTGCCGGATGGGATCTAGCCGACGAGCGCTTCCTTCAGCTCCAGGGTTTGGTCGCCGCCTTCCCGCTGAGCCTTGCTGACGGGCTTGGCGAGGACATGGCGCGGCTCAAGCGCTTCAGGACCATGCTCTCGACCACGGCGGCCAATATCGCACCGCTCCAGGGCGAATATCTCGGCGGCCCGGTCCCGCACCTGCTGCTGGTCGGCCGGCGCGGACAACCCTTCTGGTGGTCGCCGTTCGAGAACACGGCCGGCAATCACAACATCGCGATCTGCGGCAAGTCGGGTTCGGGCAAATCGGTGCTGCTTCAGGAGCTCTGTGCCGCGCTGCGCGGTGCAGGTGCCAAGGTGGTGGTGATCGATGACGGGCGCAGCTTCGAGCATTCGGTCAAGCTCCAGGGCGGGACCTTTGTCGAGTTCACGCTCGCCTCGGGTTTCTCGCTCAATCCCTTCTCGATGGTTGATGATGCCCGCGCGCATCAGGACGAGGATTACCGGCTCGACTGCTTTGCCATGATCAAGGCGATCATCGGCCAGATGGCGCGGCCGGGCACCGCGCCGAGCGATACCGAGCGCGGCCTCATCGACCGCGCGGTCAACGCGACCTGGGAAGCACTCGGCAGCGGAGCGGCGATTGACGATGTCGCCAACGCGCTCGCGCATTGCGAAAGCGAAGCGGGCCGTGACCTTGCCACCGCGATCGGACCCTTCTGCCGCGGCGGCAGCTATGGCGGGTTTTTTGCGGGCAAGGCGAGCTTCGCGCTCGATGATGACTTCACGGTCTTCGAGATGAGCGACCTTGCAAGCCGCGAAGAGCTGCGCAGCGTGGTGCTCTCGGCGATCATGTTCATGACCAGCCAGGCAATGACCCGGACATCGCGCAGCACCCGCAAGCTGCTGCTGATCGACGAGGCCTGGGCGATGCTCAAGGGCGGCTCGATGGGCGAGTTCGTCGAGACCTATGCCCGCACGGCGCGCAAATATGGCGGGGCGCTCGCCACCGCCACCCAGTCGCTTAATGACTACTACAAGTCGGATGGCGCGCGCGCGGCGCTCGAAAACAGCGACTGGATGCTGGTGCTCCAGCAGAAGGCTGAGACCATCGCCGACTTCAGGGCCAATGCCCGGCTCGACATGGATGATCGCACCGAGACCTTGATCCGGTCACTGAAGCGCTCGGGCACCGAGTACAGCGAGGTGTTCATCAAGGGACCCGAGACCGAGGCAATCGGCCGGTTGGTGCTCGATCCCTTCTCGGCGACGGTCTATTCCTCCGACCCCGACACTTACGCGGCGATCCAGGAATACGAACGGCGCGGGCATAGCCTGGCCGATGCGATCCGCATGGTTGCGGGGAGTGCCAAGGCATGACTGCGCGCCTCATCAACCAAGGCGGCCGCGCCGACCGCCAGCAACTGCTACGCCGCCTGCGGGGGTTCTGCTTCGTTCTGATCGAGGCAGCGGGCTTTGCCGTCACCTCGATCCTGATCGTGCTCGGATTGCCGCTGGCGTTGTTCCTGTTCGTGGCAGGCTGGGACCTTGGCGGGCTGTTCGCCCAGCTGGATAATCTCGCCGAACGCTACCTGGCGGCTGATGCTGTGCGGCGCAGCCTGTTCAGTCAGGACCTCATGACCTCCTTCGCCATCGTGCTTGGCGCGGTGACGCTGCTGCGCATGCCGCGCTTCCTTAAGCGCCTCATGAGCGAGATCGATCACCAGCAAGCTGGGGAGAGCCAGAATGGCTGAGGCAAGACGCATCCCCACCATCGACCCGCGCTTGGCGCTCAAGCTCATCGCCGTGCTCGCGCTTGTCGCCGCGCTCCTTTGGGCAGCCTGGGTCAGCCGGGAGCTCAGCGCGCCGCGCCAGCAGATGGTCACGGTTCGCCTGGCGGAGACCATCGCCGCCTTTGTCGATGCCGAAGCGCGCAGCGGGGGTGACCCTGAAGCCAGCCAGGCGCGCGTACTTGCCTTCCTCAAGGCCTCGGAGCGCGCGGTCGCCGAAATGGGCACCGGCGGGCGCGTGGTGCTGGTGAGCGAAGCGGTGCTGGCAGGCGATGCGCCCGATGCCACCGAAGAGCTCAAGGTCCGGATCATGCGCCAGCTGGCGAAGGGAGAGCCGCAATGATGACGATCGCCAAGCGCGTCCTCCGCAGCCTGCGCCGCCCGCTCGTCCTGACCGGCCTTGTCTTGCTCCCGCTGGGCTGGGCGGCGGCCGATGCCTTCGGCAAGGATCACGCTTTCCTCATCAACGCGAGCCCGAGCTTGCCGAACTGGGCATTCTGGCTTGATCGGAAGGCGCCCGTCGCGCGCGGCAGCCTGATCTTCTTTGCGCCGCCGCCGAGCCCATTGATCGAGGCCCACTTCGGGCAGGGTGCGCAGCTCTTTGGCAAACGCGTGCTCGGTGTCCCCGGGGACGTGGTCAACCACCAAGGCGCGGCGGTCTTCATCAATGGCCGCAAAGTGGCCGAGCGTCTCGACCAGACGCGGCTCGGCATTTTGCTGCACCAAGGCCCTTCAGGCCGGATCCCGGAGGGCTGCTATTACACAGGCACCGCGCACCCGCGCGGGCTCGACAGCCGCTACGCCGAGATCGGTTGGGTCTGCCGGCCCCAGATCATTGGCAGCGGGAGGGCGATCCTGTGAGAGCGCTGCTGCCTTCAAGCCTCATACTGATGCTCTGCCTGTGGCCTGAGCCTGCCGCGGCGCGGGACTATGGCCAGCGCGGGACGGTCTTCCCGGTGATCGAAGCCGATCTTCTCGAGCAGATCCGGCTGCGCCTTACGAGCATGGAGCAGTCGGGCGAGACCGCGCGGCGCAATGCAGAGCTAAAGCGCCGCACAATTGCCCGGGTCAATCGGCCCGATCCGGTGGCCGGCATCGCACGGGCGAGCACTGCAAGGGTCTGGAGTTTCGATCCGACCATCACGTTGGGCGCAGACATCAGAGGCGCGAATGGCGCGTTGATCCATGCAGCCGGCACCATGGTCAATCCGCTCGACTCTGTGCGCCTGCGCGGTGATCTCCTGTTTCTCGACGGCGATGATCCCGACCAGCTCGCCTGGGCGCTCAGACAGGGCAAGGCCGCTAAGCTCATCCTGGTGAAGGGCGCGCCGCTCGAGCTGATGAAAGCGCGCCAGCGCCGCTTCTACTTCGACCAGGGCGGGCAGCTCATCGCCAAATTCGGGATTAAGGCTGTGCCGGCACGGGTGCGCCAGCAGGGCCGCTTGCTCGAGGTCAGCGAGATCGCACTGCCCCCCTCAAAGGGGCTGGTTCCATGAGCCGTGCGCGCAAACTGGCGATGAGCCTGCTGGCCGCCCTCGGGCTTGCCACCGCTAGCCCGGCGCTGGCTGATGCCGGCCCCGGCAAATGCACCGGAAGCTTCGTCAATCCGATCACGGATATCTGCTGGTCGTGCCTCTTTCCGATCTCGATCGGCGGGCTCGATATCTGGCCCTCGAACCGGCCCGATCCCGACAACCCGGACCTGCCGCTGTGCCTGTGCGGCATCCGGCCGGGGATCGCGATGGGGTTCTGGGAGCCGGTGCGGCTTGCCGATGTCAGCATGAAACCGTGGTGCTTCGTCAACCTTGGCGGGCTGAAGCTCGATCCCGGGTTCGATATCGGCTTTCGCTCGATCTCGGGACCCTCGGCCGTGGGCGGCGCGAGCCAATACTACTCAAGTTGGCATGTCCATTGGTATGCCTATCCGCTGATCTACTGGATGGAGATCGTCGCCGATTTTCTCTGCCTTGAGGCAGGTTCTATCGACATCCTCTATATCTCCGAGATCGATCCGCTGTGGCAGGACAGCGAGCTCACCGCGATTATCAATCCCGAGGCGGTGCTGTTCGCCAACCCCTTGGCGCTCGCGGCGTGTGCCGCTGACTGCATCGCATCGACCGCCAAGCTGCCGCTCGATGAGATGTTCTGGTGCGCTGGCTGCCAGGGCGCGATGTACCCGATGAACGGTAATGTCTCGGCCTCGATCGGGCATGTCCAGGCCTCGCGGTTGGTGCTGTCGCGCTTTGCCTACAAGCTCCACCGCCAGCTGGTCGCCTGGGGGACGATGGGCTCCGAGGGGCTTTGCGGCAAATACCTCATGCCGGTGATGAGGAAGCAACAATACCGCTTCCAGGCCACCAATCCGAGCCCCGCCACCAGCGGCCGATATGCCTGCCCGCCGATTGGCGCCTCCACCACCTTTCAACCGGCCGGACAGGTCATCCCCGCGATTGGCGAGGACATGGGATACCTCGTTTGGCGCAAGCGGAACTGCTGCGCGCTATGAACAAGCATCTCCTCCTGATCCCGCTCGGCTTCGCCGTCTCGCTTGCTGGCCTGGCGCTCGCGCAGACTGCGCCCGATGGTCTCGATCTCGAGACGATCCGCAAGCGCGCAAGCGAGCACGCCAGCGACGCCGAAGCGCTCGCCGCCAATGTCCACCAGCGGGCGGAAGCGCAGATTGAGGATGCGCGCGCAGTTCAGATGCAGACCCAGGATCGCCGTGCCGCTTATGCTCAGAGCATCACGCCCACTCCCAGCGAGGCCCCGCTCGATTTCGACGCGATGATTGCGGGGCAAGCCGAAGCTGAAAAGGCAGCTCTTGGGAGAGGCCCGCGGTTCATCGCCTTTGCCAGCCTCTCAATGCCGCCGGCCGCTCTCAAGGCCCTGGTGCGCGACATGTCGCGCGCCGGCGGGGTCACCGTGCTGCGCGGCTTTCCGCAAGGCGATAGCGCGGCGTTCAAGAAGCGCCTCGCTACGATCTGGAGCAACCGCGAAGAGGCCGGATCGCTCGGGATCGATCCGAGGCTGTTCCGTGCGTTCGATATCAAGGCGGCGCCCAGCTTCGTGATGCTGAGCACTGATTTCAGCCCATGCGACGGGTTCGACTGCACGAGCGCGGTTCCGCCGCATGACCGCATCGCCGGCAATATCAGCGTCGGCGAAGTCCTCGAGACCTTTGCGGGCGGACAAGGCCCGGGCGCCGAACTTGCCCGCCTCCATCTGCGCCAGCTTGAACAGGAGAACCGCCCATGATCCGCACGATGATCACGACATTGCTTGGGCTCCTCACAGCCTCAACACTGGCGCTTCCTGTCGCGGCCCAGACCCGCGAGGAGGCCAAGGCAGATGGCAAGGCTTTCGCGACCGAGGCGCGCGGCACCGCGCGCGAGGCAGCGACCACAAACCCTGACGGCGCGCGCATTCCCAACTTCGATCGCACAGCCACCCGCGACCTCGAACAGCTTGCGCGCGACCCTGACCAGATCGAAGCGCGTGGGCGCAGCGCCGCGCCGACCAGCCCGGCGCTGCGCGCAATCCGCGACAGCATGGCGTCGCGCGCGCAGTTCGATCCAAACGAAATCGACGCGCTGCTGTCCCGAAGCCAGGCCATCAACGCTGCGCCGCTCGATTACACGAGCGGGATGTCGATCGGCGGCAGCCAAAGCACCTGCGTGCCGCTGCCGCCGGGCGCGGGAAGCGCCGGGACTTACATGGCGACATGCAATTCCGGGACCCGGCTCGAGCAGTCGCAAGGTCAATGCACTGTCCCGCTGACCGCGCGGGTTACCGAGAAAGGCGAGTGGCATTACCTCTGCAGTCCGCTGAGGGGCGGCAATGTCGATGACCTGCCCAGCTGCCGGGTCTTTGCTGATGCAAGCTGCGAGGTGACGGGGCACCGCGAGACCTGCCTGCAATGGTTCGACAATGGCGTTTCGCGCTTCTGTGCAGAGCCTGGCGTCCGGATCAACGAGCTGACCTGCGATGCTGAAGTCCCCGGCCAGACTGCTTTTTTCACCGCGACGCGGACTGCGGTTGAGACGGCACCCGACGAAAGCCAGTGCCTGGCCTTCAGCAACAATGCCGATTGCACATTGGATGCCGAGATTTGCACCGACAGCAATCTGCAGACCCGCGTCATTGGCGGGGTCTCCGTCACGCGCCCCTGCTGGGCCTGGGAGCGCAGCTACAGCTGCGCATCCAAGTCGCCTGCGAGCGACTGCAGCGACCTCGAAAGCCAGAGCGCGTGCCGCTTTGTCCGCGAAGAGTGCCTGACTGAAGAGGAGCCCTGCGAAACCTGGGAGCGGGTCTACGAGTGCGCGCTCCCGGCGAGCGGCACGCAGGCGCAATATGTTTGCGACGGCGATGTCTATTGCATCGACGGCTCGTGCGAGACGATCGAGCGCACCGCTAACAACGAATTCCGTGATGCGGTCACCGCGCTCCACGCGATGGACGAGGCGCGCAAGGATTTCGATCCTGACAGCCTGACGCTGTTCAAGGGCACCCGCAACACCTGCTCTTCGAAGGTCTTTGGCGTGCTCAATTGCTGCAAGGGCAAGGGCTTCCCCCTGATCCCGGGCATCAGCCTGTTGGTGTCGCTCGGCTGCTCGCGCGAGGAAACCTTGCTGCATGAGCGCGATGCCAAAGGCCTGTGCGCCTATGTCGGGACCTATTGCTCGGACAAGGTGCTCGGCATCTGCGTGACCAAGCGCAAAGCCTATTGCTGCTTTGAATCGAAGCTCGCCCGGATCCTTCAGGAACAGGGGCGCCGCCAACTCCCCAAGCCCTGGAACACGCCCAAGCGCGAACAATGCGCTGGGTTCACGCTCGATGAGTTTGCCCGGCTCGATCTCAGCCAAATGGATTTCAGCGAGGTCTATGCCGAGTTCACAGAGGCCGCGCGGCTCCCCGATGAGCTCGAGACCAGCGCGCTGATCCAGCAAAAGATCGAGGACTACTATGCGCGGGGTGGCCAATGATGGTCCGCGCGCCTTTTCTCAGCATCCTCGCCGCCGGCGCCATGCTGGCCCTGCAGGCAACTTCGCCGCTCGCGGCCCAGACTCAGACCGAAACCACTGAGGCGACGGCGCAGGACGATGATCTCTACTGCGCGAAGCGCAAGCTCGGTTACTGGTTCTACTGCGTGAAGCCGGTCCCAGCGCCCAAGCCGAAGCCCGCACAACCCGAGCAGGCTGCGTCCGCCGCGCAGGAACTCGACGCGATCACCGGGACCTTGCGCGAGCTGAAGGCGCGCGCGGTGCTCTATCCCACACCGGAGAACGTCACCGCCTATATCCGCTTCCAGCGCGAACAGCTCGACCGCGCCTCGCTCTTCTCAGACGTGTGGCAGCGTGCCATCTGGCAGGACCCTGCGCTCGACTACACACTTGAGCGTCCGGTCGGCGCGCTTGCCAAGAAGCAGTGGCAAGATGCGCGTGCAGCTGACCGTGACGCTGTCATGGCCAGGCTCTCACAGCGCTATGGTCTGTTCTATTTCTATTCCCAGACCTGCGGCGCCTGCGAAGTGATGAGCCCGATCGTGCGATCGATCGCCGATCGCTGGCGGATCACCGTGCGCGCGATCTCGACCGATGGCGGTCCGTCGCGCCATTTCCCTGACTACAAGGTCGAGAGTGGCCAGCGTGCGCGCATGGGCCTCGAGCCCGGAATCACCCCTACCTTGGTCCTGTGGGACAGCGTGCTGAAGCGCCCGATCCCGATCGGATACGGCGTGCTGTCGGCCGACGAGCTTCAGGACCGCATCTACCTCCTGACCGCGAAGGAAGCCGGCCATGACTACTAGGATCATCCGCAATGCCGCGCTTGCGCTGGCGGCCGCCAGCATGGTGGCGTCTCCGCTCGCCGCGCCGCTTTCGGCCAATGTTGGCGATAGCATGGACCGCTTCATGGATGACATGGGCGCGGCCGCGAATGTGACGGGGCCAAGCGCCTTCGAAGGGCAATCGGCCGGCTATTACAGCCTGGGCAATGTCTGGACCCGCTTCCCCCAGAAGACCACCAACATCGCCAACCTCCAGCTGCCGCGTGCGCGCGCCGGCTGCGGCGGCATCGATATCTTTGCAGGCTCCTTCTCTTTCATCAACGCAGGAGAAATCGTCGCGCTGATGAAGGCGGTGGCGAACAATGCGGTGGGCTTCGCCTTCAGCCTGGCGATCGATACGGTCTGCCCCGAGTGCAACAAGATCATGCAGGAGTTCAGCCAAAAGGCGCAGTTGATGAACAACCTCTCGATCAACTCCTGCGAGATGGCGCAGGGGCTGGTCGGCGGAATCTGGCCTAAGGGTGACCTTGCCGACAAGGCGATCTGCGAGGCGATCGGCAATTCGGAAGGTATCTTCACCGACTATGCCGCAGCCAAGCATGGCTGCGGCACGCGGGGCCAGCGCAGTGCGACCAATCAGGGCGGCGGGGCGGACTATGCCGACGTCAATCCTGGCGTTGCGCGCAACTACACCTGGCACGTGCTGAAGAAGAGCGCCTTCTTCAATCCCGGCGGCAGCTTCGACCGCGAGCTGGCCGAGTATGCGATGACCCTGATCGGCACGGTCATCTACGTTCCGCCCAAGGACGACGAGCAGGGCAAGTTCGTCCCCTTTGCCGGCGATGCCTCTTCGACACTTGTGACCGCGCTTCTCGACGGAACACAAGGTCAGTCGGTGCGCGTGTTCCAGTGCGACGAGCCTGATCAGTGCCTCAACCCCACATTCCAGCAGATGAGCCTTGCGAGCGCCAAGGCAATCCGGCCGCGGGTCGCGCGCCTGATCGGCAGCATGGTCGAGGCGATCCGCAGCGATAGCGCGATCGGCAATGAGGAGAAGGAACTCCTCCAGGTTGCCTCGGTGCCGCTCTACAAGATCCTGACCGTCCAGGCTGCTTACGGCCGGGGCATGGCGACCGATGATCGCAACACGCTCGCCGAGATTGCCAGCATCGATCTTCTCTATGCCGTGCTCGAGCGGATCACCTCTGAGGCGGGCCGCTCGATGGCAAGCTTCATTGCGGCCGATGAAGCCAAGCTCGCGATCTGGCGCGGCCAGGTCGCCGAGGTTCGCGCGAGCCTCGCACAGCGCCAGGCAACAGGCCAAGCGCGGGTCTCGGCGATCATGCAGATCATCGAGAAGACCGCGATGATCGAGAACATGCTTGCTGCCTCGATGTCGCCGTCGATGGCGGCCGCGCTCGATTGGTCGCGCGGCATGCAGTCCCGCTCGATCATTCCTTAGGAGGCGGAGAGATGGTCGAGATCTTCACGATCGGCGGCGGCGAGTACATCGTCAATGTCCTCAACGCGGTGGCCGCCTGGACCGGCGCTGGCGGCTACAAGAGCCTGATCCAGGTGGCGCTGGTGATGGGCATGATCCTCGCGGTCATCACGGTCGCCTTCAACCAGGATTGGCGTGCCTGGCTCAACTGGTTCCTCGGCGCGACGCTGATCTACATGTGCCTGATGGTGCCGCGCATGGACGTGAAGGTCACCGACCGGGTCAACCCCAGCCTTGCTCCGGCAACGGTTGCCGATGTGCCGCTCGGCCTTGCGCTGATGGCGAGCTTCACCAGCCAGACAGGCGATTACCTGACCCGCTCGGCCGAACTGGTCTTCGGGTTGCCCGATGATCTCAACTACTCGAAGAACGGCATGATCTATGGCGCGCGGCTTCTCGAAGCGACCCGTTCGCTGCGGATCGCGGACCCTGAGTTTGCCGCTAATTTCGATGAGCACGTGCGCCAATGCGTGTTCTACGATCTGCTGCTCGGCCGTTACTCGATGAAGGAGCTCTCCGAGAGCGATGACATCTGGGCCACGATCGCACCGGGGAGCGCGGCGCGCGCTCAGAAGTTCCTGACCCGTCAAGCGGACGATACCGTCACCGCATCGATCATCACGTGCCGCGAGGCCTACACCGCGCTCTCGGGCCAATGGGCGGGCCTCATCGACGAGATGGCGCTGATCACGGGGCGCCAGCTCTACCCGCGCCAGACCGAGGCGCTGGCCAAGGCCAAGCTGCTCTCGGATCTGCCGACGGCCTATCAATACCTCTCGGGCGTCTCGAAGAGTGCGAGCGATATCTTCCGCCAGGTGCTGACGATCAATGCGATGAACCAGGCGATGCATGGCTTTGCGGGCGCAAGTGGCCGGGGCAGCATCGATGTTTTTGCTCAGACCCGCGCGGACATTCAGACCGAGCGGACCTATTCCTCGATCGCGCAGAACGCGATGAAATGGGTCCCCATCCTCAACGTCGTGCTGACCGTGGTCTTCTACGCGCTCTTCCCTGTACTCTTCCCGCTTTTCCTGATGCCCAAGACGGGGCCGATTGCGCTGAGGGGTTATGTCACCGGGTTCTTCTACCTCGCGGCCTGGGGACCGCTGTTCGTCATCCTCCACATGATCCTGATGTTCAAAGGGGCGGCCGATGTTGCTGCCGCGGGCGGCGGCGCGGGCCTTAGCCTTGCGACCTTCTCAGGCATGAGCGACGTCAACAGCGATATCGGCATCCTTGCTGGCTACCTTGTAGCCTCGATCCCGTTCCTCGCAGGCGGGGTCGCGCGCGGTGCGCTGGCGATCTCTGGCCAAGCGACGAGCTACCTCAATCCGAGCCAGAATGCGGCGGAAGAAGCGGCAAGAGAGGCCAGCACTGGCAATGTCTCGCTCGGCAATTCAAACATCGACAACTCGACGGTGTTCTCGAGGCAGTTTGCTCAAGGCAGCCTTGCTCCCAGCATTGCCTATGGTGCCGGGCAGATGCGCAGCGTCAGTGACAACGGCACGCAGACCACGGGCTTTCCCAATGGCGAGTTCGCTGCGGTCCCCAACTCGAGCTATCCCTTCACCCCGTCGCTGGGACAGGATTTCACAGCACGGCTCGGCTCGATGGCGAGCCAGAGCCGGACGCAGAGCGAGACCTTCGCCAATCTCGCACAGCAATCGACCAGCTCAGCGCTCACCCGGTTTAGCGAGATCCGCAACGCCTACAGCCAAGGGCGCAGCTCGGATACCGTTAGCGGCACGAGCAGCAGCGACAGCATCGGTACAGCCTTCAGCGAGGTCGACAATGCCTCCAAGACCCTCCAGCAGCAGTTCGGACTGTCCCGGCGCGCGTCTGATGAAATCTCAACGACCTGGTTCCTTAACGGAGATGCGTCGCTGGGTTTGAAGGGTGAGCTTGGCCCTGGATCGGCGCAGATTGGAGTGAAAGGCGGGCGCAACCAATCATGGACTGACACTGACGTCGGGATTGCATCGGAGGATCGCAGCAAGATCATCGGCACTCTGAGCCAGCTCTCCGATAGCCGGAACTGGTCGAGCACCCGCGAAGGCTTCTTGCGGGAGACGAGCTCGACTTCTGTTTCGCAGGTCTCAACCAGCGCCTCTGGGCTCAGCCGATCTCTGACCGAGGCCGAGAGCTACACGCTCGAAGCACGCCGGGCAGAGGAGATGGCAAATCGCCTTGAGGGCCAAGCCAGTTGGTATGAGGGTAACAGCGCGGCCGGGACCCTCAACCTCAGTCAAGCCTACCGCGAATGGGGTATGGGTGAAATTGAAGCCAACCGCGACTACTATGGGCCCGCTCGCTTCGACGACATCACCTTTCAGCTCAGCCCTCGCGGCCAGCAGCTGCAGGCGCGGTTTGTCGAGAGCTACGCAGAACGTCTGCAGGACACCATCGAGAGCGAAATCTCTTTGCCTCCCTTTGCGTCTGTCAGCCGCCCGGAGCTTGGGAGCAGAGATCAAGTGCGAGCCAGAGGAACGGTGGGGGCCTCGCGCGGAGCAAATGTATCAGAAGGGCCTGATCCCTCAGATATTGCTAGTCAAGTCGAACAAGCCCGTCAGCAGGGACGTCAGCGGATTGGAACCGTGAGAGATCAACTTGAGCGCAAGACCAACGAGGCCAAGGGAGCAAGTGAAGAAGCGGCTGACGAAGTGAAGGAATGGCCGCGTCCCTAGAGGATCACATCATTCACAACTACGAATGCGGCGAAGGACGCGAGCGCAATCATAATGGTCACAAGCTTCAATCTTCCCCAAGGGTCAGCCCAAGCTTTCTTCCATGAGTAAGCAGTGAGGCGATTCTCGGAAATGGCGCGATCGAGCTCTCTCAGTCCCTGCCAATCCGGCTGACTGCTTGGATCGTCTTGCTTTGCCATCATAAAGCTCCTGCATCGCTCTCGGTATCGCGCGCATGCATCTTATCACGATTTCTGGTGCTCATGCTTCAGAATTGATGTTTGAAGATCCGGAATGGCTCCATCGGGCCAGTCGGTTCATTCCTTGCCGGGTGGAAAACGCAGCTGGTGGGGGTCTGAGTTGTTGCCGCAGTAGCTGAGTTTCAGGCCATGGCCAGAACTCATTGTTTTGTTTCGATAGACTTGCCCAATTGATTGATGCAGAACTGTCCGGTGACTGCTCTGGTTGAACCTCTTTCTGTCGACGTTGAGCGGCTCGAGCGCGCGTTCCAAGAGCTTCGGGTGCTGACCAGGGGCATGACCCCACAGCCTGCCAAGCAGTCTTTCGATTTGGGGAAGATTGAGCGCGCATTCCAAGATCTTCGGCAGGGCCTGTCTCATGCCAAAGAAACGGGCGGCATCATCAACCCTTGGTCGATCGTCGGCCTTAAGCGTGACGAAGTTCGAAATGCTGGTGCGCTCGCAGGCCTGTGGCTCCCGGAATTTGGTGGAAGTGTCTCGAAGCGATTTCTTGCCGCGACTCTCGAGGCGGCCTTGCCGGATATCGACTGGAGCCGGGAGCTCGAAGCGGGTTATCGCGTCGAAACAGAGTGTAGCCCGATGGGCGATATCTCTGATCGGGTTGACCTCGTCATTGAGACGACCGGTTACGTCATTGGCATCGAGGTAAAGATTGATGCTCAGCTCGGCCCGCAACAAATCGAGCGATATTTGGCTTCGCTGAGCCGCCGTGCGGCACTGCTGCGGCGCCAATCTCGCGTTCTTCTTCTCGCGCCAGACAATATCAAACATCCGGGTGTTCCATCAATCACCTGGCAGGATGTCGCGCTCGCTGCACGATCAGCATCTCGTCAACATCGCGCTCCTCGCCTGTTTGTAGAGCAGCTGATCGCGCATTTCGGTGATCACGTCAGCGCATTCTAAGGAGCTTGTTCATGTCGCAAACGTCAGCCGGCGCTATCATCGTGCGCCACATCGAAGAGCTCGAAGCAGCTGTTCGGTATGCGCGTGGGCCGATGAGCAAGGCACTTGGAAACGCCGTAGCCGAATTACTGACTGATGAGACTCGCAGATTGGGTTGGAATGGCGACATACCTCGTGACCTGAACGAGCAGATTTGGTTTGCGCCAAACGAATGGCGGACTGCCAACGATTCTGAGGATTATTACGATCTCTTCATCGAGCTCGAGGACACCGATTGCATTGACGGGGGGGATACTAGAACCTGGATAGGGACCTTTTGTGGCTTCGCAGGTGCCGGCATCCGCCTTGGCTTGGACACCAACGCTTTGGGGCCGAAGAGTTGGAAATCGTTGTTACGCAAAGAGAGTGATCTGATCGATCAGCTACTGGACGCAGGATTCCTGTGCGATGCAAAGAAGGGTGAGCTGGCAGTGCTTATGACCTTCGACCGCGACGCTTTGGCGCAGGCCTTTGCGGACGACGATTTCGACGAAGCCTTGCTTCCCTTGGCTCAGGCAATCGAACGGATCGTCAAGGCTCGCCCATTACTCGATGAGCTCGTGGGCCTGATCCGCCAGCGCGCCTAAGCCAGGTTGCGCACGAGCGTGATGAGAGGGGTGTAAAGTTGGGGGCAGAGTTTCGGGTGGGTGACGGGGACCCGTTGTGGACCAAGACCGGCAGCTGGACGATGGGGCTCGATCCCCTCGGTCTTCAGGCGACCAGCATCCGGATCTACCAATCGCTAGTCCCAAACATCACGAACATTACCAACCGCCTGCGCTACTATTCCTACTTCCCATGGCTCGTGGGCCTCTACGAGAAGCTGCATCACTCTGACGATCCAGCCAAGTTCGCGACCTTCATGCGGCGGGGGGAAGCGTTGTATGCTCTTGCCACTCTAGTGCACGACCAAGAGGCAAGCGATGGCCTCGGTGGGTCAAACTGGGCGAGCCAGCATCGCGCCGAAGCGGCTGCCAATGGCATCGACCTTCGCCCTTACACTGATGATCGAAAGTCAGACGTGACCTACCTTCAGGCAGCGCGCGGCAACTATGGTGTTGCCTACGCGCCGACGCTCGTCGGCATGGAATGGCTGAGCGATTCCTCGGTGCCCGTCACGCAGGGCCCTGGCCAGAAAGCTGCGGCCGAGTTTGCGTCCTCCATTGGTCAGGTTTCCAGCGATATCGAGGCGGTGCTGCGATCTTGTGAAGCGAGTGCCGAGCAGCTTCAGAACATTGGCGCTGCCATTCATCCTGCGAAGATACCGCATGGCTCGGCAGAGCAGGCCATTCTGAGGGACTTCCTGATCGGCTCCGGCGATACGTCCAAAGACGCCACTTCCCGCCGCTCGTCGATCTGGCTCGTTCTCGACCTGATCGCCAAGGGTGTGACCCAGGGGGACCTCAATGCCCTGCGTCAGGCCTTCTACGCGCGCTCACTTCCGGATGGGCAAAGCTACGCGCTCGAGAGCGAAACCCTCGACCGTTGGCGCGCCTATCAAGCCAACGAATATGGCCAGGTTGCCTTAGCCTGTGCCCTGAACGGGCTGATTGGCAGGCAGTGCGAGGAGTATCCTGATGGGATTGAGCCGAAGAAGCTTGTCAGCGAAGTCGTTGGCGCTGCCATGGCCGGAACCAACCAGAACTTTTCCCAGTGGGCGGACTCGGTGGCTCTCGATGATGGCGCAGACGAAGCAGCGCTGATCACCCCTGTATTGGACAACCTGTCTTCCGATCATCCGCCATCACCTGAGATCATGCTCAAAGCACTCAAGCTCTTGGGCGTACTGTGGGCGAAGTGGGCAGATGGCAGCGGAAAAGTGAGGCCGATCATAGCAAGGGCGGTAGGCCCAGATGGCCGGTCGCTTGATGGTATCCTTCGGACGCTTGACGCAGCGAAGGATAAAGCGGCGGATGAAGCTTTGGCGGCCGTTCTCTTCAAGCACATCATCATCGATCACCAGGTCATCGCTGGTCGTAAGCTCTCATCGGCAGGGACCTTCACATACCACTTCCTTGTCGAGGACGGGCGGCTCAGCGAAGGGCTGCTAGGCCAGTATGGCTACACGACACCACGGCTGTTCAACCTGACGCGGGTCTTGCGTGACGCAGGCTATCTCAACGCCGATGGTGTGACGCGGGATGGGGAGGCGTTCCTTGAACTCCATCAGCCTCTTTAGGGACCTCGCGCGCACCGGCTTTCATACGTCCATCATTACGACCTACTCGGTCGATGCGGCGTTTTATGACGGATCGCTCCACCATCGCTTGCGGGTGTATGGTAGCGAGAACAATATTCTGATGGCTGATGCCAATATGCTTCAGCGCGCCATCAACGAAACCCCGGAGTCCTTTGCAAGAGCGGGCGTCGCCTACGCCCTGGTTCCAGTCGCAGTGCCTGGCGCTTTTCATCCCAAGATTAGCCTTCGCCTCGGCAGTGACGCCGGCTGTCTCATTGTCGGGTCTGCCAATGCGACCGCAGCCGGGTGGGGCAGAAACCGCGAGATTGTCGGCAAGTTTGAGTGGTGGCGTAAGCGCTCTGATGGCGAGGAAACTGCCAATCACAAACTGATCCGCAAGGCGTTCGATTATGTGTCCAGCTGGCTGGCGGACGCAGAGCTGGATGCTGTCAGACGAAAGCTAGAACTGGTCGGGCGTGATGCGGCGTGGCTCTTTGACCTCGAAGCTGAGCAAGGCCCTGTCGCGCTCAATGACGGTTCTTTGGTCGACCTCTTGTGCGAAGACGCGCGCGGCGGACCTGGCATTCTGAGCCAGCTGGTCGGATTGCTTGGTGGTCAGACCGTCAAACGCCTGACCATTGTGTCCCCCTATTGGGATGCCGAGCTCGAGGGGCTCCTGGCGCTGATCGATGCAATTCGGCCAGCGGAAACAGTGATCGCTCTAAGCGCCCATGAACCGCAATTCCCGATCGACCAGCTCGAGCGGATCCCAGAGGCCAAGTTCGCTGGCATCTTCAACGGCAATGATCGGGCACGGTTTATCCATGCCAAGGCCTTCATCCTCGAGACTGACGAGCATGACCATGTGATCTTCGGCAGCGCGAACTGTTCTGATGATGCGCTAGGCTTGATCGATCGACCAGCACGCAACGCAGAATGCTCGGTCTACCGCCGTGTACCTGCAGGACGCGGCCGCGAGCTGCTTGGCGTCGATTTCTCAGTGATAATTGATCGCTCCGATCTTAGAGAGACGCCCAAGGATCCGGTCCCACCGAAATCTGACTCGTCGATCCCGCTCGGGACAATCGAGGCTGCGGGCAGCAGGATACGCTGGGTGCCGTCGCGCCGCATTGTCGATCCTGCAGGCGCGCAGCTCGTGATAGCCGAGGGCGAATACCCGTTCCAAAAGGCGCAAGGCGAGACTTACTCACTGGACCTGCCGGGTAAGCCGCGCTTCCCGATGATCGCCCGCGTGCGCCTCAGTGATGGCATGCTGACCAGCGCGGTTATCGTGAATGATGCCGTGAGCCTGACACATGCCGCCCCAGGCATGGGTGACAGGCGCCTGCGCAATGCGTTTGCGAAGGTTGAGCTCGAGGGCGGCGACTTCCTCGAGCTTGCGAGCCTAGCCGCCATCATCTTTTCCGAGACGCCGGACCGCCGCGGAAGAGCGAAGAAGATCATCGCTGCGGCCGGCCGCGCGGGCGGGAAGGAGAATGAGGGCGATGATGAATACGTCGCCTTTGACTACGACAGCCCCGAAGCCTTTCGCGAGGCGATGTCCGGTAGCGCTCCGTCGAAGGGTGACACGGATCGCCTCAATTTCGACGATCCTGATGCGGTCAATCTGCTGAGGATCATTCTACGCGGCATCGGTCAGCCCGAAAGCGAGGATGACGGCCTCTATAGTGACGAGCTGCCAGACACGGCCGGTGATGATGCATTGAACGACCCTAGCGAGGGGGCGGATGACAACGACACCGGTCGTGATGATCGGCCGACGCCGCGCGAGCCGCGAAAATATAGCCATGAGGAAGCCGAAAGGCAGAGCCTCGACATTCACAAGGCCATATCCTGCTTCGAGGCCTACATCGCGCGCCTTGCCGATGACCCCGCCCCGCCGCCGCGCAAGCTCACAGCCGAGGTGTGTTTCATCTTGCGCTTGATGGTCGAGGCGTGCCGCCGCCCGATGCAGGTTGAGATCAAGAAAAAGCCGAAGTCGCTGTTCGCTCTGGATCTGGTGCCGAAGGCGCATGACCGCGAACGCGCCTTCGTGATCCGCGTTGGCCGCATCCTGCAGGCACTATGGGTCGGCACCAAGTCGAAGCCGCCATTGCTGTCGCGCATATCCATCGCGCATTATCAAACCGAACTGCCGTTCGACTGCTTCGCGATCGTAGCTCTGACCCGGTGGGCGCTGGCGCGATCAGTGATGGCGGTAGCGGGCACCAAGCAGTCGGGCTTGGCGACAGTTGTAACGACGAGTGCCATTGCAGTTTGGAAGGCGACTTGCGCGTGGCCGCACCTCGATAAGGAGGCCGAGCTTGAGTTTGTCGCCAAGCTCGATGCGGCGCTGGGAATCGACCCGGAGGAGACCGGCGCGCTGCTACGACACTATGCCGACCTGACCGCGCTGCTCGCCACCTTGCAACCTGCAAACTGACCCGGCGCCTTACTGTGCGCATTCGAGATAGCGGCAGAAGGCATTGGCTAGCTGCATTTGCCGCGGCGTTCGGCATTCGGCTTGGAAGACCTGGGGTGAGCCAACCAGGATTGTGACGCATTTCGCGCGCGAGGTAGCGACGTTGAGCCGGTTGAGGCTGTAGAGGAACTCCATCCCGCGCGGCGCATCGGCATGCGATGAGCTCGCCAACGAGTAGATCGAAATCGGCGCCTCTTGGCCCTGGAACTTGTCGACCGTGCCGACGCGCGCTTGCGGCAAGCGACGCTGGATTTCGAAAACCTGCGCATTGTAGGGGGCGATGATCAAGATATCGTCGATCCCGAGCGGCTTTTCCTCGCCTTCGCGGCCGGTCCATGTTGCGCCCTGCGCCAAGACCTCGGTCACAAGGTCGGCGATAAGGTCAGCCTCTTCTGGTGAGCAGTTCTGATTACCGGAGTGCTCGACGGGGATGAACCTCAGACCTGTGCCGCCTGCAATGCCTTGGGCATTCACCCGCTGACCTGAGGTCTCGTCTTTGGAGGAGAGTTTCCCTTCATAGAAGAGCTCGGAGGTATAGGCGCAGATCTCCGGATGAAGCCGCCATGTGACGTCGAGAAACAGGCCTTCATCCTCTGCGATGGTTTGCTTGCCCGAAAGGAGGTGGTCGAGCGCAGAGCAACCAGCCCCATCTGGATGGCTCCCCTGCATCGGTTGGTCGAGCTGCTGCGGATCGCCGAGCAAGATGAGCGATTTCGCCGCTTGCGACACAGCCAGGACATTTGCGAGCGACATTTGCGCCGCTTCATCGACGAACAGGACATCGAGACATTCGAAGGCATCGGAGATCGACCAGAGCCACGCGGTTCCGCCAGCAACGCTGCAATCAGCCTGGAGGGCAGCGAAAACTTCGGCATTGCTCTTCTTCGCGAACCGGAGCCGGTCTGTTGCCTCCTCTTTGGAGCCGCTCTTGGGCTTCTGAATGCAGACCAATGGCGTGCCGGTCTTCTCGGCGACCTCGATGACCTTGTTGAGAAGGTTGCGGATCACCTCGTGACCATTGGCGACGATACCGACCTTCTTGCCTTGCCGAACCAGCTCGCAAATCATGTGCGCGCCTGTGTGGGTCTTGCCTGTCCCGGGAGGGCCTTGGATCGGGAGCACACCCGAGGCGAGGAGAGGGGCGATGCGGACCCCGGCTTCGAGCGGCTTTTCACTTTCGAGCCGCGGCGGGCTGCCATCCGCAATGCGCGGCGCGACCCGCATCAGCATGTCGCGCGCCGCTTGATAAGCGTCTCCGCCCTCCATGCCGTTTTCGCACACGTAAGTCGCGAGCCTGACGAGGGCCTCCTGCATCGGTTCCGACGAAACATATTCATGCACAAAGACGGCTGTCGGGTGCTCCCCCGCCATCGCAGCAGTCTTCTTGATGTTGATAGTGCGCTCCTCACGGGAGATGTCTTCAACCGTGCCGATGCTTTTGCCGCCGACGGCCTTGAGCCCTTTGCCCGCCCGAATATCGGCTTCCTGGACGGGAAAGCTGTAACGGTGGATCGGACAATTGGCCGTGCCGCCCACCGTTTCAATGAAGGTGAGGCCCGACAGGCCTGCACGATCGTCAAGCAGTTCGTCGGCCGATAGGTCGCAAAGGCGGTAGTACTCCCACCAAGTCGCCTTTTCCTCGCGCCGATGCCACTCGAGGAGATTGGCCAGGAGCCAGCGTGCATGCTGCTCGGGGCTGCGCTCCTCGGGATCGGCAGGGACATCGGCGACAAGCTGCTCGATCAAGGGGGTAATCCGCTCGAGCCACGCGGAAAGGTTTTCGCTGGGAGCGCCATCGCCTGGCTCCGGCCGCGTGATCTCAATGCCCTGTTCGATCAGCTTCGTTCGCTGCGTCTCAAGCCAGTCGCGCAAGGCCTCGGTCGAGACGCAATCGTCGCGATTATACGCTTCAACGGTTTGTCTGTCCGCCGGCAAGATTCCGGCTGCGTCGTTGAGCTCCAGGCTGACTTGCAAGCGGTTTAGCGCAAGGTTGGCGTCAGGCAGGCTGGCGTCGCGCACATAGCCGTAGAGCGGCTCCAATCGCTTGATCGAATAGCTCTCGACACCTGCACGCAGCGAATGCCGGACGACACTGAGAAGATCGACAAAGACAAGCCCGCGCAGCAGCGCGTCTAATGCGTCCTCGCGGGTGCCATAGCGGCCCATGAGACGCTTGAGTGCCCCCGGCTCGTATCCGCCATAGTGGTAGACGTGGAGGTTCGGGTAGGTCTGCAGTCGGTCAAGCACGAAATCGATGAAGGTCTCGAAGGCGGCCTTCTCTGCTGTCCGGTCGAAGGCCCAGAGGCCGCGATATTGCGGTTCGCCATTCTCGCGGAAGTGGAACCCCAAAAGATACTCGAGGCCATGCTGACCGACGAAGGAATCGCCTTCGAAGTCGAGGAAGATGTCACCATCGCAGGGCTCAGGCAGGCAGTTGAGCCCAAATCCAGCCACCGGCGCGAGCATTTCGTAGCGCAGCTCGCCGCTGGCCTTGCTCTCGAGCTGGATCCGCGCCTGTTCTCGGACCCGCGTCAGCGACTCTCTCGACCCGCGCTCGGGCTTCCATGGGAGAGGCAAGGGCATCTCAGAGAGTGCCGTTGCTGTCGTTATGCCGTGGTCCTTGAGTTCAGCGATCTGCAGCGACGAGATACCCGCAACGAGGCAAAGATGATCGTCGTCGCGGCGCTGTTTGTCGCACCGCGTGTTCCAGGTGCAGATATCGCAATGCGAGGTTGGTTCGGGGTAAGTCTGCGGAGGCTCTTCAGCTCCGATCGCCCCCAGAAGCCCCTGCTTCACCTGGCGATGATAGGCTGCGAAATCTGCAATCCTATAGCGCTCGGGCTCGAAGTCGGTCCACGGCGGGATCACGCTGGCGAAAAGCGGCATAGTCCCCTGCACTTCGCCGATCAGCTCGGAGTAAAGGCACAGCTGCAGCACCGTGCCGCCCTTGGTTTCTCGGGCGAGCTTGGTGTCAGCTGCTTCGTAGGACCAGTCGCCAAGCTGGCTCGGCATGGAGACACGCCGCAAAATGTCGGCACGCCCGGCCCAAGATCCACCGCGCAAGGCACCTTGGACAATTACGTCTACGCCTTCGCGCATCGCAGCGATGGTTTGGGCGACGGCCTCATCACTGACGTCGACGCCTTCGATGGTAACGATTGACAGGCTTTGAGCCCGCAGGTGCTCAACATAAGCGAGCTCGTGTTGCTTGCCGCGCTCCCAAAGCGCTTCAAGTGCGGGATCGAAAAACTTGGGGCGCGTGAACTCACCGCGCGCGGCGGCATGCTCGAGCTGGGTCAAATGGCGACAGTTCAAATATCCGACGAGGTCGGACGCACTGAGCCGAGCGCTGCCATCTTGAATTTGCATCTTCGTGCCCCCTGATAGGGGCCGTGCCCCTTAACTCTTCCGCGCGCGGCGACCCTCTAAACACCAATGACGTCAAAAACTGTCATTGCGCTTCAGACGACGTCCTTTGAGATGAACGACACTGTGGATCCGCGGTGATCTTGGATTGGCGGGATCTCAGAAGGGCGTCGTAGCTCGAGTTGCTCCGGAATATCTGACGTGAGGCCATAGGCCAGGAGCAGCCGTGATGCATCGCACTTGAGGCTCGTCATGTGGGCTGGTGGGCTTGGCTGGATGACCTTGAGATCGCCCAAGGTTGGGCGAACCCGCGTGATGAACTCTTTGTGCACCGGCGTTTTCGAGCCGCCCCCAATCGAAATGAGCTGGACAGGGCTGCGGCGCAGTGTCGCATCGAAATTGCGCGGCGCGACGTTCGGATGACGCGCATGGTTCAATACCTCGCGGTATTGCTCAGCGCAGGCCAATCTGAACAAATCGTCGGAGAAGCCGCTACTGCGCGCTGCATCGAGAGCTGCGGCTCCAAGCAGCTTCACCTCGGCGGCGAAAGCAGCAACGCGCACGCGTTCTACAAGGTTGAAGGCGACCACATCAAGGGTCGAGGCACCGACATCAATGAGGATATGCGCGCCGTCGTTGGCGAAAGGCTCGTTTGCGTACCCGGTGATCGCTGCGGTCAGCTCGGGCACGAGGTCAAAGCCGCCAGGTAGCTCATGGGTCGAGGCCTGGTAGATTTTCCGCACCATGGCGTGTGTGAGGCAAGCTGCATGCGGCATGAGGCCGCGTGCGGCACTCACGATATGTCTGAAGTCACGGTAGGTCCTGTTTTGATCTTGGGCTACAACCGGGATGCCGATGTTGATCGAGAGGAAGTTTCGCGCTGCATCTAGGCCCAGAGGGCGGTGCTTTTCGTACCATCCCAGGCAATGTGAAAGCTGGAGAGCCAAGAAGGCCGCTGCGGCTTCGTTTCGCGTCACAGGAAACTCAGGCAGGACTCTTTCGCCGCCGCCTTCTGCCAAAATGCCTGCCTTAAAGCCCTCCAGCGCGACCATGCCTTTGCCAGGTAAGAGAGAAAAGGCGTCGGTCTCAGGTGAGAACCACAGCACGCTTTGCCATAGATAGGGGTGGCTATTGGATTGCAGGAGGTTGGGCACCGGGCGGGCCGCAACCGGATTGCCCGCCTTATAGGGCTGACGCACCGCGATTTTGATTGAGCTGGTCCCGAAGTCACAGCCGATGATATATCCTGGTTCAGACGGTCCAGGACGTGCCACAATCGTCTCTGCACCCAGCGCGATGCTTGCCTCGATGTCGGCGCGGACCCAAGGTAATGCACGCTGAGGCCGTTTCTCGATCGGTGGCGGCGCAACCTTGAACAGTGCTTGGACCTTCCCAAGAAGGTCTTTCGCCGTGGGCGGTGCCTGCTTGGGACGTTCCGGAGGGCATGGGGGCTTTTGACTGATCGGCCCGGCGCTTGCACCTTTGTCGCCCTTCGGCCTGAGTTTTCCAGTCACGCGATTGGGCAAGTCTGGCAGTCTGCCCTTCTTGTCAGGCTTGTTCTTTTTCTGAGACCCTTTGGCATTTGGCTCAGCAACCACTTCAGGCTGGGGCGCCTGTGTGATCACCTCAGGTTTCTTTCGCTCTTCTGGTGGCCGCTTGGGCAATAGCCCACCCTTGATCTGATCAGGGAGCGGAGCCGGAGTCTCTATTTTGACGAGCTTGGAACGCCCTCGATCGGTATGCTGAACTTCGAACTCCCTTCGTTTGCCTTTCGGCGGAAGAGCTGAAGCTTGCTCGCTCCCCTTAGCCAACATCGCCGCTTCCATATCGGCGAAGTCATTCTCCACCAGCGGAGCGGGTTTTGCACGGCTGACCGCCTTCTTGCTTGGTTCGCTCCGAGCCGAGCCTTTGAGGCCCTTGAGAGCCTCCGCTACCTCTTCAAATGAGCTGAAGGATTGCCCCCTTTTCCCCATTTTTACCGCGCCTCAACCGTGATCAGAGCAATGCCCGCCAGGATTGGGTCGTAGAATTCCAGCTTCCTTTCGCGGACCGTGATCTCATCGAGCTTTGCGTCCATCCGAGCCAAGAACTTGTCGAGCTTGCCTTGCTCAGCGCGCGCAATGCGCATGCGGCCGTCTCCACCTGTTAGCCTGAGGTCGAGGATCTTCGCCTGCGCCTCTCGGCGACGACGCTCCTTATGCTCAACGATGAGCGCGCGCTGCGTATCGACCCTGTCGTAGTGGTCTGCCGCCGTTGCCTCCTGGAAGTTTTCCCAGGCGGCGTCGAGGGCCGGCCGAAGCCGTTCCGCTATTGTCTCATGCGCCAAATGGAGCTCGTCGCGCTCGACGCTACGCAGCTGGGGAGCAGTAGAAAGGGCCTCCATCAGCAAGCGCTCGGCATCGTCTTCTTGGACAATGCCGTGGGTTGAAAGGTGCACGCCCAAGAAGCTCAACCGATCGATCGGCAGAAGCCCGTCGATCGACCAGCGCTCGACGGCTACAGCATATGTCCCGGACTTGAGCTTGAGCCCATCAGGCTTTCGAATACGAATTGCGGTCGCTGGGCGCGGGGCCATACCCACTTGCCGTTCATCCAGGATCCGAGCGCAGAACCTCGCCAGCGGATGGGTCATCGGCACGGCTTCTAGTGCTCTGTATCGCACAGGATCGGGATTGCTGCCGAAGACGACCTTCACACCGGTCGCGGCATCGCGGCTGAACTTCGTCGGATACCGCCGAATATGCTGCGAGCGATAGCGCTCGAAATCGGCTTGCCCTCGGGCCGACAGGCGTATGTCGTATGCATCGACATCGAGATTGGGGATCGGCTCGATCCGGGTGCCAGGATAGCTGTGCGTCAAGACCGCAGAGACGTAGTCTCGCAGATCGTCGGCAGTGAGACGCTTATGGGGCGCCTGCGCGTCCTTGATCTTTTGCAGGATGCTGTCGCCATGGGCCACGAGTCCAGGCGCTTCGCGCTCGAGCTCTTCACTTTCGCGCTTGCGCTGTTCGGCCGCCTGCATAGCGCGATTGAGTTCAGCCTCCCTCTTCTCAGGACTGAGCTCGGGATCCGTTAGGACCAATTCGATGTCCCTGATCATCTCGCCGAGGATTGGCTCGAAATCGCCAAGGGCTTCTCGGATGATGCCTAGGCGCTCATATAGCCGAGTGTATACCTGCTCCTCGATCGTATCCTCGGCGATCAGGTTGATGATCTCAATCGACGGTGAGCGCTGACCGATACGGTCAATTCGGCCGATCCTTTGTTCAACCTTCATCGGGTTCCAGGGGAGATCCCAGTTGAAGAGAATTCGGCAGAACTGAAGGTCTAGACCTTCGCCGCCGACTTCTGATGTCAGCAGAATGGTGCCGCCCGGCGAGTCCGCAAAGCGGGCTATCGTCGCCTGGCGGTCGTCCTTGATCCCGCCATGGAGCTCGATGACGCTACGTCCAGCAGATTGCAGGCGGCGCGCTAGATAAGAGATCGTCCGACGGAAGCTGGAGAAGACAATGATGCGCTGACTTGGGTCTCCCTCGAGGATGCGGCCGATCCATTCGAGCAGGCGGTCAAACTTCGTATCAGACGCTTCGAGCTCTTGAAGGGTCTCGGGATCATCACAGATTTCACCCAGCGCTTGAATTAGCGGCCCGGGCACCTTCGCCGCTGGCCGGTCATCGTCTTCCTCATCGAGCTCAAGCGACCCGCTGCGTTCCCCCCAGTGCCGATAGGCAGCTGGCAGGCTCGAGGCGAGGAAGCGCTGTGTTTGTGCCAGTAGGAACCGCTCATTAATGTCATGAGTGAAGGCATATTCTTCGATGCGCCGCGTGGCGGCATCATAGAAAGCACGCTCCGCCTCTGACATTGGCCAGCGTGGGGCTTGGGGGCGACGCTCGACGCGAAACTCGGCCACGTCGCGTCGGCGGGTACGGTTGATGATTGACCCGAGCAGCGACATCTCTTCTATGCGGGCTGCCACGGCCACGCGGTTGGCGGGATTGTCTTCCATGCCCTGCGCGAGCTCGTGGCGCAGACGCTTAAGGCGTCCTCCTGTTTTGAGCACTTGGCCCTCGGGCAGTTGGTCGACCAGCTTGATGAGGTCTGCCATCGATGTGCGAGGGTCGCGAGCAGCCTCCCAAGCGGCAATCATTGGGGCGTTCTCCGCTTGTAGCACATCGAAGAGCCACTCGCGCTCGAAGGTCTCGGGATCGATCAGTTTGAGGATCGCACGCAGGTCATTCGCCCGCAGATTGATCGGCGTCGCTGACAAGAACACCGAGTAGTCGGATGCTCCGGTCACCATCTTCCCGAGCTTGTGGTTGAGCGTCTCAGTATTGCGAAGGTGGTGGGCTTCATCGAAGACCGCGAGATCGAAGAGCTCTTCCTCAGCATCGGCTATGTACCGAGCTAGCTCTGCCCGCGGCCCCTTCGCCGGCTCATCTGGATGGTTCCAGTTTTTGGGGGGACGTATCGCCGAGAGTGAGGCAATCGCGGCAAACCCCTCGCGCCGCACCTGATCGTCTTTGATCCGATCGAGGAGGTCGGCTGCGTTGCAGATGCGGGCATCGACATTGAACTTCGAGCGTAGCTCCTCACGCCATTTCTCGGCCAAAGGCTTGGGGCAGACGATGAGCAGCCGGCGGCTATCAAATCGTGCCACGAGCTCGGTCCAGATGAGACCTGCTTCAATGGTTTTGCCGAGACCCACTTCGTCCGCGATCAGCACGCCTCGCGAGGGTGAATTAAGAAGCTTGAGGACCGGCTTAAACTGGTAGGCATGGAACTCAGTGTTGGTTGCCCCAATGCTGTAGATGATGTCGGCTAGCTTGCCGGTCATGCGCATGTGTGTGAGTGTACGGCGCAGATCCTCGGGCGCGGAAAGCTTGCCGGCTGCAAGGTCGGCTAGCGCATCGGCGACCTCAGGCACTTCCTCAAGCTCAATGAGCGGCACCGTCCGTCGGCCTGTGGGGAGCTCGATCTCCATGAACACGCGCCCTGCCCTCTCGAGCGGTGGCTTGTCCGTGATCAGTCCGATCGACGATGGATCGCCTTTTAGCCTAACGCGGGTACCGTGTTGCAAAGACATCCTCCAAGTCGCGAGCATCGATATTCGCCGGAGAGCATCTTGACCGTCAAGTCTCTCTAGGCAGTAAACCATTAATATTGTTGCTGATAGTCAGAAGCGCTTTATGTGCGCCTATCCTGGTGACAAACGGAAGAACACAGGGGGGCGGGGGCTTTCTGGGGGCCGACCTCGTAGCTTTCCGTTTGCCCGTGTGACCGCCTGAATTTCGCATCGTGGCCTTGAAGGCGCAACCTCGACGGACTTTATCGATGGCCCGCGCCCCTAACTGCTGGCCGTTCGGAAAATTCTTGAATATTTTACCCGATAGAGCGCATGAGGGTGAAATGATCGAGGAAATTCTGACTGTTCGCGAGGTGGCCAAGTTCCTAAAGGTCACTGAGCGAACGATCTATCGGCTCGCGACTGAGGGTCAAATCCCTTCGTTCAAGGTTGGAGGATCTTGGCGCTTTCAACGGTCAGACCTCATTCAGTGGATGAATGATCACGCGAAGGGGCAAATTGTTCGCGACAGCCAACCGGACGGGGAGAAAGACTGAACATGCTCGGCTTGACGCTACGAGAAGAATTCCGGAGCAAGCGCCTCAAGGGCACTGCGATCGAGCTGTCGAACGATTCCAATACCGGCGCGACCCAAATCGCTGCTCAGGAATTCCTCAATATCACGTACCCGACCCACGACTTACTCAAGGGTATTGAGGCGGTCGGCCCCGGCCAGGGGCGCCCGGTCGTCGTTATTGGTGAGCGTGGGCTTGGTAAGTCGCACTTGATGGCTGCGCTATTTCATGCGGTGAATGATGCCGCTTCGACTGGCGCTTGGCTAAACTCCTGGGCAACAACCCTACGCGATCCAAAGATTTCCAACATCGCGCTGCGCGACGGGATGCAGGTGATCGGTGAAAGCCTGCACCGCCAGCGATACAAGTTTTTGTGGGATCTTCTGTTTGATCGGCATCCTCACGGGTCTTATATCAAGGGCAAGTGGGAAGGCATGGGTGTGGCGAAGACCGATATCCCTTCCGACAAGCTGATTATGGAGATGCTCGAAGCCGCACCGACGATGCTGCTTCTAGACGAATTTCAGACTTGGTACGACGGCCTCACGAATACCAAGCAATACCCATGGAAGAATTGGGCATTCAATTTCATTCAGATTCTGTCTGAGATTGCCAAGGATCGGCCTGATCTGCTCGTGCTCGTGATCTCCGTTCGCAACGGCGGTAGTGACGCATACCAGCAGGTGCACCGCGTCAACCCGGTAGCCATTGACTTCAAGGCTGGCGGTAACGCTGAGCGGATCCAGCAAGATCGCCGGCGAATGCTGTTGCATCGCCTTTTTGACAACCGCCTGCAGATTGCAAATGGAACGATTGAAGCGCTGGTTGCGCAGCACGTCGCAGAATATTTCCGGCTGCAGGACATCCCACCGTCGGAACAAGACCGCAAACGCACCGAATTTACCGAGTCATGGCCTTACGCACCACACCTCCTGCGACTGCTTGAAGAGCAAGTTCTGATTGCGACCGACGCGCAGGAAACGCGCGACATGATCCGCATTCTGGCGAATTTGTATAAGAGCCGCGGGGAAACCTCGCCAGTTCTCACGGCCGCGGATTTCCGCCTGGACGACGATGCTTCAGGCATCGGCGCTCTATTGGATTCTGTGTCCAATGAGCATCATCGAACGCTACGGGCCAAGGCCCAGCAGAACATCATTTCAGTAACGGAAGCGGTGTCGAACCACGCTACTCTCGCTCCTCATCTTCAAGAGATTGTGGGCGCGTTGTGGCTCCGATCCATCGCTGTCGGCAATTTGGCTGGAGCAGAGCCTACAACACTGCAGGTCGATATCACGCGCGACAAGGTCGTCGATGACAATGCGTTTCAGGTGGAGCTATCGACCATCGTCGAGAACAGCTTTAACATTCACCAAGACGGCCCTCGGCTTGTGTTTCGCGAGGAAGAGAACCCTCGTGCAAAATTGATGGCGTGCGCACGAAACGACAAACTGTTCACCGACGGAGCCGATCAAGCCCAGCTATCCAAACAAGTGCGCTATGTAATCGGCGGCACGGATGAGGTTGCAAAGGTTTTCCGCGTTATCGCGTTGCCGAAGTCTTGGCAGACCGATCCATGGTCCGCTCTCGATGAAACAGAACAACCGGATCGCTGGGATGAACGCCTGCCGATCTTGGTGCTGCCTGAAGAACCCGAGAATATCGCTCCCGCCCTCGGCCGTTGGCTCAAGGATCATCTGCAGAAGCGGCGCAACACGATCCGTTTTCTCCTCCCGCGTTCTGGTTCACTAAACGCCTACCAGGATCGAGACCTCTTGATCCTGGCTCGTGCCGAAATGAAGGCGCAGGAATGGAGCGGTCAGAGCCCGGAATACAAAAAGCTCCACACCGAATACCAAAGCGCGCTTCGCGATATGCTGAAGAAGCGCTTTGATCGCTTCGCAGTTTTGCATCGTTGGAATTTTGCGGACCCAAGCCAATGCGTGTTCAGCGTTGAGAGCTTGAAGAAGCAAGGCGCTCAGATTCCTGAGGGCATTGAAGAAGCCTTGGTCAACGATCTGTTCGTGCCTGAAGATTTCGAAGATCTGGTCCTGGAGGCTGCGGCGGAAAATTCGGCCGTTGGCAAGCTGCTTCGTGAATTGCAGGAACCCCGGCCTGCGGGTCAGGACTGCATACCTTGGCTCGGTGAGACGGCCATGAAGGAACGCATCCTTCGTCTGTGCGCAAAGGGCAAGATCGCCATCAATCTGCGCGGCATGGAATATTTGCAGACACAGCCAGGGGAAGATGAAGACACAGCGTGGAAACGCCTTCGCCCCAAGCTTTCTTACACCGGTCGGCAGCTCGATGAGGTGTTCCTCATGGCGCCATCGGCAGTGCCAACAACGGGTGGCAGTACGCCCGTTACACCGACGCCAACAGGTGGGGGTGATGCTGGCGGTCTTTTCGGTGGTGCCACAACGCCGCAGCCCAGTCCATTCGGTGGCAGCACCGGTGCCGGCGGCGAGGCACAGCCAACTCCCGGAGGTATCTTCGGCGGCACCCCGGTAGCCCCCGGGGGTAAACCTCGAATTCCTCTCAACAATCCCGCCACCTCACCGCTCAATCTGATCGGCAAACTTGAAGGCTGGGGTATCGGCCCGGCCACGAAGGTTGCCGAGGTGGCGATAAAAGTGTCAGCGGCCAATGGTGCCCAGCTCAAGGAGCTTCTGAAGAAGCTGCCGGATGGAATGACTTTTGAGATCAGCCTCGAGAAGGAGGACGATTGATGGCGCTAGATGCAGCGATTCTCGAAAGCTTGGCCAAAAGCTCCGACAAAGATGCATGGCGCGTCATTATCGATAGGACTGTCGAGATCGCTTCAAAGCCATTGGCGGCTGGGAACGCACCGAGCGAGGTGATCAAGCGCGACCGCGAGATCGGAGTGCTCGATCACTTTCTGTCATCCAGCGCTTGGGATCTATGGCAAAGCTTCGGTTCAACCGTTGAACGCAATTCGGATCGTCTCGCGCGCTGGTGGTCGGAACCATACAGCGCCAAAGCTGTGCTCATCTTGGACGGCCTTTCGCTGCGTGAACTGCCATGGTTGCTACAAGGCGCCAAGGAGCGAGGCTTCACGCTGCATGAGGTTTCCGCAAACGCTTCCGAGCTACCCGGAGAAACCAATGAATTTGCGAAGGCTCTTGGCTTCAGCAGCCGGAGCCAGCTGCAAAACAACGGCGGCGGCATGGCGCATAAGCTTCAGCCCGCCGTCACCGAGTGCGTTGATATGCCTTGGAAAGACTGTGAAGGCCTGATCAACGGTTCGAAGAACTGGGTCTTCTGGCACCATTGGCCCGACACTAAGGTCCACGATGGTGCTGTCGCCGGTCAAGGGCTTGATACCTTGATCCGTGACGCTACCGATCAGCTCAACAGCGACGATTTCTGGTCATTCGTTGAACGTCTTGCAACCGGTCGTCGGTTAGTCATCACGTCAGATCATGGCTATGCAGCGACCGGCTACTTCCCTGATGCAGACGGCGAGGTCGGTCAATTTCTGAAGTCGACGTTTGCCAGCAGGCGAAGTTCAAAGGGAAGCGGCGAAACGGGCCCCTTTGTTCCTCCAGTCGCGCTTCAGATCCACAGCCCACACGGCGAACACCGTTTGGCGGTGGGCCGGTGGAAGTGGAAGAGTCAGGGCGGCTATCCCACTTTGACGCACGGCGGCCTCTCGCTGCTTGAGGTGCTCTCTCCCTTCGTCGAGATTACCAAGTAAGGATTGCGCCACATGGCATCGAAAAGGGAAATGTTGGCGCAGGAAGTCGCGAAGGCCGTCGGCGCAGGCAAGGCTGTCGCGCATGAGACGGTGGATTTCAATGATCCCAATCGTCCGAAAACCTGCCTGGAAGTCGATTTCCCGATCCTGCCGGTCAATCAGGTAGCGATCATTGAGGGGAATGCGAGCAAACCTATCTACCAGATGTCAAAATGGTGGGCTCGGCGGCGGTCGAGTGTATTCCGCTCGATGTTAATCGCAGCTGCCACCAAGGCGCCTGAGGATCAGTCACATTCTGCCAAGTTGGTGTGGGATAATTATTATGCCAATCACCAAAAGAAGGGTGCGTTCAAGCAGTTGAAGGTCGCAGACATCTTCATGGGCGGGGGTACCACGCTAGTTGAAGGTTCCCGTCTCGGGATGCAGATGATTGGTAACGACCTTAATCCTGTAGCATGGTTCGTGGTGAAACAAGAGCTGGCCGATGTTGACCTCGATGAGGTCAAGCGCTTGCTGGCCGACATCGAAGCTGAGGTGAAGCCTCAGATCATGCCGTTTTATTACTGCGATGGTCCGAATGGCGAAAAGGGAAAATGGACCCACCTGCCATCAAAGCGCGCGATGCCGGTCGATTTCGACCCGCTGTCGCTAGCGCCGGAGCAGAGGCCAGAATACGGCTATGAAGGCCCTGAGGTGATTTACACCTTCTGGTCCAAGCACGGCCCTTGTCAGGTTACCGGCTGCGGCCATCGTACGCCCATCATGACCAGCCCAGTGATGGCGGTTAAGACGATCAGTGTAAAACACTGGGAGCATACCTGCCGGAAATGCGGCACGGAGTTCCATGTCGAAGAAAATGCAGCGCGTATGGCACCTGACGTGCCGCTGTATGTTGCACCATCCGAGTACCCGCACTCCACCCTTGACCGCAAAAAGGGTGTGGTGTGCCCCGAATGTGGCGAAACCGAACTGACAAATCTCGGTAAAGGCACCAATAAAAAGGTTGAGCTGACCCTGCTGGTGCACCCTGAATGGCTTATGGGCTGTTCGAAGCAAGATTCAGATGGGCATCCTTTGGGCGGGTCCGCGCAAGACGATTTAGAATCAACGTCAAGGTGGAACAAAGAGCGCGCGTCAACTATTCGCCTATTGGAAGTGCGAGGTAAGTTACCCGACGAGGTAACGTGCCCTGAAACTAAGATAACCTTCAATCCCACCTCAGGCTCCGTTCCGAAGCGCTCCAACTTCACCTGTGGGGCGTGTGGTAACGTTCAGGATGTGATGACTTCGATTAAGGCCACGCGCAAAAGTGGTCAAATGGCAGGTTATGCAATCCAAGGTTATGCCCCCAAGCGCGATGCTTCGGGTGCGCCATATAACGGCCGGTTTTTTGCTCCGTTTGATGTGCGCATGGCCAATCAATTCGATGCTTCTGTTCGGGAATGGGAAGCTCGCAAAAATGCAGATCTGGCAGATTATTGGCCAAGATCAGAAGTACCCTACGGCTTCATGACTGCGATTGCGAATAGCGATATCAGGGAAAATTATGGATTCACCCATTGGTGGACCATGTTCAACCCTAGGCAGCTTCTGGTTAATGCCCTGATACTGAAATCCATTACGACCTCCGGTCATTATGCAGAAAAAATTCGCGAATTCGTACTGGGGGCATTTCAGCAATACCTAAGGAATCAAAATTCTTTCTGCTTTTGGGATGTGGGATACGACAAGCTTGTTCCCCATATGAGCAACAATAACTTCCATCCAAAAAATAATGTCGTCGAAAACTGTGTCTTTCCCTCGCTTGGACGCGGAAACTGGGCATCCTGTGTAGAAGGTGTGATCGAGGGGCGCGATTGGGCTTTTCAACCGTGGGAGGCGGTGAGTGCCGAGGGCCTAAAGCGTCGAGATTCTGAACTTGCCAGCAAGATTTCCGGAAAAAGCTTCAAAGTCTATCCGTCAGATCCCGTTCGCGAAGCCGAACCTTTCTGTGGCTCATCGACTGACCTAAGTCAGGTACCGGATGGCAGCCTTGATCTGGTTATCACAGACCCGCCGTTCGGCGGCCTGCTACATTACTCCGAGCTATCCGATTTCTTTTATGTCTGGCTCCGCCTCGTCCTGAAAGATAAATACCCAGAGTATTACAGTGCTGAGTATACTCCAAAGTCGCTCGAGGCTGTGGCCAATCGTGCCCGCGAACCCGAAGATCCCGACGGCTTCTACAAGAGGCTCCTCACCCAATGCTGGCGTGAAGCACACCGTATCCTGAAGCCTGGAGGCATCCTCGCATTCACTTTCCACCACAGCGAAGACGAGCCTTGGGTTGCCGTGCTCGAGTCTCTTTTCGATGCCGGCTACTATCTTGAAGCAACTTATCCGATCCGGTCCGACGAGACCAAAGGCGACGGAGAGTTTGGGTCCAAGACCATTGAGTACGACATCATCCACGTTTGCCGTAAACGCACTGAGGAACCGACACCAGTCAGCTGGGGCCGCATGCGGCGAGAGGTTATGGCTGACGTACGCCAGCTGCAGGCAATGCTGGAAAATCACGCGAAGGAAGGTCTGCCAGCCGCCGACATTCAGGTGATCAGGCGCGGCAAGGCGCTGGAGTATTTCTCCCGTCACTATGGCAAGGTCTATGTGGATGAAGGGAGGCCGATCACCGTTAAGGATGCCCTCGTCGGCATCAACCAGCTCATCGATGAGGATGCCGATAAGGGCAAGGAGCCACCACCAGTCAACGCGGAGCCGATTACGCGCCAGTTCCTACGCACGTTCGGCACCGCCACCGAGATGAAACGAGATCAGCTCCAGAAGTTCCTCAAGGGCTCGATCACGACACCTGACGAGTTCGAACAGCGTGGCTGGTGCTCGGAAAAGAGCAAGGTGTTCACCCGCGTAAACCCCCTCGACTTTGCTCGTGATTGGTCCGGCAAACACAAGCGCCGGCTGACATCAGACCTAGACCAAGCGTTGGTGCTGATTGGGTCCTGCTTCGATGGCAGCGGTATCAATGCGTCCGACACATTGAAGAATGAAAACTTCAAACCCCACGTGGCGCTGAAACCGCTGTTGGAATGGCTGCAACGGAATGGTCCGGACCAAGCTAGCCGTAATGCTGCATCACGTGCGGTGACGATCTACAATTCCTGGGCCGCATCTCAGGCAACCAAGCCTCAGCAGGGCTCGTTGTTCGAGGAGTATGATCTATGAAGCATACACTCGATACCGTCTGGCAGCGGCGCGGCACCAGCTGGATTTGGGATGAAGAAGCCCGCAATCAGGTCTGTATGGCCAACGAGGTTTGGAGCCTGCGTCAGTTCCTACAGTCGGCAAGGAGCTGGCCCGAAGACCTGCCCAGCAACCAGAACAACACCATGGTCGTTGCAGGATTGGAAGGTAGCCTTGATCTGCTGGCACCTGGTGATGCCGAGGCATGGCTGGGCGAAACAGTCAAAGACGCGATTCTCTCATTCCAAGCACATTATGAAAGTGAGGCCGCGCTGATCTTTTGGCTGCCTTCAGGCCACGGGCGCATCAAATTTCACCCTGCCACAGACTCCGTCGAATGGCGCTGCGCTGCACCGCATACCGAAAGCCTATTGGCCTTCGGTCGAATTCTGTGGGGTGAAGCCAACGAGTACCCGCAGGAAATCCTGCTGCGTGAAGGTGCCAAGCCCGCAGGCCTCTTCCATCTGCGAATTACCTGAGGCCGACGCGTGGTTTCATCATCCCAATTGCAGCCCGGAGAACGGATTACGCATCCAGAATTTGGCCAAGGCGTTGTCCTTGACCCTGCTCGTGACGGGTACCTCCGCGCGTTTTTCAGTGTCGGCGAGCGCCGCGTGCCGGTTACTGCGGTACGGCTCGAGCTCTCCCGCACCGAGCGTATTCTTCGGTCGGTTGAAGGCACCGAGGATCGGGCACGCAAAGCTTGGCTGTCTTACGAGGCGCATGTCCTACCGCTGTTGGAAAGCGCATCGGCGCTGACATCGGCCCGCATCGACCTTTTGCCGCACCAGGTGGTCCTTACACACCGGATTGCGACGGCTTCACCACGCAGGTTCCTAATCGCTGACGAGGTCGGTCTAGGCAAAACGATTGAGACCGCGCTGGTCCTCAGAGAACTTGCCAGCCGCGGCGAACTCAACCGCGCGCTGATGGTGGTGCCGGCCGGATTGGTGAACAATTGGCATCGTGAACTCAACGAGATATTCAATCTCGACTTTGAGGTTTTTGGGTCTGAGGGCGACATCACAGACCGCAAGACCAACGCATTCGCCAAGCACGACCTGCTGATTGCCAGCATCGACACATTGAAGCGGCCGAACCGGATCAAGCGCCTTCTGGAAGCCCCGCGTTGGGATCTAGTGGTATTCGACGAAGCCCACCACCTGACGGCCTATCGAACAGGCGGCAAGGTCAGAAAGACCGAAAACTACAAACTGGCGGAGGCTCTGAAGGGCCAAACCCGGGACCTCCTTCTCCTGTCCGCGACCCCGCATCAGGGAAACCACTTCCAGTTCTGGATGCTCATCCAGCTGCTAAATCCGACGTTGTTTGGCGGTCCAGAGGAGATGGTCGAGCATAGGCACCGGCTGAATACAGTGATGTACCGCCGGACCAAGGCGGACGCCTGCAAGCCCGACGGTGAGCCGCTGTTCGCCAGGCGCTGGGTCCACACCGAGTCCTTCCTGATGCAGGAAGAAGAGCGCCGCTTTTACGAGAAGCTACGGGAGTATCTCGAGGACGGTTTTGACTTGGCCAAGCGCAAGGGAAACCAAGGTCGGGCCTTGGGCTTCCTGATGGCGATTTTCCAGAAAATCGCTGCTTCGAGCTTCGCTGCCGTCCGTCGGACTCTGAAGCGACGTTTGCTGATGCTGACGCTCAAGGAAGCCCTTCTCCGGGATCGCGAGCTTGATATCGAGGGTCGCGAGCGCCTTTACGATGAAGCGCGCGAACTGATCCATCTCGAGTGGGACCTCGGTCGCGACCCGATTGGGCGCAGCGAGGTCGATCGGGTGATGGCAGACCTCAAGTACCGGCTTGTGAGAAAGCTCGACGATGACGCCCTAGAAATGGCCTCAGATCCCTATGGTAGCGAGTTCGCCGCGTCACACGTCGAGGATATTGCCTCGTCCGTCGTGGATCTTCATCTGCCGGAGGAGCGGTTGCGCATCGGCGACCTGCTCGAAGCGTTTCCGCAATCACGCGAGACCAAGGTCCAGAAGCTGCTGGATGGGTTAGGAACTCTGTGGCGTCAGAATCCTAGCGAGAAGGTCGTCATCTTTGCGACCTACCTCGGTACTGTTGATCTGATCGCCCGTGAGATCGAGCAGGTCTATCCCGGCCAAGGCGTCGTTGTGCTTCGCGGTGGCGATCACGGCGCCAAGACAGCGGCTGAGCGCCGCTTCCGTATGAAAGATGGACCCCGTGTTTTGGTCTGCACCGCCGCCGGGCGTGAAGGGATCAATCTCCAGTTTGCCCGTATCCTGTTCAATTTTGATCTGCCCTGGAACCCGATGGATATGGAGCAGCGGATCGGGCGCATCCATCGCTACGGCCAAGCACATACTGCACAGGTCTATAATCTGGTTCTTTCCGACACGATCGAGGGGCGGATATTCCTGCTCTTGGACGACAAGCTCACTGAGATCGCCAGAACACTGGGCAAGGTCGATGATCAGGGCAATGTCGCCGAGGATCTAAGAGCCCAGATTTTGGGGCAGCTGTCCGAACGATTGAACTACGACCGTGTCTATCAGGAGGCCCTGTCGGACCCCAGCCTGCAGCGAACAACCGTCGAGCTCGAGGCAGCACTATCAAATGCCCGAGAGGCTCGGGAGGTCGTATTTGATCTGTTCCAGGACCTCGATGGATTCAGCCTCGACGAATATCAGCCATTTTCCGACGTTTCGACCGGCATGGGGCGGATCGTCCAGTTCATGTCGTCTTCCCTTCCAGACAGACATGAGCGGCTAACGAAGGTGGATGAACAGACATACGATCTCACGGCCGCTGATGGGTTACGCAAGGCGCGCTTCACGCTCGATCGTGATGTCGCCACGAGCCAGGAAGGCATCGAATTGCTCGGCTTGGACCACCCGTTGGTTCAGGAAGAGCTGGGCCGCTGGAGGGGGCTGGCGCCAGAGCAACTGGGTCTTTCCGTATCCAGCAACGACATCAGCCCGACACTCTTGTCGTTCTGGATTGTGGAGTCGGCTCTCACAAATGGGGAGCGGCGGACCACGATTCAGACCATTGCAGTGCAACCAGACGGCACACGGATGCCCGCTGTCGAAAGGCAGTCGGGCCAGTATCTAAACGCACCTGTCGCTAACCCCTTCCTAACGGCCGAGGAAAGACTGGAGCTCTTCGGGAATGTGGTCGAGCCGACGCTCCAGCGCGAGCTCAAGCACAAGGGATTAGCCACAGACGATGGCAGCTATTCTGCGGATTTGATTGGATATGTGGAAATTGATGGGTGTAAGAATTAGCCTGAACAGCAGGTTCAACTTGATCTGATTGAAGAAGGTTGAAGTTAAACTATCCCCCACCGTCCCGAAGGTACTCCTCCACACGCTCAACAGTCCGCCTCCGCGGTCTGCGCCCCGAGCGCAGATCGAGAACGAACCGCGGGTCACCCACTGCACGGCGGCCGAAGCGCGTCGCCGACATGTGGGTTTCTTGTATCCATCCGGTGAGGGCCGCGGCGTGAAGCGGTGAGACTGTCTATCGGTCGTCGAGGAATGCCTCTGGCCCCTCT
>NZ_JAPFGY010000018.1 GCF_026586795.1 Erythrobacter sp. WG
CCCGCCATCCGGCGGGCGCCCCTCTTCTTTTGTCCGCAGCCGATCAGCGCGGCATCAGCATCCCGCGCCGGCCGATCGCAATGAAGCTCGCCACCAGCACCAGTACGTAGAAGAGGCTCAGGATGGTGAGCGGCGCGGGTGCAGCGGCGTAGCCAAGATGGGCGAGCATTGCCCAGCCCCCCAGCACGACCACCACCAAGCCATAGGTGACCGCCCCTGCCTCGAGGTTCATCGACAGCATCAACTCGTCGGAATTGCGGTAGCTCTTGAAGGCGAACCACAGGCCGATCAGCAATCCGCCCGCGCCGATCGCGAGCGCGGCCGGCGCCTGCAACGGCCCGACGGGCGCGGCGAGCGCGAGGGCGAGCAGCGCAAGGCCCCACAGGAGCATCGCAACACCCGAAGAGACGAACTGGCCGTGCATCTCGCGCACCTCGTCGGCATCCTCGACGTTGAGGATCCTCGCGCCGATCGCCGGGCTCACCGACCCGGCGAGGACCAGGACCGACACGAAGATGTACAGCACCGCCACCAGCCCGGCGATCTCGACGGAGGGTGGCAGGTCCTTCAGACCGCGCGCCTCGAGGTAATGGCCGGCGAGGTAACCCGCGCCGTAACCGACCACAACGCCGCTCACCAGGCCAAGGGCCAGTTGCGTGAGCAGCTTGCGCCATTTGAGGAGCACGCGCGGTGTCTCAGTCTTGCTCGTCATCTTCGGGCTCCCAAGGGTCTATGAACAGATCAGGCACTGCGACGCCGAACAGCCGGGACATCCGCAGCGCGAGCGGCAGGGACGGATCATACTTGTCGGTCTCGACCGCATTGATCGTCTGGCGCGACACGCCGAGCCGACGGGCGAGTTCGCCCTGGCTCCAGCCCTTCGCCTCGCGGTGATGCTTCAGACGGTTTTCCACCCGGATCCTGCCATGCAAGTTGACGTCGTACATCCAGAACCGCCGTGCCGCGAACCGCGGAGCAACCTGGTGCCTGACAAGAGCTCTTTACAGACAAGAACTCTTGTCAGTCAAGAGCTCTTGTCACCCGCCCTCCAAATTCCATTTTCCTACGCAGGGTTTTCGTGCTCGATACCCCGGCCTCACCCGATGGAGGCCCACGCCATGCCCAATCCGCCCGCATCCGCCCGCACCCGCAGCATCAGCCCTGCCGGCATCGCCCTCATCAAGCGGTTCGAAGGCTGCGCGCAGCTCCATACCGACGGGATGGTCGATGCCTATCCCGATCCCGCCAGCGGCGGCCCGCCGTGGACGATCGGCTGGGGCGCGACGGGACGCGACCATTTCCACGGGGGCCGCATCCAGAAGGGCACGCGCTGGACCCAGGCGCAATGCGACCAGCGCCTCGCCGCAGACCTCGTGCGGGTCTCAGAGGAGGTGGCAGCCGCGATTGGCACCGCGCCGACGACCCAGGCGCAATTCGATGCGCTCGTCAGCTTCCACTACAACACCGGAGCGATCGGCCGCGCCTCGCTCACCCACAAGCACGTCGCCGGCGACATCAAGGGCGCCGCACGCGAGTTCGGGCGCTGGGTGCGGGCGAGCGGGCGCGTGTCCAAAGGCCTCACCCGGCGGCGCATGGCGGAGGCGGATCTCTATCTGAGCTAGCGGGGCGTGCAGATGTCGGCTGGTCCCGGGTCGCGGGCGGGCCTCAATAATCCCGGCTGATCTGCACCAGCACCGAATCCCGTCCGATGGTGGAAACCGTGCCCAGCAGCGCCAGCCAGCTGGTGATGCGGTATTCCACCTGCGTCGCGCTGTAGCCGCGCCCGTCGGTGACGAGCTCGACATAGATGTCGCGCGTGATGTTCTTGCCGATCGCGATGCCGGTCTGCCGCCCGGTCAGCGGATCGGCGCTGACGATGCGCAGCTGATCGAGGCCGATCGAGCGCCTGAGCTTGCCGATCGGGTCGAGCCCCCCGCCCCCGCCCTGGAGCGCCGCCACCGCGGCCGCGAGCTGCACCGCATCGGTTGCCGAAAGCGACGTCACCGACCCGCCGAAAAGCAGCCGCGCGAGGATTTCTTCCTCGGGCAGCGCAGGCTCGGAAGAGAAGGCGATGTTGGGCTGCTGGGCATTGCCGGTGATCGCGATGTTGACCGCCGTGCCGTTCTTGGTGGTCTCGGCCAGCACGTCGAGGCGCGGGTTGATGGGCTCGCCGACGTCGAAGGCGATCCGCCCGCGGGTCAGCTCGAAGCGGGTGCCGGCGAAGGTGTAGTCGCCGCGCACCAGCCGCGCAGTGCCGCCGATGCGCGGTTCGGCGACCGTGCCGCGCAGGGCAATGTCGACGCCCCACTCGCTCGACAGGCCCAAGCCGTCCACCGCCACGCGCGCCGGGGCCGCAGCGTTGACGAGGTAGCGCCACGTCGCATCGCGTCCGGACACCTGCGTGCGCGCCTGGCCGTTCTCGCCGTTGATCTCGCGCGTGGCGATGCGGGGCAAGGCGCGGTCCTCGGCGGCGCGACCCAGCGCCCAGCGCGCCCGGTCGATCGTGACCCGGCCCGCGATGGTGCCTCCCACCCCGTTGGAGACGATCCGCAAGGGGCCGGTGATGGTCGCATCGAGGCCGTTGGCGGCGAGCAGCCGCGCATTCCTCGCCGCAGCGCGCAGATCGAGGCTGGGGCCGCGATTGGCGCCGAGGCCGGCGAGGTCGATCGTGCCGCTGCCGCTGACTGCCCCGCCGTTGCCGGTCTGCCCGGCGAAACGGGTCAGTTCGAGCCGCGATCCGGCGAACCGACCGCGCGCCGAGACCTTCGTGATCCGCGTCCCGGTGAGTGAGCTTTGCAGCGTCAGATCGTCGCTCGCAAGGTTGCCGACGATCCGCGGATCGGCAAGCGTGCCGGTGGCGCGCGCGGCGATCCGCACGGGCCCGGCAAGGTCGAAGGCTTCGATCGCGGCGAGCCGCCACAGGGTCTCGGCTGCCCCGTCGAAGCCGAGCCGGGCGTCGAGCCGCCCGCGATTGAGCCGCTCGGTGAGAGCGCCGTCAGGGGCAAGGCCGGTGATGGCAAGCGATACGTCGCCGCGCCGCGCGTCGCCCTCGTAAAGGCGCAGAGCAGCCGTGAGCTGCGGCGCCGTGAGATCGATCACCCCGAGCACGTTGACCGGCTTGGAGGACAGCACGAGGCCCGCACGGCTGAACCGGTCGATCCGCCCGCGCGCATTGGCAACCGGCGCGCTGCGACCCGTCTGGGAATAGTCGATGATCCCGGTCAGCCGCCCGCCTAGCCCGAAGTCGGTGCCCGCCAGATCGAGCAGGCGCAGCGGCATCTGCGAGAGCTTGAGCTGCACTTGGGTGGTCCCGCCGCCGAAGGTGCCCTGCGCGATGGCGAAGCCGCCGCCGTAGCCGATCTGGGTCGGCGCGAGGCTCCATCCGCCGCCGTCGAGCGCGGTCAGCACCGCACGGCGGGGCATGGTGATCTCGCCATTGCCGTAGACCCCGCGCAGGATGGCGGCGATCCGGCTCGGCGCCACGTCCGCCGCGAAGTTGACCGCAACCCGATCCGCGCGGCGCCCGGCGAGCGTGCCGGTGACGTTGCCGCGCCCGTTGGCGATGGCGGCCTTGGCGGTGAGGCTGGCGATGCTGAGCCCGCCATACTCGAAGCCATTGGCGGAAATGTCGGCGTCGACGGTGGTGTTGCCTTCGCCGATGCGACCCGTCGCGGAGATGTCGCCGCGCGCGATGCTGATGTTGGTGGCGCCGCCGAAGCTGGCGTTGCGGGCGGCGAGGTTGACCGCGAAGCCGGTGGCGTCGCCGGGCTGCGGGCGGAAACCGATCGTGCCGTCGATCCCGCCGCCGGCCAGCCTGAGGTCGCCCGCCGGCCCCGCCTCCTCGAGCCGCACTTCGCCGGTCACGTTGGTGCGATAGACATCGAGCCGGTTGATGGCGATGCGCGTGGGCGCGTTCTCGGGCAGGATCAGCTCGAGCGCGCCGTCGAATTCGCCGAGCAGCGATTGGCCTGCGACATCGAGCCCGAAGCCCTGCTCGCTCGGGGCGAGCGCCACGCGCACATCCCTGAGGCCCGCCGCCGGATAGGGATCGGCGAGCACCAGCACCGCGCGCGGGCCATCGCCTGCGATCTCGGCGTCGAAGCGGAACGGGCCGTACTGCGCCTGCCGACCGCTGCCGGCGAGCACGGTGCGGGTCACGCCGCCGCCGGTCACCACGCGGCTGTCGAGCCTGGCGGTGAGGCGCGGCGCGGTAACGGTCGCGTTCCTGAAGATGATCGGCTGGTCCGCGCCGAGGCCGAGCTCGCCCGCGAAACGCACCTGTTCGCCGGCGAGGTTGACGATGGTGGCATTGCCGATGCGGCTCAGCACCCCGGCAAGGTTGGCGCGCAGGCTCCACGGTACGGCGGGCCCGAACTTGGCGAGGATCTTGGCATTGGCGGTCACCTCGCCCGCGCCCTCGACCCTGAGGCGGCGTGCGGCGATCGGCCCGGCGACCGCGTAGGCGCCGTTGCGGACATCGCCTTGCAGCGAGAGCGTCGCATCGAGGCCGGGGAAGGTGATCCGCGTCCGGTCGGCGGCGAGCGCCTGGCGATTGAAGTCGTAGGTGAGCAGGCCATTGGCGCGGCCGTTGACGAGGCGCGGGTCGGCGAAGGCATTGCCGGTGGTGAGCCGCTGCGCGGTGAGCGCGAGCGGCAGCGACAGGACCGCGTCGGCGTAGCGGGCGCTGCCCTCTTGCGTCACGCCGGTCGCGGTGATGCCGGGGGCGACCAGCCGGCCGACGGCCAGTTCATGCCGGATCGCCAGATCGTCGAAGGCGCCGTTGAGATTGGCGGCGAGCCGCGCGTTCTCGAGCCGCAGGCTCTCGCCGAAGAGGTCGGGATCGCGTAGCGCGAGGCGCAGGCGCGCGCCGTCGACGACATTGTCGGCAAGGTTGACGACGCCCCCGGCCCGCGCGTCGAGCGCCGCCGAAACGACGGCAGCGCGGCCCTCGACGACCGAGTTCTCGAGCGTGAAGGCCGCGGCGAGCGCGGTCGCGGGGCCGAGCGCGCGGCCCACCAGCGTCTCGCTCGCGAGCCCCGCGCGCAACCGGCCGAGCAGCCCGTATTTGCCCGCATCGTTGCTGATCCGGAAGGCGGCGACCGGCGGGCCCTCGGCCCCGATCCGCCGCGCCACCAGCGCCCCGCGCCAGCGCGCCCAGGTGCCGTCGCCGCGGATCCGCCCGTCATAGCCCTCAGTGACCCCCGCGAGCCCCGCCAGCACCCCGCCCGCCGGGGCGCGGTAATCGCCCGCGAGATCGAAGCGGTCGCCATCGGGCTCGGCATCGAGCAGCAGCGCGATCCGGTCCTCGGCCCCCAGCTGCGCCTTGGCATCGACCAGCGCGCGGCCTTGGCGGATGTCGATCCGGGCGGTGAGATCGGCCCGCTCGTCGCGCTGCGTCGCGATGCCCCGGGCGATCACCAGGTCATCGATCACCAGCTTGTCGACCCGGATGTCGAAATCGGGGAGCAGCGGCGCGTCAGGATCGCCGGGGAGAAGCTCAGGCAGCCGCAGCAGCCGCCCGCGCCGCGCCGTTACCTCGCGGATGTCGAGCCCGCTCCACAGCCAGTTGAGCGGCCGCCAGTCGAGCTGCACCTGCGGAATGGTGAGGAACGGCCCCTTGGGATCGCGCAGCACCACGTCGCGCAGCACCGCCTTGCCGTAAAGGTCGCCCTCGATCCGCCCGACGGTGAACCTCAGCCCCGAGGCTGGGGCGACGGCGGCGATGCGGTCGGCGATGAAGCGCTTGCCGATCGGGCTGGCGATGAAGGCGCTGACCAGCACCAGCGGGGCGATGAGGATCGCGAGCGCCCAGCCCAGCCGCTTGCCCCAGCGGCGGCGACTGCCGCTGCCGGCCGACGCGTTGGCCACTTCCGGCGCGGTGACGATCTCGCCCCTGTCCGCCATCAGAACGCCTGGCCGAGGCTGACATAGACCACCACCGGGCTATCGAAGGCGGTCTTGTTGAGCGGGGCGGCAACATCGATGCGGATCGGGCCGAAGCTGGTCTTGTAGCGCAGGCCGATCCCGGCCCCGTAGCGGATATCGCCGAAGTCGGGGGTCGATCCGCGCGCGACCGAGCCGGCGTCAATGAAGGGCACCACCTCGACCGAGCCGCCGAACAGCGGCGTCGGGATACGCGCCTCGAGCGCGAATTCGACGAGCGAGGCGCCGCCGGTGGGATTGCCGACCTCGTCACGCGGGCCGACGCCCTGGAAGCCGTAGCCGCGCACCGAACCGCCACCCCCGGCATAGAGCCGCCGCGAGGGCGCGACGTTGGCGATGTCGGTGCCCTGGATCGTCGCCGCCCGCGCACGGGCCGCCACGACCACCCCGCCGACCGGCTGGTAGTAGCTCGCATCGGCCTGTGCGCGCAGGTAATAGCTCTGCGCCCCTTGCGTGCGCGAGACCTCGGGCGCGACGAACAGCGTGGTGCGCCAGCCCTTGCGCGGATCGAGCAGATCGTCGCTCGCATCGAGCGTGACGCTGCCGAACAGCCCGCCCACCAGATAGGCCTGGCGCGGCGGGAGCGGCACATTGGCGTCGCGCGCGCGGCGGTTGAGGTTGCGCTCGTCGGTGTAGAGCAGCTCGCCGCCGACCTGGAAGCTCACCGGCTTCTGGAACAGGATGTTGGAGACCTTCTCGAAGGCCATGCGCAGGCCGAAGCCGCGCGAATCCACCGACAGGGTGTTGATGTCGCTGGCGTAGAGATCGGCGCTCAGAATCTGGTCGCGGCCGCGGAAGTTGTTGCGCCGGACGCCGACGCTCGCAAGCGCCTCGCGCGTGCCGATGATCCCGCGCAGCCGCAGCGCGCCTTCGGGCGGGAAGAGGTTGCGGTGTTCCCAGCGACCTTCCACCTTGAAGCCGTCCTCGCTGCCGTAGCCGATCGCGCCCGCAATGGTGCGCAAGGGTGCGCGCTCGATGCCGACATCGAGCGCCACCTCTCCCGGCTGATCGCCCTGCGGCGCGCGCGTCTCGCGCGGGGTGAGGGTGACGGACGAGACGAGGCCGGTGGCGAGGATCGCGCGCCTGAGGTCGGTCTCGAGGCTCTTCTGGTAGACCTCGCCCGGCTCGAACCGGGCGATGCGCCCGAGGTGCCGGCTGGACAGGAACCGCGGGTCGCCGCTGACCACCGGCCCGAACACGTATTTGCCCTTCGGCTGCACATCGAGCGTGAGGTCGCCCTCCTCGCGCGCGTGATCGATGAGCAGCGACGGCTCGCCGAGTTCCGCGAAGGGATAGCCGCTCTCGCCGAGCGCGACCCTGAGATTGAGCTCCTGATCGACGATCCGGTCGGCATAGAGCGGGTCGCCCGTCCTGATGCCGAAGACGCCTACGAGATTGGTCGCGTCGGGCTCGCGCAGCGTCGGAAGGGCCCCCAAGTTGATCTGCCCGAAGCGGTAACGGGGCCCGGGAATGATATCGAACCGCACCGAAGCCTCGCGCGAAGCGGCCTCGGCGGCGCTGCCGTTGGCGGTGGCGTTGGCGGTGGCATTGGTGGTGGCGGGCACCGCCGCCGCATCCGTGCCCAGCCCCTCGCGCCGGCCGCCGGACAGCTGGCGCACCACCTCGCCATCGTAATAGCCATAGGTGCGCAGGATATCGCCGAGCAGTTCCTCGTCCGCCCGCGCGCGGGCCGCGACCTGCGGGATGGCCTCGGGACCGCTGGTGTCGAGCGCGCGGAGGGTCGAAAGATCGCGGAAGCGCTCGACGAATTCCTCCTTCTCGGGGAAGGCGTCAGGATCGGCGGGGAGCGCGAGCACCAGCGTGCCGTCGATCCGTGTCTCGGCGAGTTCGGGCAACCCGCCGATCACCGGCAGGTCGATCGCGGCGAGCGCCTCGGCCTCCGGGTCGGACGGCAGCGGTGCGGGATTTTCGACTGCGAGGTCGGCGAAGACCGCATCGACTGCCGGATCGGCCGGCGGGACGACACCGGCGGCAAGCGCCTCGTCCTGCGGCCGCGCGGCGGCGGCAGGGTTGCCCTCCACACCCGCGGCGGCCCAGCCCTCTGGGTTGGCGAGCGCGCTTTCGGGGATCAGCGCGTCGAGCGAATCCGGGACGGGTACGAGCTCGGGCGCGATGCCGAAGGGCGAGGCGGCAGGCGCATCGTCGGCATCGTCATCCTGCGCCGGGTCGGGGGCACGCTCACCCTCCGCCGGGCGCGGCGCCTCGACGCGCGCCGGCTGGCCGGGGCCCTCCGACTGCGCCGCAGCCGGAACGGCGCCCAGCGCGAGCGTTCCCTGACCCAATCCTGCAACAACGGCGAGACCGAGCTTGAGACGCAGCCGGACCTCAGCTGGCCGTGAACTTGACAGGCTGGCCATCCTTGCCCCGCGCAGCCACCGGACCGTGGTCCCGCGCATCGCGCGGCGCCGTCGCCTGCGCGATCAGCCGGTGCTGCTCCTGTTCTTCCATGAGCTGCCAGCCTTCGCGTGTCAGCCGCTCGAGCGGACGATAGCGAACCTTGTATTGCATACGCGGGGAACCCTCGACCCAATATCCGAGATAGACGTAGGGCAATGCCTCAGCCGCCGCGCGCCGGATATGATCGAGGATAATAAAGTTGCCGAGACCCGCGCGCGTCGGGTGATCGGGCTCGTAGAAGGAGTAGATCATCGACAGCCCGTCGCTCTGCCGGTCGGTGAGGCAGGCGCCGACCAAGCGGCCGGGGCGGCCATGGGCATCGGGCTCGCGATATTCTGTGACGACGGTGCTGACCGGCGTGTGCTCGATCATGTCGGCATAATCGAGCTCGTCCATCGCCGACATCCCGCCATCTGGATGGCGCGCGCCCAGATAGCGGGCGAGCAGCGCGAACTGCTCGTCGGTCGCCCAGGGGCGGCATTCCGAGACGATGAGATCGCTGTTGCGCTTGAGATCGCGCTTCTGGGTGGCCGAGGGGCGGAACTTGCCCGCCACGACCCGCACCGAGACGCAGGCCTGGCATTCGAGGCAGGAGGGCCGGTAGGCGACCGTCTGGCTGCGGCGGAACCCGATGCGGCCCAGCGCTTCGTTCAGCTGATCGGCGTGCGGGCCCTTGAGCTCGGTGAACACCTTGCGTTCCGAGCGGCCCGGCAGATAGGGACAAGGTGCGGGGCTGGTCACGAAGAACCGGGGGAAGCGGATCGGTGCCGTCACGGGTGGGGCCTGTCCTTTGGCGCTTGAATCGCGCGGGTCGCGATGTGTTAAGAAAATCTTATGACCGCACTCGCGTTCCGGTAAAAGTCCCTTAACCATGAAAATCACGCGGAAAAGGCGCGACACGCGCCGTCCGGACGCCGAGGCGCATCCGGATCGGTGGCAAATCCCTGATTTTCTTTGGGAGCGGCGTCAGCCCAGTTCGACGAGCTGGACCGAATAGCCCTGCGCGCGCAGGCCCTCGACCAGCCGGTCGACCTGCTCGGCGTCGCGCGCCTCGCATTCGATGTCGGTGATGAGGCCCTTGGCCGGCAGGGTGGTGAAGATCCGCTGGTGGTAGATCTCGATGATGTTGACGTTGTGCTCGTTGAACAGGCGCATGACGCGGAACAGCGCGCCGGGGCGATCCTGGAGCGTGACCCTGAGCCGCGCGAGGCGGCCCTGACGGGCGAGATCGCGCAGCAGCACGTTGGCGAGCAGGCGGGTGTCGATATTGCCGCCGCACAGCACCAGGCCGATGGACTTGCCGGCAAAGCGCGCCGGATTGCGCAGTACCGCAGCGAGCCCCGCCGCACCTGCGCCCTCGACCACCGTCTTCTCGATCTGGAGCAGCAGCGCGACCGCCTTTTCCAGCGCGGGTTCATCGACCAGCAGGATGTCGTCGACCCGCTCGGCGATCACCTTGGCGGTGAAGTCGCCCGGCTGCTTGACGGCGATACCCTCGGCGAGCGTGTCGCCGCCGCAGGGCAGGTTCGCGCCCTTGATCCGGTCGAACATCGATGGGAACAGCGCGGCCTGGACGCCGACCACCTCGATCGCCGGGTTCAGCGCCTTGGCGGCGGTCGCCATCCCGGAAATGAGCCCGCCCCCGCCGATCGGCGTGACGAGGCAATCGAGATCGGGCTTCACCTCGAGCATCTCGAGCGCGACGGTGCCCGCGCCCGCAGCGACGTGCGGATCGTCGAAGGGGTGGACGAAGGTGAGGCCGAGCTCGCCTTCCAGCTTGCGGGCATGGGCATAGGCCTCGTCGAAGGTCTCGCCTTCCAGGACCACCTTGCCGCCGACGCTTTCGGTCTGCATCACCTTCACCGTCGGCGTGGTGCGCGGCATGACGATGGTGACGGGCACGCCGAGCCGGGTGCCGTGGTAGGACAGGCCCTGCGAATGGTTGCCCGCCGAGGCCGCGATCACGCCCCGCGCGCGCTGCTCCTCGTCAAGTTGCAGCAGCGCATTCAGCGCGCCGCGTTCCTTGTAGGCGGCGGTGAACTGGAGGTTCTCGAACTTCAGCCAGATATCCGCGCCGGTGATCTCCGACAGGGTGATCGAACGCAGCATCGGCGTGTCGACCACCGCGCCCGCGATCCGCGCGGCGGCGGCGCGGACATCCTCGAGGGTGAGATCGGCCGGAGAGGCGCTCGCGCCGGTAGGGCGCGTGAAGGCGGGCTGGGTCGACATGGTGGGGCGGCGATTACTTCTTCGCAACGCCGAGGGCAATGTGCTTGCGCGCAAGGATTTCTGTGGGTGGGTGAAAGTTGGCAAGCGGCCGCGAAGGCTCTAGCACCGCCGCCGACATTCACCCTTGCCCACAAGGACCGCCATGCGCCGCCGCTTCGCCCTCGCCCTTGCCGCCGTCTCCGCCATCGCCCTGTCGGCCCCTGCGGTGGCCGACACGCTGATCGACAATGTCGACGGGATGACGATCGGCAAGGACGGCAAGGTGCAGCGCTTCACAGGCCTCGTCTTCGACGACGAGGGCAAGGTGACGCAGGTGCTGGCGCGCGGGGACAAGCGGCCGCAGGTGCAGTACCGGCTCGACGGCAAGGGCCGGATCATGGTGCCCGGGATGATCGATGCCCACGCCCATGTCATGAACATCGGCTTCGGGGCGCTGACGCTCGACCTGTCGGACACCACCTCGCTCGCGGATGCGCTGGCGAAGATCGCCGACTTCGCAAGGACGAACGAGGGCCGCCCGTGGATCATCGGGCGCGGCTGGAACCAGGAGAAGTGGGGCCTCGGCCGCTTTCCCACCGCTGCCGAGCTCGATAGCGTGGTGAGCGACCGCCCGGTCTGGCTGACGCGGGTCGATGGCCACGCCGCCTGGGCCAACACCGCCGCGCTCCGCGCGGCCGCGGTCACCGCCAAGACCGCCGATCCGGCAGGCGGACGGATCATCCGCGATGCGCGGGGCAATCCCGAGGGCGTGTTCGTCGACCGGGCGAAGGACCTCGTCGACAAGGTTGTCCCCCCGCCCCGCCCGCAGGACCGCGATCTCGCACTCGCCAAGGCGCAGGACGTGCTGCTGGCGAAAGGGGTCACCGCGGTTGCCGACATGGGCACCAGCCTGCGCGACTGGGCGACCTATCGCCGCGCCGGGGACACCGGGCGCCTTGCCGTGCGCATCATGGCCTACGGCGACAGCATCGACACCCTCGAACTGGTCGCCGGGGCCGAGCCGACCACGTGGCTTTACGACGATCGCCTGCGCATGGGCGGGATCAAGCTCTACCTCGATGGTGCGCTCGGCTCGCGCGGGGCGCTGCTGAAGGCGCCCTACGCCGACGATCACGCCACCCACGGCCTGCCGCTGCTCTCGCCCACGCAGCTTAGGAACCTGATGAGCCGCGCCGCCATGTCGGGCTTCCAGACCGCCGTGCACGCGATCGGCGATGCCGCCAATGCCGAGGTGCTGGACGCGATCGACGAGCTTGCGGAAAGCTACACCGGCGACCGGCGCTGGCGGATCGAGCACGCGCAGATCGTCGATCCGGTCGATATCGCGCGGCTGGGCCGCCACGGCACGATCGCCTCGATGCAGCCGCTCCACCAGACCTCGGACCGGCTGATGGCCGAGGCACGGCTCGGGCCGGATCGGCTGGCCGGCGCCTATCCGTGGCGCAGCGTGCTGTCGGCGGGCGGCAGGCTCGCGTTCGGCTCGGACGCCCCCGTCGAGCCCGCCGACCCGTGGGCCGGCATCGCCGCCGCGATCAGCCGCACCGACGCCAAGGGCGAGCCCTTCGGCGGCTGGTTCCCGCAGCAGACCGTGACCCGCGAGCAGGCGCTCGCCGGCTTCACCGCCGATGCCGCCTATGCGGGCTTTGCCGAGGGCCGCTTCGGGCGGCTGATCCCGGGCGAGCGCGCGGATTTCCTGTTCGTCGACCGCGACCCGCTGCTCGCCCCACCCGAAGAGATCCGCCAGACCAGGGTGATGGAGGTGTGGATCGGCGGCAGGAAGGTGCGGGAGGCAGAATAACGCGCGTTGAGGCCTACTCCGCCGCCGCCTGCTCCGCCGCGAGTTCAGCCTCGCGCGCGGCCCTGTCGGCGGCGACCGCCTTTTCCTGGAGGCGCATGAGCACCAGCGAGGCCTCGAACAGCAGCCACAGGGGGATCGCCAGCACGAGCTGCGAGCCCGGATCGGGCGGGGTGACGATCGCGGCGATCACGAAGATCCCGACGATCACATAGCGCCGCGCCGCCACCATCTGCTCGCGGCTGACGATCCCCGCCCGGTGCAGCAGCAACAGCAGCACCGGCAGAAGGAAGGTCAGCCCGAAGGCGAGGATGAACTGCATCACGAGGCTGAGGTAGTCCCCCGCGCTCGGCAGCGCCTGGACGTCGAGCCCGCCGGTCATCCCGCCGAAGCCGAGGAAGAAGGTGAAGGCGACCGGCATCACCACGAAATAGGCGAGAGATGCGCCCGCGGTGAACAGCACCGGAGTGGCCAGGAGGAAGGGCAGGAAGGCCTTCTTCTCGCGCGCATAGAGCCCCGGCGCGACGAAGGCCCAGAGCTGGTTGGCGATCACCGGGAAGCTGACCATGAACCCGGCGAACAGCGCGACCTTCAGTTCGACGAAGAACACTTCCGGAAGCTTGGTGAAGATCAGCTGGCCCTTGCCCTCCGGGAAGGCGTTCTTGAGCGGCTGCACCAGAATGCCGAGGATTTCGTCAGCGAAATAGAGGCACACGGCAAAGCCCACGCCCAGCGCCAGCAGCGCTCGGATGATGCGGGTGCGCAGCTCGATCAGATGGTCGAGCAGGGGTGCGCGCGTCTCGTCGAGGTCCTTGATCTCAAACATCGCCGGTGCCCTTGGACGCTGGTTCCGGCTCGGGAATCTGGGCCAGGGGCTCGGCTGTCGCCTCGAGGGGAACGGGTGCCGCAGCCGGCTCGACCGGCACGGTGTCGACCGGCGGCGGCCCCGTCATCACCGGGGCGCCCGCTTCGGCTTCGGTGAGAGCGGCGGAGCGGCGCATGATCTCCTCGTTCTGGGCCTTCCACTTCTTCTCCATTTCCTCGAGCTCGGCCTCGCGCACCATGGCGTCGATGCCCGAGCGGAAATGGGCCGAGACGCGCCGCATCTTGCCGATCCAGCGGCCCGCGGTGCGCATCGCCAGCGGCAGGTCCTTGGGCCCGATCACCACCACCGCGACGATCAGAATGACCAGCAGCTCTCCGGCGCCGATATCGAACATGGGGGAGTGCCTTGCCTCGCGCCCGGCAGCCGATCAGGCGCCGGTGCTGTCGGTCTTCTCGGCCGGCGCAGGCGTGACGACGGGCGCATCAGCGGGGGCGGGGGCGGGGGCGGCTGCGGGCGCCTCGATCCGGGCCGAGGGCTTGGCCGCCTCGTCCGTCTCGTTGAGGCCCTTCTTGAAGCTCGAGATGCCCTTGCCGAAATCGCCCATCATCTCGGAGATGCGGCCGCGGCCGAACAGCACCATCACGATCACCAGGACGATGAGCCAGTGCCAGATCGATCCGATACCCATAGTCTTGAACTCCTGGAATGCGCTGGGCCGGCTGGGGGCCAGGCCGCATGGGCGGGACATGACCCGGCGCGTGACAGAGCCCATTTAGGGCAAGCCCTCGGCAATTGCGAGTCAGTCCGCGACATTCTCCTCGTCCGGCTCGTCGCCTTCCGCGTCGTCGTCAGGCGCGAAGCGCATCTGTGCTTCCATCGCCGCGTCGACCGGATCGAGCAGGCCTGCGGCGCGCAGCTCGTCGATGCCAGGCAGGTCGCGGCGGGTGGCGAGGCCGAAATGGTCGAGGAAGGCGGGCGTCGTCGCGTAGATCACCGGGCGGCCCGGCACCTCCCGGCGGCCGGCGGGCTTCACCCAGCCCGCCTCCATCAGCACATCGAGCGTGCCCGCGCTGGTCTGCACGCCGCGAATCGATTCGATCTCCGCGCGGCTGACCGGCTCGTGATAGGCGATGATCGCAAGCACCTCTGTGGCCGCGCGGCTGAGGCGGCGCACCTGCTCCTTTTCCCGCCTGAGAAGATGCGCCAGATCGGGCGCGGTCTCGAAATGCCAGCGGCCGGCGCGCTCGACGAGGTGGATGCCGCGGTCGCAGTAGCGGGCCTCCAATAGCCCAAGCGCGCCGCGCACCTCGGCCGGCTCCAGCCCGCCGAGATGCGCCGCGAGCGCCTCGATCGACAGCGGCTCCTCGGCGGCGAAAAGCGTTGCCTCGATCGCCCGTTCGAGCGTGCCGGGCTCCTCACTCACGCGGCGGCATCCTTCAGGCGGCGGATGCGCAAGGGAGCAAAGGCGCCCTCCTGATCGAGCTCCGCCCTCCCCCGCTTCGCCAGCTCCAGCGCGGCGACGAAGCTGGAGGCGAGCGCCGAGCGCCTCAGCTCGGGCGAGGCGTGGCGCGGCAGGAAGTCGCGGATCTCCATCCATTCGAGCGTGACGCCGAGCATCGCCGAGACCCGCTCGAGCGCGGAATCGAGCGTCATCACCGGGCGGTTGGCGACATGATAGATGCGCGGGGCGGTGCGCGCCTTGACCTGGCCGTAGGCCTGGATGAGGCTGAACAGGTCGCTCTTCCACACGGTCTTGCGGTCGGTGCGCAGGCCTTCCGGGCTGCCGCGCAGGAAGACGTCGCGCCCGATCCGGTCGCGCGCCATCAGCCGCGCCGCCGCCTCGCGCATCGCGCCGAGGCGCTGGAGGCGCAGTTGCAGGCGCAGCGCGAGTTCCTCGGGGCTGGGGTCCTCCTGCTCGGCCTTGGGCAGCAGCATCGCGGACTTGAGGTAGGCGAGCCAGGCGGCCATCACGAGGTAATCGGCGGCCAGTTCCAGCTTCAGCGTGCCCGCGCGCTCGATATAGTCGAGATATTGGTCGACCAGCGCGAGGATCGAGATTTGCCGCAGGTCGACCTTCTGCCGCCGCGCAAGATCGAGCAGCAGGTCGAGCGGCCCCTCCCACCCCTCGACCGCGACGTGGAGCGTGTCCTCGCTCGGCTTCGCCGCCTCGGGCGCGAACAGGAAGGGCGGCTCGGGCGCGTTCATGCGGCAAGCGCCAGCAGCGCGTCGCGCTTGGCGAGGAGTTCGCCGTGCTCGTCGGAGAGCGAGGGGGCGACGCGGGTCGGCGCCAGCGCCCTGTCGAGCCGCGCGGCGGTGGCCTCGGACATTGGCGGCAGGACCTCGCAGATGCCGATCATGTCGGGCATCTTCGCCCAGCAGTTGAGCACGATGTCGCAGCCCGCTGCATGGGCGCGGGCGGCGCGCTCGGGGATCGTGCCGCCCAGCGCCTCCATGTCGATGTCGTCGGTGAGCAGCAGGCCCGCAAAGCCGATGCTCCCGCGGATGACGTCGCGGATGATCGTTTCCGACAGGGTGGCGGGGTTCGCCTCGTCCCAGGCGGTGAAGAGCAGGTGCCCGGTCATACCGACAAGCGCCTGATTGAGCGTGCGAAACGGCGCAAGGTCGGCCTCCAGTTCGGCGGCCGGGGCGGTGACGGTCGGCATCGCCTTGTGGGTGTCGACATCGGTGCGGCCGTGGCCGGGCATGTGCTTGATGCACCCCGTCACGCCGCCTGCCGCGAGGCCGTCGAGAATCGCGCGGCCCAGCGCGGCGACCTGCATCGGGTCCGCGCCCAGCGCGCGGTCGCCGATCACGTCGTGCGCGCCGGGGACGCTGAGGTCGAGCGGGGGGTGATAATCGACCGTGATGCCCATCGCCGACAGCTCCAATGCCATCGCATGGGCCCCGGCCCGCGCCGCCTCGATCGCGCTGGCAGGGGCGATTTGGTAAAGCCTATCGAAGGCTTGCCCCGCCGGATAGGGCGACCAGCCAGGCGGACGCAGGCGTGCGACGCGGCCGCCTTCCTGGTCGATCGAGACCAGCAGGCGCTCCCGCCCGTGGAGGGTGCGCAGGTCGTCGGTCAGCGCCCTTAGCTGCGCGGGGTCGACGCAGTTGCGCCCGAACAGGATGTAGCCCGCAGGGTCCGCGTCGCGGAAGAAGGCGCGCTCGTCGGCCGTCAGGACCGGGCCGGAGAGGCCGAAAATTGCCGGAATCATGCCCCAAAGTCGCACTGTGGCGGGGGTCTAGCAAGGGCTGGCGGGGGTCTGGGGCGGGGAAAAGCGGTGCTATTTGTGGTCGCGCGGTTGTTTCGAAAAACCGGTGCCCACTTTTTCGAGCCACGCTCCGCCGAAGCCCCCCTAAGCCCTCCCCTACTTCACCTGACAATCGATCCCGTCGGTCTTGAGCGCGGCGCACAGGCGGTCGGCCTCGGCGCGGCTGCCGGCGACCGCCTGGAGGCGATAGACCGTGCCGATGTCGACCTTGCCCTCGACGATGCGGTACTTGACGCCCGCGAGCTTGTCGGTGCGGCGGGAGATGTCGCTCCAGCCCTTCTCGGCGCGGGCGCGGGTGCCGTAGGCGGCGAGCTGGACGCCGGTGCCGGGGGCAGGCGGCGCGGTCACCGCAGCGCCGTCGGCCGGCACGATCTTGCTCCCCGCAGCAGCCGGGCTCGGCGTTGCGGCAGGCGCGGGCTTGCTGTCGGCGCCGGGCAGCGGCGGCGCCTCGGCGACGACCGCCGGGCGCGAGCCGCCCTCGCCCACCACGGGGGCGACATTGCCGGTGCCGGCGAACTGCTTGCCGCCCGGGTCCTCGGGACGCATCTTGACCGGCCCCTCGGGCGCCTCGATCACGCTGCCATCGGCAACCGCCTCGCCCGGCGCGAGCTTCTGGGTGAAGAACCACACCCCGCCGAGCACCGCCGCGCCCAGGGCCAGCAGCGCGCCGACGAAGCCGACGATCTGCCAGGTGTCGATGCCGCCGGCGTCCTCGTCGTCCTCGTCGGATTCGAGCCACGGCAAGCTGTCGGTGTCGGCGAGGTCGAGCTCGCCGTCATCCTCGGGCAGTTCCTCGTATTCGGCCTCGATCATCGCCACATCCCCGCGGGCCGGTACCCGGTCACATACTCTCGACCGCCTCGACGCCGAGCACGCCGAGACCGCCGCGGATCACTTGCCCGATTGCGGCCCCAAGGAAAAGCCTCGCGGCGGTCAGCTCGCGGTCCTGTTCCACGATGAAGCGCTTTTCCGGCCGGTCGTTACCGAGGTTCCAGTAGGAATGCAGATCGCTCGCCAGATCGTTGAGATAAAAGGCGATCCGGTGCGGCTCGCGGGCGCGGGCCGCGGCTTCGATCTCGCGCGGGAACTGCGCGGCGCGGGCGACGAGCGCCAGCTCCTCGGCCCCGAGCCGGTCCAGCGCCGCGTCCGACGGCACGATCCCCATGTCCGCGGCCTTGCGCAGCGTCGAGCGGATCCGCGCGTGGGCATATTGCACATAGAACACCGGGTTGTCCTTCGAAGCTTCGACCACCTTGTCGAAGTCGAAATCCATCTGCGCGTCGGGCTTCCTCGTCAGCATGGTGAAGCGCACCACGTCCTTGCCGACCATCTCGACCACGTCGGCGAGCGTCACGAAATTGCCCGCGCGCTTCGACATCTTGAAGGGCTGGCCGCCCTTCATCAGCTGCACCATCTGGACGAGCTTGACCTCGAAGGGTTTTGGAGTTGCCCCGTCCGCGCTGGTCAGGGCGGCGACGGCGGCCTTGATCCGCTTGACGGTGCCGGCATGGTCCGCGCCCCAGATGTCGACCAGCGCGTCGGCGGTCTGGGCCTTCTGGAAGTGGTAGGCGAGGTCCGCGCCGAAGTAGGTCCACGCCCCGTTCGACTTCTTGATCGGCCGGTCCTGATCGTCGCCGAACTTCGTCGAGCGGAACAGCGGGAGCGAGACCGGCTCCCAGTCCTCGGGCGGGGCCTTGCCCTTGGGGGCTTCCAATACGCCGTCATAGACGAGGTCATGGTCGCGCAGCCACTTCTCCGCCGCATCGACCTTGCCCGAGGCCTGGAGTTCGGCTTCCGAGGAGAACAGGTCGTGCTTGATGCCAAGCGTGGCGAGGTCGGCGCGGATCATGTCCATCATCGCCGCGACCGCGCGGGTGCGGAACAGGGGCAGCCATTCGGCTTCGGGCGCGCTTGCGTAGGCGTCGCCGAACTCGGCGGCGAGCGTTTCGCCGACAGGCTTCAGGTATTCGCCCGGGTAGAGCCCCTCGGGGATCGTCACGCTCGCTCCCAGCGCCTCGCGGTAGCGCAGGTGCACCGAGCGGGCGAGCACGTCGACCTGCGCGCCCGCGTCGTTGACGTAGTATTCGCGGATCACCTTGTGCCCGGCAAACTCGAGCAGCCCGGCCAGCGCATCGCCCACCACCGCGCCGCGGCAATGGCCCATGTGCATCGGCCCGGTGGGGTTGGCCGAGACATATTCGATGTTGACCACCCGGCCCTCGCCCATCCCGGAGCGGCCGTAGTCGGCGCCGAGGATGACGATCGCCTTGAGCTCGTCGAGCCAGGCTTGCGGCGCAAGCGCCAAGTTGATGAAGCCGGGGCCGGCGATGTCGGCGCTGACGATGCCGGGGCGGCTCGCCAGCTTGCCGGTGATCGCCTCGGCGAGCGCGCGGGGGCTGAGCCCCGCGGGCTTGGCGAGCACCATCGCGGCGTTGGTGGCAAGGTCGCCGTGCGCGGGATCGCGCGGCGGCTCCAGCGTGACGTTGGCGAACGAGGTGCCGGCGGGCAGCGTCCCTTCGGCGACAAGTTCGGTCAGCACCTGTTCGATCAGCGCCGCGTAGGCGGCATAGAGGGTCTTGGGCGTGGTCATGCGGGTTCTCTAGCGTCTGGCGCGGTTGTTCGCGCGTGCAAAGAAGGAAGCGGGGCCCCGGGTCAAGCCCCGGGGAAGCGTGGCAGGGAGGACCAAATCCGATGCGGGCGCGTGGCACTCCTCGGCGCCGCAGGCGCCGCGAGGCCACGCGGCCGAGCCGCAGGTGCTCAAGCCAGCAGGGCTTGAAACGCACCGAGGACGCTCGCCCGGATGGGCGAGCGCAACACATCAGCGCGTCACGTTATACTTCAGCTGGTCCTCGGTCAGCTGGAAACCGACCAGCATCTCGAAGCGGGTGCGGGCGATCGCGGCCTTGACCTCGGGCTCGGCGAGCGGGTCGATTGCGGCGTCCTCGTCGCCCGCGCGTCGTCGCCTTGTGATGCGCTCGCGGATGTCCTGGGGCAGCGCCGCGGCCGAGCGGTCGACGAAGCTGCCGGCGCGCCCGGTGGCCGAGGCGCGCTCCTGCCCGTCGGCGAAGGCGAGGGTGACGGTGCCGACCCGCTTGGAGACCACCGCGCTGCCGGCCTGGAGCACGGTCACGAAATAGGGCAGCTCGACGGTGCGCGCGCCGCGCACGTCGGTGCGGCGGGCGTTGACGGTGAATTCGGCCTCGGCATAGACCCGCTCGCCGGTGTCGTTGCAGGTCGAGCGCAGGTTCGTCATCGCCGCGCTGACGTCGAGCGCGGCGGTGGTCTGGTCGGCCCCGCGGAAGGTGGTGACATCGCCCGTATAGTCGGGGATGCCGACCGCCGGACACAGGCTCAGCACGCTGGTGATGCCGACGCCCTCGTCGATCACCAGCTCGCCGTTCTTCGCGCAGGCGGAGAGCGCTGCCAGGGCGGCAAGGGCGTAAAGGGCGCGCGCGCGATGCATCATTGTGGAGCCGTCCTCAATATCCGATCCCGAGCGCCCTAGCGAGGACGTGCGGCTTGCGCTAGAGGGAGCGACATGAACGCGCCCTTTCAAGCCCCCGACGCCGCCGCCGCGGATCGCCCGCCGCTCAATCTTCTGATCGCCGCCCCGCGCGGCTTCTGCGCCGGGGTGGACCGCGCGATCGAGATCGTCGAACGCGCGCTCGAACGTTACGGCCGCCCGGTCTATGTCCGTCACGAGATCGTCCACAACAAATACGTGGTCGAACAGCTCAAGGCCAAGGGCGCGATCTTCGTCAAGGAACTGGACGAGGTGCCCGACGATGCGCCGGTGGTGTTCAGCGCCCACGGCGTGCCCAAGGCGGTTCCCGCCGAGGCGCGGCGCCGCAACCTCCTTTATGTCGATGCCACCTGTCCGCTGGTCAGCAAGATCCACCGGCAGGCCGAACGCCAGATCGAGAAGGGCCGGCACATCATCTTCATCGGCCATGAAGGCCACCCCGAGGTGATCGGCACGATGGGCCAGGTCGAACCCGGGCAGATGACGCTGGTCGAGACGATCGAGGACGTCGACAAGCTGCCCTTCGATTCGGACGAGGAACTCGCCTACCTCACCCAGACCACGCTGTCGGTCGACGACACGCGCGAGGTGATCGAGGCGCTCGAGTGGCGTTACCCCAACATCTCCGGCCCGAAGGCCGAGGACATCTGCTACGCGACATCCAACCGGCAGGCGGCCGTCAAGGAGCTCGCCCATGACTGCGATCTCGTGCTGGTGATCGGCGCCCCCAATTCCTCCAATTCGCTGCGCCTCGTCGAGGTGTCGGAACGGCTGGGGACGCCCGCCAAGCTGATCCAGCGGGCGAGCGAGATCGACTTCGCCTGGCTCGACGGGGTCAAGACCCTCGGCCTCACCGCCGGGGCCTCGGCGCCCGAGATCCTGGTGCGCGAGGTGGTTGCCGCCCTCGCCCAGCGCCACACGATCACCGAGCGCGAGATCACCGCGACGGTCGAGAAGATGATCTTCAAGCTCCCCCGCCAGCTCACCGAATAACCGCGCGCACGGGGCCGGGAGGGGCAGGATGGCGGTCTACACGCACCTCGGCGCGGAGGACCTCGCCCGGCTGATCGATGCCTATGACGTCGGTGCGCTGGTCTCGGCCAAGGGGATCGCGGAAGGGGTATCCAACTCCAACTGGCTCGTCGAGACGACCGGCACCGGCGGAAGCGGCACGCGCTTCATCCTGACACTCTACGAACGGCGGATCGATTATGCGGACCTGCCCTATTTCCTCGGCCTGCTCGATCACCTCGCCGGCAAGGGATGCCCGGTGCCGCGCACCATCCACGACCGCGAAGGCGCCGCGTTCCGGATGGTCGAGAGCAAGGCCGCCGCGCTGATCGAATTCCTGCCCGGCGTCTCCCCGACCCGCCCCACGCCCGCCCAGGCACGTGCGGTGGGCGCGGTGCTGGCCCGCCTGCACCTTGCCGCGCGCGATTTCCCGCAGACCCGCGCCAACGCCATGGACTTCGCTGCCAGCGCGCGCATCCTCGAGGGCTGCGGCGCGGAAGCGCTGGCGACGATCGACCCCGGCCTGCTCGGAATGCTCGCCGCCGGCAGCGCCGCCGCCGCGCTCGACCTTGGCGCCCTGCCGCAATCGCAGACCCACACCGATCTCTTCCCCGACAACGTGCTGATGCTCGGCGAGCGGGTGACGGGCCTCATCGACTTCTACTTCGCCTGCACGGGCCCGATGCTGCTCGATCTGGCGGTAACCCACGCGGCGTGGAGCTTCGACGGCGCGAATGCCTACGCGCCGGCGATCGGCGAGGCGCTGATCGCGGGCTACCAGTCGGTCCGCCCGCTCGAGTCGGCCGAGCGCGCGCTGTTCGCCGCAGTCGCCAAGGGGGCGTGCCTGCGCTTCGTCGCCAGCCGCGCGGAAGACTGGCTCGAGACCCCCGACGATGCGCTCGTCACCCGCAAGGATCCGATGCAATTTGTCCGGCGCTGGCACTTCTACGACCAAAGCGGCGCCGCACTGCTTGAAGGGTGACCGCCTTCGCGACTAAGCCTGCGCGCATGAAAAAGGTCGAGATCTTCACCGACGGCGCGTGCAAGGGCAATCCCGGCCCCGGCGGCTGGGGCGTGCTGCTGCGCATGGGTCCGCACGAGAAGGAACTGTCGGGCGGGGAAGCCGGCACCACCAACAACCGCATGGAACTGATGGCCGCGATCAAGGGCCTCGGTGCACTCATCGAGCCGTGCCGGGTCGATCTCTATTCCGACAGCAAATACGTGCTCGACGGGATGCAGAAGTGGATCCACGGCTGGAAGCGCAACGGCTGGGTCAATGCCAGCAAGAAGCCGGTCAAGAACGCCGATCTGTGGCACGACCTGATCGAGGCCGCGCTGCCTCACCAGGTGACCTGGCACTGGGTGAAGGGCCATGACGGCCACCCCGAGAACGAGCGGGTCGACGCGCTGGCGAGCGCCGCCGCCGCGCGGATCGCGGCGGGCGGCTAGCACCCTTGGTCATTGCGATCGCTAGCGAGGCAATCCAGAGCGGCGCGGACCGCCCCTGATTGCCGCATCGCCTTGGGCGCCGCGCAATGACGGGGGAAATCAGCTGTTGTCGACGACCTCGGCGGCGGGGCCGTTCTTCTTGATCGATTCGATGGCGTTCTGCGCGCTCGCCTTGCTGGCGTAGCCCTCGGTCGCGAACATGGTCTCGGAATTGTACTTGAACCGCACGCGGTACTCGCCGGCCTTGTCCTTGTAGATTTCGAAGTGGTGCGCCATGTCCATGCCCTCCCTTAAGGTTAACGCAGGTTAGGAAGGTGGCAGAAACCTCCGCCCCTGCCTAGCCCGATTGCACGTCATGGGCCGGCGCGAAGCGCACGGGGGCATAGGGAGCCGGATCGATCCCGGCGGTCATCGCATCGGCCCCCTCGCCGAGCACGATCTGCCGGGCGAGCCGTGCGGCGGCGGGCGCGGTCTGGATGCCGAACCCGCCCTGCCCTGCAAACCACACGAAGGACGGCTCTGCCGGGTCGGGGCCGTAGACCGGCAGGCGGTCGGGGGCGAAGCTCCTGAGCCCCGCCCAGCGGTGTTCGAGCGCGGCGATCCGCCAGTCGGTGACCGCCTGGAAGCGATCGATGGCCAGCGCGACGTCGAGCTCCTCGGGCGCGGCGTCGCACGGCTCGGAGGGGACCTCGTCGTGGGGGGACAGCCACAGGCGCCCGGCGTCGGGCTTGAAGTAGAAGCCGCCGTTCACGTCGATCACCAGCGGCAGGTCGGCAGGTGCGGGCGGATCGACGCGCAGGACCGCGACGGTGCGGCGCAGCGGGGTGATGCCGATCGGGCGCACCCCGGCGAGGCGGGCGATCTCGTCGGCCCATGCGCCCGCCGCGTTGACGATCCGTGCGGCGCGGAAGGTCTCGCCGCGCACGGTGGCGATGGTCCACACGCCGCCCTCCCGCCGCAGCTCGGCGACCCGGGCGCGGGTGACGGTGCCGACGCCCGCGCGCCGCGCCTGAGCGAGATAGTGCTGGTGGAGCCCGGCCACGTCGATGTCGGCGCAGGCCGGCTGGTGGAGCGCCTCGCTCCATTGCGGGCGGATATGGGGCACGCGCGTCCCCAGCGCCTCCGGGGCGAGGCGCTCGATCGTCACCCCGGTCCCGGCATAGCTCTGGCGGAAGGCGTCCATTGCCGCGCGATCTTCCGCCCGGCCGACATAGAGCGCGCCGCGCGGGGTGAGAAAGCCGTGTTGGGCAAGGTAGGCGCCCGAGGCGCGGGTCAGCGGGACGATGCCCGGGCCGCCGTAGCATTCCTCCCAGAACGCTGCCGAGCGTCCCGTGGCGTGGCGCCCGGGCGCGTCCTCGGCCTCGAGCAGGAGGACGCGGGCGTGGGCGGCAAGCTCGGCGGCGATGCTCGCGCCCGCCATGCCTGCGCCGATCACGGCGATATCGTGGATCACGGAGCCGGTGCCACCTTGTCGAGAAATTCGTCAATGCGGGCCATGATCGGCCCCCGCACCGCGTCGACCTCGCGCAGCACTTCGTGCGCGGCCTCGGGGCCGAGGGCGAGGAGCTCGCCCTGCGGCAGGCGGCGCGCGGCGGCACAGTTGGCGGGATGGCTGACCAGCCGGTCGGCGCTGGTCGAGATGACCAGCACCGGCACCGCGATGCTCTCCAGCGCGCCCGGCGCCTCGAGCATGATCCACGAGGCATAGGCGCGCTCGACCCAGCGCCAGCTGCCGGGGCCCATGGCGAGTTCGGGGCGGTGTTCGCGCCACCATTGCTCGTCGGCGTAGCGATCGGGGTCATGGGTGAGGAGGCTGGCGCGGGCCGCCGGCAGTTCGCCGGGCTTCTCGCTCCATTTCCACGCCGGGCGGGCCGGATCGCCGATACGGCACATGGCGCGCGCGACGCCATGGAGGAAGCCCAGCGGCAGCGGCGGGCCGTTGACGCCGGTCATCGGCGCGCTCAGCACCACCGCATCGGGGGCGATGCGCTTTGCGACCAGCGCGCGCAGCACCAGGTGTCCGCCCATCGAATGCGCGGCGATGACGTGGGGGCCGGGGGTTTCGGCGGTCCATTGCGCCCACAGCTGCGCCAGATCGTCGATCCATATCGCGAAATCGGCGACATGACCGGTCACATCGTCCCTCCCGAGCCGTCCCGAACCCGCCTGCCCGCGCCAGTCGGCGGCGGTGACGCGCCACCCGGCGCGGTGCCATTCCTCGAGCGTTTCGAGATATTTCTCGTAGAAGTCGCCGCGCCCGGGGAGGAACAGGATCGATCCGCGCGCAGGCGTGCCGCCCGGCCAGTCGATGCGGCGGATGGGGTGCCCGTCGGCGGCGTGCCAGACGCTTTCCCGGGCAGCGGCGGGAATCGCGCGGCGATCGATCGCGGGACGGGCGACCACGTTCATCGCCCGGTCTCGCCGCGCGGGAATCGCGGCTCGGGGATCGTGGTTACTATTTGGTAAGTCATAACCTGTAGCAGTGTCCCAAAGATGGACGGCCGGCGCATGGGGCGCGGCCTTGCCGGGGGCACGAAGTCGATGAATTCCATTTCCTACGGTCTGCTGATCGCCTTGGCAATCGCGCTGCTGTTCGCCGCCTTCACCGATATCCGGCGGCGCCAGATCGACAACTGGCTGAACCTTGCCATCGCCCTTGCCGCGCCGGTGTTCTGGTGGTCGCAGGGGCTCTCGCTGTGGCCCGACGTGGCGTTCCAGCTGGGGATGGCGGCGGCAGCCTTCGCGGTCTTCGCCGCGCTGTTCGCCTTCAAGGTGATGGGCGGCGGCGACGTCAAGCTGCTCACCGCGCTCGCGCTGTGGATCCCGTTCTACGAATATATGCAGCTGCTGCTGATCATGGCGGTCACCGGCGGCGTGCTGACCATGATGCTGGTGTTCTGGCACGTCGCCCGCCGCCAGCGCGATCGCATCGCGGTGCCTTATGGCGTGGCGATTGCGGTGGGGGGGCTGTGGACCCTCGCGATCAACTATCTGCCGGCCGGGGCGCTCGCGGCGCAGGGCGCATAACCCGATCTTAACCAGTCAAGCCTTACGCCACACAACCATACCTGCCCGCTAACCATCTGAGGGCGTTTACGAGGGGGCTATTTGAGCCATGGATAGGAAGAAACTGGTTCTGTTGCTCGGTGCGCTGATCGTCGCGATCGGCACGGCCATCGCTGCGCGCACCATGTTCGCCGGAGGCACAGCCGCCCCCGCCGCCGAGGCTGCCCCGCAGCCGACCGGTCCCCGGGTCCTCGTCGCGAAGCGGGCGCTGCCTGCGGGCACGATCATCACCGCCGATGCGCTGGGCTTCCAGCCGTGGCCGCAGGAGCTGGTGCAGGACGCCTACTTCCTCGATGGCCAGGCCGACATGAACAAGCTGCTCGGCACGGTCGTGCGCTATCCGGTCACCGCCGGCGAGCCGGTCACCCAGGGCTCGCTCGTCGCGCCGGGCGATCGCGGGTTCCTGGCCGCCGCGCTCGGCCCGGGGATGCGCGCCGTCACGGTGCCCGTCTCGGCCACCACGGGGGTCGCGGGCTTCGTCTTCGCCGGTGACCGGATCGATCTGATGCTCGTCCAGAGGTTCGGCGAGAAGCGTGCCGACGGGAGCGAGGGCAACCTCGACGGCGGCGAGACCCTGCTCGAGAACCTGCGTGTTCTCGCCACCGACCAGGCGACCGAGAAGACCACCGACGAGAACGGCAAGACCGTCGTCAACGAAATCCGCACCGTCACGCTCGAAGTGACGCCGCGCCATGCCGAGCTGATCGCGATCGCCCAGTCGATGGGCACTCTGACGCTCTCGCTGCGCTCGATCTCGGACGGCCAGGGCTCGATCGACCGCGCGCTCGCCAAGAGCAGCGTCAAGATCCCCGAGAACGCCACGCCCGAAGAGGAAGAGCGGATCCTGAAGTCCGCCATGGGGGCGCCCCTGCGCGGCTCGAAAACCTTCCAGACCGCCGAGGAAGTGTCCGCCTTCTACCGTTCGATGGCCAGCAACAGCCGCCGGATGAGCAAGGAAATCGCCGCCTCCAGGGGCGCGCAGGGCACCTTCTCCGCCGGGCCGGCCGCCGCACCGGGCGCGTCCGCGCCCAAGGTCTACACCGGTCCCAGCGTCCGCGTGACCCGCGGCAAGGAGACCACCGAGGAGCAGGTCGCCACCGGCGCGAGGAGCATGGTCTCCAGCACGGCGCAAGGTATCGGCCGCGCCGGGAAGACCCTGCCCGCCGCCGGCGCGACGCTCGTCTTCTGAGGACCACAGGGATCATGCCGAGTTTCTTCGAGGGGGGCCAACCCATGACACGCAAGTTCAAGACCAAGCTGCTGGTCGCCGCGCTCGCCGCGGTGCCGATGGCAGCGATGCCGGCGGCGACCGCCACCGCGCAGCAGGTCGTCCGTCCGGCACAGGAAATCGTCCTGTCGATCGGCAAGGGCGAGCTGGTGACGGTGCCGGGCACCATGACCGACGTGTTCGTCGCCAACGACGCCATCGCCGACGTCCAGATCAAGTCGCAGCGCCAGCTCTACGTGTTCGGCAAGGCGGGCGGGGAGACCACCGTCTACGCCAGCAACGCGGCCGGCGACGTGATCTTCTCGGCCAACATCCGGGTGGGTTCCAACATCGGCAGCCTCGACCAGATGCTGGCGATGGCGATGCCCGAGGCCAAGGTCAGCGTGTCGACGATGGGCACCAACACCGTGCTGCTGACGGGCACCGTGTCCGCCCCCGAGGACGCTGCCGAGGCCGAGCGCCTCGTCACCGCCTTCCTCGGCAAGGAAGCCAACGTCATCAGCCGGTTGCGCACCGCAACGCCGTTGCAGGTCAACCTCCACGTCAAGATCGCCGAAGTCAGCCGCAGCCTGCTGCGCGAGATCGGCGGCAACCTGCAGACCATCGACGCGTCCAGCGGCTTCCGCTTCGGCGTCGGCACCGGCCGGCCGATCGGCGGTACCGGCGGGTGGCTGTTCGACGGCCCACTGGGCGCCGGCAACAGCGTCGCGAACACCGCGCTGGTCCTGCCCGATGGCAGCCGCATCGTCGGCCCGGCGGTGGATTCGCGCGGCGGCACCTCTCTGGCTGGCCTCGGCAAGCTGTTCGGCCTGAATATGCTCGGCGCGCTCGACCTGTCGGAACGCCTCGGCCTCGTGACCACCATCACCGAGCCCAACCTCACCGCGCTGTCGGGCGAGACCGCGACCTTCCTGGCGGGCGGCGAGTTCCCGATCCCGATCTCGCAGGGCCTCGGCAACGTGGCGATCGAGTTCCGGCAGTTCGGCGTCAGCCTCGCCTACACCCCGACGGTGCTGTCGAACGGCCGCATCTCGATGCGGGTGCGCCCGGAAGTCTCCGAGCTTTCGAGCCAGGGCGCGATCACGCTGAATGGCTTCCAGGTCCCGGCGATCACCACCCGCCGCACCGAGACGACCGTCGAGCTGGGTTCCGGCCAGAGCTTCATGATCGCCGGTCTGATGAGCGCCAGCTCGCAGAGCCAGATCGACAAGGCCCCGGGCCTCGGCGACGTGCCGATCATCGGCAACCTGATGCGCAGCCGCCAGTTCCGCAAGGGCGAGACCGAGCTGGTGATCGTCGTCACCCCCTATCTCGTGAAGCCGGTCGACCCCAAGGACATCAAGCTGCCGACCGACGGCTATCATTCGGCCAACGAGCTCGAACAGCTGCTCGGCTTCCAGAACAACGCCGGCCGTTCCGGCGAGCAGCGCCCCGGCCCGACCGCCGCGCAGCCCGACGCGCCGCCGCCGCAGGTGAGCGCCGTCGAGCCGGCGGCGATCGTCCCGGTCCAGCCGGAACCGCAGCGTCAGGCGGAACGCAAGAGCCGCAAACCCGAACGTGCCGCGCGCGCCCCGGCGCCGGGCTTCAGCCTCTAAGGTGAGAAAGGTGACCGTGATGCCTTATGCACGACAAATGAAGCTCGCCTCGGCGCTGGCCCTCGGCCTGGCCCTTGCCGGCTGCGGCGGAATGCCGACCAACACCTCGCTCTATTCGGTCAAGCAGCCGGTGGTCGAGCGGTCCAACATGACCCTCGACGTGGCGATCGCGCCGGGCGGGATTCCGATCTCGGAGCAGCAGCGCATCGCCGGCTGGTTCGAAACGCTGAACCTGCGCTACGGTGATCGGATCGCGATCGACAACCCCACCCAGAATCCGGCGGTGGCGAACGCGGTGCGCGAGCTTGCGGCGCGCTACGGGCTGATGATCGCCGATGCCGCGCCGGTCACCCCGGGCTATATCGAGCCCGGCCAGGCGCGTATCGTCATCACCCGCGCCAGCGCCAACGTTCCGGGCTGCCCCGACTGGTCGGCCAAGTCCGACTCGAACTACACCAACGGCGTGAGCCCCAATTTCGGCTGCGCGACCAACAGCAACCTGGCTGCGATGGTCGCCGATCCGCAGGACCTGCTGGAAGGCAAGAAGGGTTCGGGCGAGACCGTGATCGCCACCTCGAACAAGGCGATCTCGACCTATCGCGAGATGGAGCCGACCGGCAAGGCCGGCCTCAAGATCGAAACCCCCGGCGGCAACGGAGGAGGTAACTAAGCCATGAATGCACCCTGGAAATCGGGCCTGCCCGGCAACCGCGACCCCTTCTCGGCCTATATCTGCGACGATGCCGCGCTGGATGTGATCCGTCCGGTGGTGATCGAACTCGGCTGGCAGCCGGAGAAGTGCAACAAGGGCGGCCTGCGCAACGCGGTGCAATCGCTCTCGGTCAGCGCCTCGCCAGCGATCCTCATGGTCGACCTGTCGGAGAGCGGCGATCCGCTGAACGACATCAACGCGCTTGCCGAGGTGTGCGAACCCGGCACGGTGGTGATCGCCGTCGGCCAGGTCAACGACGTGCGCCTCTACCGCGATCTGCTCTCGAGCGGGATCCACGACTACCTCCTGAAGCCGCTGTCGCCCCAGGCCGTGCATGACGCCCTGAACCAGGCGCTGGCGGTGTTCATGAGCCCCAAGGCGGGCGATGCCGATGGGGCCAAGCGCCACATCTCGACCGCCGTGGTGGGCACCCGCGGGGGCGTGGGCGCCTCGACGCTGGCGACCTCGCTCGCCTGGCTGTTTTCCGAACAGCACAAGGCGCCGACCGCGCTGCTCGACCTCGACGTGCACTTCGGCACCGGCGCGCTCGCGCTCGATCTCGAGCCGGGCCGCGGCCTCACCGACGCGATCGAGAACCCGAGCCGCATCGACCCCCTGTTCATCGAACGCGCGATGGTGCGCGCCGGGGACAACCTGTCGATCCTCTCGGCCGAAGCCCCGATCAGCCAGCCGCTGATGACCGATGGCAGCGCCTTCGTGCAGCTCGAGGACGAGTTCCGTCAGGCCTTCGAGATGACGGTCATCGACCTGCCGCGCAACATGCTGATCAACTTCCCGCAGCTGCTGGCGGACGTGAACCTGGTGGTGCTGACCTGCGAGCTCACCCTCGCCTCGGCGCGCGACACGATCCGGCTCTTGTCGTGGCTCAAGTCCAACGCGAGCCACGCGCACCCGATGGTCGTCGCCAACAAGGTGCAGCCCGGCGTCGCCGAGATCAGCAAGGCCGATTTCGAGGCCTCGATCGAGCGCAAGGTCGATTTCGTGGTGCCCTACGACATCAAGGCGGCCTCCAACGCGGCCAAGCTCGGCCAGGTGTTCGTCGATGCCAACCGTTCGAGCAAGGCGACCGCGGCGATGCGCCAGATCGCCGAGCGGGTGATGGGCGTGAGTTCCGATGACGTGGCGGCGGGCGGCGGCGAGAAGAAGTCGCTGCTGGGCAACTTCGATCTGAAGTCGCTGGTCGCCAAGAAGAACAAGGCGCCCGCCGAACCGGCGGAATAAGGGCGAGCGGCACGGCAAGGGGCGGCTCTCCGCGCCCCCCAGGCGAAAACTGAGCAGGAATAGGCGGCATGGACTTTCTCCAGACCCTGATCATCACGCTGGCGATCTTCGCCATGCTCGTCTTCGGCTACCTGCTGATCACCGGGTCGGGCGCGTCCAAGGCGCAGAAGCGCCGGATGCAGGCGGTGCGCTACCGCCACTCCGAAAGCCTCGATGCCAAGGTCGACGCGCAGTTCAAGCGCGCCATCGCCGCCCGCAAGCCCAAGACCTACAAGGTCGCAGGCTCCGGCTCGCGCGCCGAGGCGCTGGCGATGCGGCTCAACCGCACCGGCAAGAGCTGGACGGTCAATCAGTACCTCTACGCCACGATCGGCCTGATCGTGGCGGTGGCCGGGCTGACCTTCAGCCTCTCGGGCGCGCCGCTGCTGTCGCTCGGGGTCGGCGCGGTGGTCGGTGCGGGGCTGCCGCACCTGGTGGTGAACTACCTCATCAACAAGCGCACCAATGCCTTCATCAACAAGTTCCCCGACGGCATCGAACTGCTCGTGCGCGGCCTCAGGTCCGGCCTGCCGGTGACCGAGACGCTGCAGATCGTCTCGCAGGAAGTGCCCGGGCCCGTCGGCTTCGAATTCAAGACGGTGATCGACCGCATCAAGGTCGGCAAGACCATGGAGGATGCGCTTCAGGACACCGCCGACAAGCTCGGCATCGCCGAATTCAACTTCTTCACCATCACCCTCGCCATCCAGCGCGAGACGGGGGGCAACCTTGCCGAGACGCTGTCGAACCTTGCCAACGTGCTGCGCCTGCGCGCGCAGATGAAGCTCAAGATCCGGGCGATGAGTTCCGAATCCAAGGCCTCGGCCTACATCGTCGGCTCGCTGCCCTTCCTCGTGTTCGGCGCGATCATGTTCATCAACCCGGAATACATGAGCCAGTTCTTCATCGACGACCGCCTGATCGTCGCCGGCCTCGGCGCGGGCGTGTGGATGGGGATCGGCGTGTTCATGATGGCCAAGATGATCAACTTCGAGATCTGAGCGCGGGGGGACAGGAACCATGATGAACCAGCCTCAAGGCCCGATGCTGCTCGGCTTCGATGTCATGGTGGTCGGCACCGTGCTCGCCGGCCTCGCCGCCTTCGCGGTGATGCTCGCGATCTATGCCGCCGTCACCATCCGCGATCCGATGGCCAAGCGCGTGAAGGCGCTGGAGGCGCGGCGCGAACAGCTCAAGGCCGGGATCGTCACGGCCTCATCGAAGAAGCGCACCAGCCTGGTGCGCCGCACCGAAACCACCGACAAGGTCAAGGACAGCCTCGGACGCCTCAACGTCCTCCAGGAAAGCCAGGTCAAGTCGATCCAGCAGAAGCTGGCGCACGCGGGCTACCGCAACAAGGAACTGGCGGTCATCATCATCGGGATGCGCGCGATCGCCCCGCTGGTGATCGGCGGCGCGATGGGCCTGCTCATTTACGTCGTCGAGTTCTGGCCCGACTGGGGCCCGATGACCCGCCTGTTCGCCTTCGCGATCAGCGTCTTTCTCGCCTACAAGGGCCCGGAACTCTACCTCAGCAACAAGGCGACCAAGCGCACCAAGGAAATCCAGAAGGGCCTGCCCGACGCGCTCGACCTGCTGGTGATCTGCGCCGAGGCGGGCCTTACCGTGGACGCCGCCTTCAACCGCGTCGCCAAGGAACTGGGCCGCGCCTATCCCGAGCTGGGCGACGAATTCGCCCTCACCGCGATCGAGCTGTCCTTCCTCAACGAACGCAAGCACGCCTTCAACAACCTCGCCTACCGCGTCAATCTCGAAGCGGTGAAGGGCGTGGTGACGACCATGATCCAGACCGAACGCTACGGCACCCCGCTCGCATCCGCGCTGCGCGTGCTCTCGGCCGAATTCCGCAACGAGCGCATGATGCGCGCCGAGGAAAAGGCCGCGCGCCTGCCCGCGATCATGACCGTGCCGCTGATCGTGTTCATCCTGCCCACGCTGTTCGTGGTCATTCTCGGCCCGGCGGCCTGTTCGATCTCCGACAACCTCGTCAAATAGCTTCGTCGTCCGACCCGAGGCCAATCGGCACGACCAGGGGCCGGAGCGGGTTCAGACCCGCTCCGGCCCCTCTTGGTTGGCGGCACCCAGGCTGGTGGCGCGCTCGCGCAAGGCGCCCAGCAGGCGGCGCAGCAGCGCCTCCTCCTGCGGCGCGAGCCCGGCGAGAAGATCGGCCTCGGTGGCCCGGGCCAGCGGCATGACCTCGGCATGGATGCCCCGCCCCTCGCCCGTCAGCGCGAGGAGGTGCGATCGCCCGTCCTCCGGGTTCGGCACCCGCGCGACGAGCCCGCGATCCTCGAGCACCTTGACCGCGCGGTTGACAGCGACCTTGTCCATCACCGTCGCGGCGGTCAGCGCGCGCTGGGTCATGCTGCCCGCATCCCCGAGCACCGCCATCACCCGCCATTCCGCGATCTTCAGCCCGAAGCGCTTGCGATACCGCTCGGCGATCAAGCTGCTCACCGCGTTGGAGGCGACCGAGAGCTGGTAGGGCAGGAAACCCGCCAACTCGCCGGCGCCCTCGGCACCGTCATTCATAGGGGCGCTCGTCCCACCACGGGTAGAAATCGGGCATATCGGCGCTGACCTTGCCGGGGTACATCGGGCGGCGCTTCTCAAGGAAGCTGGCGATGCCTTCCTTCGCGTCCGCGCTCCGGCTGAGGCGGTAGATGGCGCGGCTGTCGATCTTGTGGGCTTCCATCGGGTGATCCGCCGCCGCGAGCCGCCACATCATCGCCCGGGTCATCGCGACCGACACGCCCGAGGTGTTGTCGGCGATCTCGCGGGCGAGGCTGTGCGCGGCGTGGAGGAGATCGTCGGGCGCGTGGACAGACCGGACGAGGCCGCCGGCCTTCGCCTCCGCAGCATCGAAGATGCGGCCGGTGTAGCACCACTCCAAGGCTTGGGCGATGCCGACGATGCGCGGCAGGAACCAGCTCGAGGCGGCTTCCGGCACGATCCCGCGCCGCGCGAAGACGAAACCGTAGCGGGCGTGGGCGGCGGCGAGACGGATGTCCATCGCCAGCTGCATGGTCGCGCCCACGCCGACCGCGACACCGTTGCAGGCGGAGATGAGCGGCTTCTTGCTCTCGAACAGGCGCAGGGTGAGGCGGCCCCCGCCATCGCGCACCCTGGCGTCGGACAGGTCGGCAACCTCGGTCGGATCGGAGAAGACGTGGCCCCCGCCCTCCGGCGTCAGGTCCGCGCCCGCGCAGAAGGCCTTCTCGCCAGCCCCGGTGAATATCACGGCGCGCACGGCATCGTCGGCGTCGATGTCGTCCATCGCCGCGATGATCTCCGCGCCCATGGTGCGGGTGTAGGCGTTCATCTTTTCAGGGCGGTTCAAGGTGATGGTGGCGATGCCGTCGGCCTTGTCGACGATGATCTGGGTGTAGTGGGTCATGGGCTCCCTCTCCTTCTTCCGGGACAGGTGATGCCATTTGGCGCGCAAAAGAAAACCCCCGCCGAAGCGAGGGTTTTCCTTGCGAGCGATTGGCGGGCCTTCGCGGGGCGGTGGCGGGGCCCAGACCCCTGCCAGACCCCTGCCAGACCCCCTCTAGACCCCCGCCAGCCCCCGGTCAGGGCGATGTTTCACGTGAAACACGGCTCAGCGCGGGGCCATCCGGATCGCCCCGTCGAGACGCACGTCCTCGCCGTTGAAATAGCCGGTCTCGATCATGCACATGGCGAGCTTGGCATACTCGTTCGGGATGCCGAGCCGCTTGGGGAAGGGCACGCTGGCGGCCAGCGCATCGCGCACGTTCTGCGGCGCAGCGGCGAGCAGCGGGGTGTCGAAGATGCCCGGCAGGATGGTGTTCACCCGGATGCCCTCGTTCATCAGATCGCGCGCGATCGGCAGGGTCATGCCGATCACGCCCGCCTTCGAGGCGGAGTATGCGGCCTGCCCGATCTGCCCGTCCTCACCCGCGACGGACGCGGTGTTGACGATCGCCCCGCGCTCGCCGTTCTCGTCGAGCGGGTCGAGGGTCAGCATCCCGGCGGCCGACTTGGCGATGCAGCGGAAGGTGCCGATCAGGTTGACCTGAATGACGAAATCAAAAGCGGAAATCGGGAAGTGTTTGATCGAGCCGTCTTCCTTGGAGCGGCTGGCGGTCTTGATCGCGTTGCCGATCCCGGCGCAGTTGACGAGGATGCGCTCCTGCCCGTGCGCTTCGCGGGCCTTGGCGAAACCGGCGTCGACGTCGGCGTCGCTGGTCACGTTGACCTTGCAGAACACCCCGCCGATCTCGGCGGCCATGGCGTTGCCCTTCTCCTCGTTCATGTCGAAGATCGCGACCTTGGCGCCCTTGGCGGCGAGCGCGCGGGCCGTGGCGGCGCCGAGGCCCGAGGCACCGCCGGTGACGACGGCGGGGGTATTGGCTGAAACTTCCATGATTGTCTGTCCTCTCAGGTGGGGGTGATCAGAGCGCCTCGATGATCGTGACGTTGGCGACGCCGCCGCCTTCGCACATTGTCTGGAGGCCATACTTCTTGCCGCGCGCGCGCAGGGCGTGGACGAGGGTCGCCATCAGCTTGGTGCCCGACGCGCCGAGCGGGTGGCCCAGCGCGATGGCGCCGCCGTTAACGTTGAGCTTGTCCGGGTCCGCCCCGGTGTGCTTGAGCCAGGCGAGCGGGACGGAGGCAAAGGCCTCGTTCACCTCGTAGAGGTCGATGTCGTCGATGCTGAGCCCGGCACGCTGGAGCGCCCTGTCGGTGGCGAAGAGCGGCTCTTCCAGCATGATGACGGGATCGCCAGCGGTGACGGTGAGGTTGTGGATGCGCGCGAGCGGAGTGAGGCCGTGGGCCTTCAACGCCGCCTCGCTGACCACCAGCACCGCCGAGGAACCGTCGCAGATCTGGCTCGAGGAGGCCGCGGTGATCGCCCCTTCCGGCGAGAGCAGCTTGACCCCGGCGATGCCTTCGAGCGTCGCGTCGAAGCGGATGCCCTCGTCCACGGTGTGGAGGGCCGCGCCTTCGGGCGTGTCGATCTCGATCGCCACGATCTCGCGCTCGAAGGCGCCGGCCTGGGTCGCGGCGATCGCCTTCTCGTGGCTCGAGAGGGCAAAGCGGTCGAGATCGTCCTTGGTGAAGCCGTGCTTCTTCACGATCATCTCGGCGCCCATGAACTGGCTGAACTGGATGCCGGGGAACTTCTCTTCGAGTCCGGGCGACTTGTAGTGCCCGAGGCCCTCTTTCATGTGCAACGTCGCGGTCGAGCCCATCGGCACGCGGGTCATGCTCTCGACACCGCTCGCGATCACCACGTCCTGGGTGCCGCTCATCACCGCTTGCGCTGCGAACTGGATCGCCTGCTGGCTCGATCCGCACTGGCGATCGATGGTGACGGCGGGGGTAGACTGCGGGAGCAGCTTCGAGGCCAGCACGCCCATGCGGCCGACCTGCATGGCCTGCTCGCCCGCCTGGCTGACGCAGCCGGTCACCACGTCGTCGACCGCCTTGGGATCGATCCCGCTGCGCTCGACCACGGCATCGAGCGACCTGGCGAGCAGATCGACGGGGTGCACCCCGGCAAGGCGACCACCGCGGCGGCCCCCGGCGGTGCGGACAGCTTCGACGATATAGGCAGTGCTCATGAACCTCTCCTCCTCGATAGCCCCATGAAAGGGCCTGGCCGGGCGAAATCGGTTGCGCTTCGCCACTTGCCTGGCGCCATCGCCTATGGGACGCGCAGCCTCAAATCAAGCGGGCAAAACGTCCTCCGGTGTAGCTCCATCATCTCGCGGGGAAGCGTGATGCGGCGGACGGTGCAGTACAGCGGGAACCCTTATCGCCCGTCAGCCACGGGCGTCCGAAATCTCGTAGAAGCTCTGTAACAGCCCCTGTTCCTCGATGGTGAGATGGGGGTTCCAGACATCGAAAATCAGCACGATACGCGGTTCGGCACTGTCGTTCCAGGCTTCGTGTTCGATCGTGTCGTCAAAGGCGAAAGCCTCCCCCTCGCGCCATTCGCGGGTCTCGCCGCCAACACGAAAGCGGCAGCCGCTCGGCACAACCAGCGGCAGGTGGACGATGGCCCGCGTATTGGTGACGCCGGTGTGCGGCGGGATATGCGCCTTGGGGGCGAGGATAGAGAAGAAGGCTGATGGCGCCTTGCCGGGGATGCGGTTGCGCGGCGCGGCTTCGAGCGCCGCAACAGTCTCAGGGCAACGGGCGCAGACCGCTTCATTCGGCTCGCCATACTCCCAGAGAAAGCAGGCGCTCCAGGCCAAGGAGTGATCGAGCGCCGACCACTTGTTCTGCGGTGTTCCGGGGTCTTGCCGGACGTAGGGGCGGATCGCCTCTCCGCCGTCACGCAGCAAGGCCAGCGCCTCCGCCCGGATGGCATCGGTCCGCGCCTCGATCTGATCCAACCAGGGGAAATGCTGGCGGTCGAAGAATTCGTCGGCGGGCAGGAACGGAAAGTAAATGCCGTGACACTCGTTCTTGTAGATGGCCCGGCGCCCCAGAAGATGGTCGACGCAGGCCCCGAAGCGGCGACCGGCGGTACCGAGCCTCGCCAGTTCCGCGCCGAGCGCCTCGTCCAGCGCGCGCGCCAGTCGGTCGTTGTGCTGCGCCAGAAAGGCCTGTCCACGCCTGAGCGCATCGGCAACGCCGGGCGGGCGGTCCTGCATGGAAAGCGCCATCTGAACGACTCCGCTCCACCCTTGTGCCGCCTTGGCCGTCCGCCCGCATCGCTGGTCGAGTTCGGCCATGCGAAGGTTCGCCATGAAGTGCAGACGATCGAGCGACAGGGCGCGCTCCAGTGCGTCTGCCTCGCCTGCATCGTCGCCGAGCAGACGATGCGCCGCCGCAAGGTTCATCCACAGGGCGGGCTCCTTGCTGTCCGCTTGCGCTGCTGCCGCGAAGAAGTTTCGCGCGCCCGCGCCGTCCTGATCGGAAAGAGCGCGAACGCCTCGTGCGTTCAAGGCGCGCGGATCGCTGGGCGCAATGCGCAACGCAGCGTCGAGGTGACGCAGCTCATCACTGCGGTGACCGGCTTGGCGTGCGCGCAAGGCGGCGGAGAGTTCGGCGTCCAGCGGGGATTGGCGGTCAGGCATTTTCACCGTCTAGCGGAGGGCAGTCAGCCCACGCAAGCCACGGCTTGTCGCACGAAAGGAAAGGGAGCGGCCTTTCGACCGCTCCCTCCCATTACCCTTAGCTGTGATCGGCGATCAGAACGTCACGCGCGCCGTGATGTTGAAGCGGCGACCGAGCACGTCGTAGTTCGACGGGAAGGTGTTACCGCTGTTCGCGCCGGTGGAGCCGACGTTGCTGCCGGTCAGCGGCGGATCACGATCGAACAGGTTGGTAACCACCCCGATGAATTCGAAGTTCTCGGCAACGCGGAAGCGAGCCGAAAGATCGAAGTAGTGGTAGGCACCAATCCTGTTGAAATCCTCGGTCGCGCCCACGAACGGGGTCGTGCCGGTGATCGTGCCCCGGAAGATGTTCCGCGTCGCGGCAGTGAAGCCACGGGCGATGAAATCATCTGCCTGACCCTCGTATTCGACCGGGTGGATGTAGCGCCACAGGAGCGACAGATCGACCGAGCCGAAGGTCAGCGTGGTACGCTGCTGGAAGGAGAACTCGGGCGCGATGTTGCCGACCGTCGGGCCGCAGTTCACGCTGAAGTAACCCACGCAGTTGCGATTGAACGACGTCGGCGACGCACGGAAGAACAGGCTGTTCGTCCAGTTGCCGATGAAGTTCAGGTTCAGCCCGACCTTACCGATCTGACGGCTGTAGTTCATCGTCAGGTCGATACCGTCGGTCTCGAAGCGGCCACTGTTCGACAGCAGCAACGGAAGACCGAAAGTATCCGCCGGCGAACCCGAAAGGCTGCCATCCGCGGGGCTGCGGCGGATGGTGTTGCACGCCGCGGTATTCGCCGCCGCTGCCGACACCGACGCCGGGTTGGTACCGAAGCAGGCGGCAATCACGTCACCGGGCGCCGGCTGCGTGATCGCGTCATTCACCTTGATGTTGTAGTAGTCCACCGAGAGCGTGAAGCCGTCGAACAGCGCGCCCGGGCTGATCACAGCACCGACCGTGAAGGTGTCGGCCGTTTCCGGACGGATGTTGGGATTGCCACCCTGTTGCGACTGCGCCTGACCGGCGGCCGGCGCAGGGATGCGCCCGATGGTCGCCGCCGGCGCACCCTGCGCAAGACACACCGCCGTCAGGCCGGCGTTGCCCACAGGCGCGGCGCCTTGGCACGGATCGACGGCGAGGTTGGTGAGGAGGATGTTAACCGGCGAGAACAGCTCCGCGATGTTCGGCGCACGCACGGCGCGCTGATAGTTGCCGCGGAACTTCAGGTCAGCAACCGGCTCCCAGCTACCGCCGACCTTCCACGTCGTAGTATCGAAGTTCGGATTGTTAGCCGCTTCGACGCTGTACGACGAATAACGAATGCCGGCTTCGAGGGTCAGCGATTCCGCGAAGGGAACGCCGGCAAGGAGCGGCGCGACGACTTCGCCGAACACTTCCTTGACGTCGTAGCTGCCGGTGAACGGGGGTACGGCACCGCCCGCGCCACCGAGTTCGCCCGGGACAGCAGCAAAGTTGTCAGGGATGCGCTCGTAACCATAGTCACGATATTCCGCACCGACCGCGTAAGAGATCGGTTCCGCGCCCGCAGAAAGACTGCCGAAGTCCCCGGTCAGGATGGCGCGGGCTTGCGAGAGACGATTCTTGATCGTGATCGTGCTCTGCCCCGCAATGAAGGCAACCTGCGCAGGGCTGATGCTCCCCGACGGACCGAACAGGTTGAGCGGGACGCAGCCCCCGGTGGTGACGGTGCAGGTGTTGGGGTTGGTCGCATTCAGGGCCTGCTGAACGCGCGAGCGCAAGGTGTAGCCCGACTGGATCTGGACCAGATCGCTCTCACCATAGGCACCCGAGATATCGAGGCGCGTGCGCTCGTCGATATTGACGCGCATGCCGGCGCGATAGTCGAAGAAGGTCGTCGTGAAGTCCGAAATGCGCGGCCCGAGCTCGACCGTGCGACGGAACACCGCAGGCAACACAAGCGCCGGGTTGTTGTTGCACGCCGCACCGAGCGCGATCCCGTTGGCCGTGCAGATCTGGTCACGCACGCCAGCCGGAAGGAACGGGTTGTTGCCCGGGATCGTCAGACGCTCGCCGAAGATGCCGGACGGCGCGATGATCGTGTCGATTTCATTCTTCGAGAAGATCGCCCGCCCATAGACCTCGATCGTGTCGGTCAACTCGTAGTTGGCGGCCGAGTACACGTTGAAACGGCGGGAAGGAGTCTGGAAGATGTTGAAGGGGTTGAAGTTGAAGCCCTGGTATTCGGGCACCAGCTGGGTGCTAGCCGGGTTCAGCTGAAGACGGGTGCCACCAAGCGTGACCGTCGTCGGAACCGACGTCGGAGAGGACCCTGCGCCACGACCGGTCAGGCCGTTGACCTCGAAAACCGAGATGTCCCGCGCGCCCTGGAAGATGGCGTCGATTTCCTGGTAACCCAGGCTCAGCACGGCGTTGCCGCGGCCGTCGTCGAAGTTGGCGCCAATGGTGATGTCGGCGGTGAAGGAGTGACCATCACCCTCTTCGGTGATGCCGTTGGACACCTGCGCGAGCAGACCCGCGAAGTCCTTGCGGGTGATGAAGTTGACAACGCCCGACACCGCGTCGGCGCCGTAGGTGGTCGATGCACCGCCGGTGAGAACCTCCGCACGCTGCAGCAGCGCGACAGGGATGTTGTTGAGGTCGACGGTCCCCAGCTGGTTGGCAGTGACGAGGCGGTCACCGTCGAGCAGCACGAGGTTGCGCTGAGCACCGAGGCCGCGCAGATCGACGGTCGCGAAGCCGCCGTTGCCGTTGTTGGTCTGAGCGCCGATGCCCGGCACCACACCCGGCAATTCGCGGATCACCTGCTCGGTGCTCTGGATCGCGCGAAGCTGGAGTTCGCTCTCGGCCACCACGTTGACCGGGCTGGACGACTCAAGGTTCGCGTTGCGGATCAGCGAGCCGGTCACCACGATTTCGCCGGAGGGAGCAGAAGCCTCGGGCGCCTCGGTGGCGACGTCAGAGGAGTCCTGTGCCAGTGCAGGCTGCGCGATTGCAGCGCAGCCGGCGATGAAAGTGGTCGCCATCAAGCGCGATCGAATTTGGTACTTCATCTGAGCCCTTTCTTGCTTGCCCATACAAGTTGCAATACGACGCGTGGCGTCGCAGCCCCCACACGAGCTATCGCGCCAGCTAATCCATGTTGTCCCGCGGCTGCAAATGGGCGATGCATTCCGAAAGAAGATTGCAACATATGTGTTGCAGCCGAGTCACAAGTTGAGCAGGAGGGCGTCATGCGAATGGGTGCTGACTTCTTCGGGGTGCGAGGCGGGAAATGGCGGGATTGATCCATAAAGCAGTGGCTGTGTCCGCGATGGCCGCCATGTCCCTGGCGGATAATGATAAGAATCAGGCGGAACGACTGGTCGATGCCCTGGCGCAATGCCAGAAGATCGAGGCGGCCGATCAACGCCTCGGCTGCCTCGACGCCGCTGCGGACGCGATCCTCAAGGCCCGCGAGAAACGCGAAGTGGTGATGATCGATCGCGAAAGCGTCCGCGAGGCCAAGCGCTCCCTGTTCGGCTTCTCTCTACCGAAGATCAGGCTATTCGGTCGCGGGGATGGAATCGAGGATGCCGAACCCGAGGTCGAATCGATCGAAAGCACCGTCACTGCGGTCAGCCGCGACAGAAGCACGCTGTCGACCTTCAGCCTTGCCAATGGCACGCAATGGAGATCCACGGAAACCATGCGTGTCCAGCCCAAGGCCGGCGACGCGATCCGGATCGATGCCGGCATACTGGGAAGTTACCGTGCCAGCGTGCGCGGCATCAGCGCAGGCAAAGTGAAGCGCATCAAGTAATCCTTTTTCCGGCAGTCGGGCACGGCGGCGGTTCGCCGATGCCGCGATCACGTCGTCGCTAGGCGCCTGCGAAGGCAGCGATGGATCGGTGCGGCGCGCGGTCCTGCCGGATTCGGCTCGCAAAATCCTTGGCACCAGGCCCAGCGGTTGCTGCTGGCCCGGGCGACCGACCCGCGAGCGGCGCGCATCCGCATCCCCTTCACTTCAGGTTGTTGCAGTTTAGCAACAATTGTTTCGCATCCGTGGCGGCGCGACTGTTCGCGCTGGAAAATCCGGCCTCCCGACGGCAAACAAGGATACAGGAGCGACATATTGTTGCGCGCCAGCCATCCAGGGGACTATTTGATGAAGAGCTTGACGGTCATCGGCCGCCGTATCGGCCTGTATTCCAGCGTGGGCATTGCTGCCATCGCGCTGGCGGCTCCCGCCTTCGCGCAGGACGTTCAGGGTTCGACCGACCAGAACACTGCCGTTGAAGAAACCGATTCGACCGAGCAGCCCACGGGCGCCATCATCGTGTCGGGTACGCGCCTCAACCGCCCGAACCTCGACGCGACCGTGCCGATCACATCGTTGACCGGCGCCGAACTGACCCAGACCGGTAACGTCAACCTCGGTGACCGTCTGGCGCTGCTCCCGCAGTTCCGCCCGACCTTCACCAGCCAGAACTCGGGCCGCTTCATCGGCACCGCGGGCCTTTCGATCCTCGACCTTCGCGGGCAAGGCACCCAGCGCACCCTGGTGCTGCAGAACGGCCTGCGCCACGTTACCTCGCAGCCGGGCCAGGCGACCGTCGACGTTTCGACCATCCCCGTCGACCTGATCGAGCGTGTCGATATCATCACCGGCGGTAACTCGTCGATCTACGGCTCGGACGCCATCGCGGGTGTTGTCAACTTCGTCCTGAAGCGCAACTTCGAAGGCGTGCGCGTGCGCGTGCAGAACGGCATCTCGGACGAAGGCGACGGCAACAACTTCATCGCCGCCGTGACCGCGGGGACAAACTTTGCGGACGGCCGCGGCAACATCGCCGTCAGCCTCGAGTACAACAACAACGATCCGATCTTCTTCAGCCAGCGCGGTTATGCCGGTGCCTTTGACGGCCGCCGCCAGTTCCAGCTGGTGCAGGACACCTCGGTCACTGGCCCGAACCGCACTCCGGAGCCGGCATCGGGTGATGGCATTGCCGACAGCCAGCTGATCGAGCGTATCAAGAACATCGGTATCTCGACCGGCGGTGCCTTCACTTCGACCTGCCAGGGCACCACGGGCGTACGTGCGGCCACCAACTGCGGCGGCGTGTTCAACGCGCTGGGCACGTCGCAGTTCGGCAACGTCTTCGTCTTCACGCCCGAGGGCAACCTCGTTCGCAACGTTGTGGAGCGCGACTTCCGGACCTTCGGTTCGGGTAACGCGCAGGGTGGCCTCGGCTCGACGCTGCGTGAAACCGGCCTGCTCCAGACCGGCAACACCCGCTATGCGGCCAACCTGCTCGCGAGCTTCGAAGTGTCGGACGCCTTCCGTCCGTACATCGATGCCAAGTTCGTCCGGACCGAATCGCTCCAGGAAGGTCAGCCGACCTTCTTCCAGGGCTCGGGCGGTCTGCTCGGCGTGACCTTCTCGATCAACAACCCGTTCCTCACCACCCAGGCGCGCAACCTGCTGGTCAACAGCCTCGGCACGGGCACGACCTTCACGCTGCAGCGCTTCAACACCGACTTCGGCGGGCGCGGCGAAAACCACGAGCGCGATCTCTACCGCGTGGTCGTCGGCGCCGAAGGCAGCTTCTTCGACACCTGGAAGTACAACGTCGCCTTCAACTACGGCCGGGTCGAGACCTACTACGAGACCCAAGGGAACGTGCTGGTCGCCAACTACCAGCGCGCCGTCAACGCGGTCCGCAACACCGCCGGTCAGATCGTCTGCGCCGTCAACGCCGACGCTATCACGACCAATGACGATCCGGCGTGCCGTCCGCTGAACCTGTTCGGCACCGGCGCTCCTTCGCAGGAGGCTCTGAACTACATCCTCTACACCTCGAGCCGCAACCAGTGGTCCGAGCAGCTGAACGCGATCGCATCGGTTTCGGGCGATCTCGGCAAGCTCTTCGAACTTCCGGGTGGCCCGATCGCCTTCGCGCTCGGCGGCGAATGGCGCAAGGAAGACAGCTTCTCGGCCTTCGATGACGTGACCCGCACCGGTCTGACCTTCCTCAACGCGATCGGCAACTTTGCACCTCCGGCGCTGGAAGTGCGTGAAGTGTTCGGCGAAATCCGCATTCCGCTGCTCGCCGACATGCCCGGCTTCCAGGAGTTGACCATCGAAGGGGCGGGCCGTGCGTCCGACTACAATTCGGGGGCGACCGGGACGATCGTTTCGTACAACGCCGGCGGCGTCTGGGCTCCGTTCGACGGTCTGCGCTTCCGCGCCAACTATGGCCGCGCGGTCCGTGCTCCGACTCAGGGCGACCTGTTCGGCGCGCGTTCGCAGACCTTCCTCAACGGTCTTGTGGATCCCTGCGGTCAGCAGAACATCAACGCGAACCCGAATCGCCGCGCAAACTGCGCAGCGGCCGGTGTCCCGACCACCCAGACCTTCAACGGCGTGACCGAACCGTTCACCAACCGTGCGGCCTCGGGCATTTCGGGCGTTTCGGGCGGCAACCCGAACCTCTTCGCGGAACAGTCGGACAGCTGGACCGTCGGTGCGGTGTTCACGCCGAAGTTCCTCCCGGGCTTCACGATGAGCGTCGACTGGTACTCGATCAAGCTCGAGGACGCGATCAACACGATCGGCGCCCAGACCGTGATCAACCAGTGCTATGACGATCCGGGTGGCATCAACAACCAGTTCTGCGCTGCGGTGTTCCGCAACCCGAACGGGACCTTCCGTGGCCAGACCAACGTCTTGAACGGCGGTGAGACGATCAGCTTCAACACCACCGGCGACGGCGTGTCGTTCATCCAGGGTCCGTTCAACTACGCCCGTCAGGAGACGAGCGGTATCGACCTCGACCTGGGCTACAACACTTCGATCGGCGACAACTGGCGCCTGTCGGCCCGTGCGATCGTCTCCTTGCTGCTTGACCGGAATGTGTTCACCTCGGTCACGGACCCGAACTTCCTGACCCGCGAGCGTTCGGTGCTGGGCAACCCGGAGTGGAACGGTCAGCTGAACGTGACGGTGGGCTACAAGAACTTCGACCTGCTCTACAGCCTGCGCTACCTGAGCAAGCAGACGATCAACAACTGGCGCACCCAGAATGTCGAGCAGGGCCGTCCGCCCGAAAACCTCGACGCTACCTCGCTGGTCTACTACCCGGCTGCGACCTACTCGGACATCCGCGCTTCCATGCGGATCAACGACAAGCACAGCTTCTTCCTCGGGGTGGACAACCTGTTCGATCGCTTGCCGCCGTTCGACCTGCTCGGCGACGGTGCCGGTTCGGCAATCTTCCCGAACATGGGACGCTTCTTCTACGCGGGCGTTACCGCCAGCTTCTGATAGCGCTCCAGCGCCACAGACAAGGAAAGGCCCCGGTCATCCGGGGCCTTTTTTTGTGCCCGGCTGTCGCAGCGCGCTGCGCGGCGGACGGGACATCCATAACCTTGATCAGGGTCATGTTCGTTTATTGGCAGGTAGCGCCAGATGGTTCGCAGTTTGCGATAGTTGCCCCGATTGGTTGCGAACGTGCAACGCCAAGCAATGCTGCGATAGGCCGAGTGGGCTGTCGCGTGACGCATCCTCCTCCACGAGCCTAAGCCTCTCCCCGGGCGGCATTCCCGCCAAATTCCTTTGCCGCTGCCGCTGCCCGTAGCCGGAACAGTCGGCCCGGCCTTTGCGCACTTGATGAGAACTGAGAGGTTTCTGCGATGTCATTCCTTCCTGCAGCCCCGAGCCTGCGAGCCGGCGTCGGCCTTGCGGCCCTCGCCCTCGCCTTCCCTGCCGTGGCGCAGACCGGGCAAGTACAGGTCCCCCCCGAAGACGCCGCCGCCCCGACGGTCGACGAGCAACAAACCAGTGCAGAAGGCACGACGGCCGAAGGCGGAGCGATCACCGTCACCGGTTCGCGCATCCGGCGGCCGGAGCTGGTCGGCCTCGAGCCCACCCTGTCGATCTCGGACGAGTACTTCCGTGATCGCAACCTGACCAACGTCGGCGACGCACTCAACGAACTTCCCCAGTTCCGTGGCAGCGTCACACCCCGCGGCGTGCAGTCCTCGTTCGGCAACGGGGTGAACTTCATCAACACCTTCGGCCTCGGCTCGAACCGCACGCTGACGCTGGTCAACGGCCGCCGCGTCGTGTCCTCGAACCTGCCCTCGCTGTTCGGCCCCGGTGGCGCGGGCGTGCAGGTCGATCTCAACATCATCCCCAGCGTGCTGGTCGATCGCATCGACAACGTTTCGGTCGGCGGCGCGCCGGTCTACGGCTCCGACGCGATTGCGGGGACGGTCAACATCATCCTCAAGAACCGCTACGAAGGCCTCACGCTCAACGCGACGAGCGGCATCACCAGCCGTGGCGACACGTTCAACTACAATGTCAGCGGCGTTGCTGGCAGGAACTTCGACGAGGGCCGCGGCAACGTCACCCTCGCGGTCGCCTACGACAAGGCGGACGGGCTACGCGCCACCAGGCGCAAGCACCAGCGCGACAATCTCGGCTTCCTCAACAACTGCACAACGGCGGGCACCACCACACCGATCAACGACGGGCGGGTCAACCCCAACATCGGCTGCAACACCGGCGCCAATGACGGCATTCCGGCACGCATCCTCTTCCGCGACCTGCGTTCGCCGTTCCTGTCGCAGAGCGGCGTGATCCTCAGCCCCGACTTCGACCTCATCGGCTTTCAGTTCGGCGAGGGCGGGAACCTGATCCCGACCGAGCCCGGCACCCAGCTGACCGGGTTCTTCCAGTCGGGCGGCAACACCTACAACACGGTCGACCAGACAAACCTGACCTCTGATCTGAAGCGCTTTACCGTCAACGGCTTTGCCTCCTACGAGATCACCGACGGGGTCGAGTTGTTCTTCGAAGGGCTCTACTACAAGGCGCGCTCGAAGGAGGAAGGCAACAACCCCTCGTTCAACACCTTCGTCTTCGATCCCGACACCAGCGGCGGCCTGACCTTCGACACCGCCACGACGCCGTTCATCTCGCCCGCAACGCGCGCCTTCCTGCTCGGCCAAGGCTTTGACACCTTCAACGTGTCGCGCTCGAACGAGGACCTGTTCGACAACGGCGCCCGCTCCGAGACCGAGTTGAAGCGCGGCGTGGTGGGCGTGCGCGGGGACTTCGGCGCGTTCGGCCGTTCGCTCAACTACGAGGCGAGCTTCAACTACGGCACCAACAGGATCGACAACTTCCAGCAGAACATAAACCAGCAGCGCTTCATCAATGCGGTGAGCTTCACCCAAGGACCGAACGGGCCGGTGTGCACCGCCACGCCGCCGGTGCCGGTCGCGCCGGACCAGCCTGTCCAGCCGATCGCGGATGCCAACTGCGTGCCGCTAAACCTCTTCGGCTTCCGCGCTGCAAGCCCCGAGGCGCTCGCCTATATCCGGGAAGACACGATCGAAGCCGCGAACATCCGGCAATACGTCTTCAACGCCAACGTGGGCGGCGATCTGTTCGACCTGTGGGCCGGCCCGGTCGCCTTCAACATCGGCTACGAGCACCGTGACGAGAAGGCGAGCTTCACGCCGTCGAGCTTCACGCAGAACGGCGGCGGCCGCGGCGCGGCGATCGCCCCGACCCGCGGACGCTACAACGTCGACGAAGTGTTCGGCGAAGTGCTCGTCCCGCTGGTTTCGCCGGAGAACGGGGTGCCGCTGATCAACTCGGCGGAGGTGTTCGGCCGCATTCGCTACGTCGACAACACCGTCAACGGCGGGTTCACCTCCTGGGCTGCAGGCGGGAAGATCGAGATCCTCCCCGACATCGGCCTGCGCGGCAACTTCACCCGCTCGTTCCGCGCACCGGCGATCACCGAGCTCTTCCTGCCGCAGAGCCCGACATTCGAGCGCCCCACGGACCTGTGCACGGCGCAGGCCCGCAACGCCGGACCCGCGCCCGACATTCGCAGCCGCAACTGCAACGCCTTCCTGCAGGCGACCGGCAACAACTCGGCCACCTACACGCTGCTCGCGGCGCAGGCTTCGGTCGCGGGCCTGTCCGGTGGCAATCCGAACCTCGAGAACGAGAAGGCGGACAGCTACACCTTCGGCACGATCATCCGACCGCGCTTCGTGCGGGGCCTCACGATCACCGCCGATTACGTCAACATCAAGATTTCGGGCCCGATCGCGAGCCTGGATTCTGACGATCTGGCGCGCGGGTGCTTCGACAACCCCAACTTCGACCTCGACAATCCCCTCAACGGCAACACCTTCTGCAACGCGCTTGGCTTCGGTGCGGACGGGCAGATCCCGAACACCCCCACCAATCCGGCGGTGCGGACCGGCTTCGTCAACGGTCAGCAGATCAAGTTCCAGGGGATCACCGGGGCGGTGGACTATGTCACCAGCCTCTCGGGACTGGGGATCGGCGGCGCGCTGCGGCTCGGAGGCGATATGCTTTACGTGCGCCGGCGGGTAGACGACATCACTGGGGTTGCGCCGCAGCGTTCGGACGGTATCGTCGGCGATCCAGAGTTCTCCGGCCAGGCTCGGGTCGTCTACTCGGCGGATCGGTGGGGCTTCGGCACCTATGTCAACTACACGGGTGAGCAGCTGATCTCGCGCTTCAACCGCGGGCCGAGCCCCAACGACACGCGCGAGTTCGACCAGTACGACGACTTCGTCACGGTGAACGCGAACATCTTCTTCCGGACCGCGGACAACTTCCGTCTCAACATCGCAGTCACCAACCTGTTCGACCGGATCGGCCAAGGGTACTTTGGCTTCATCATCCCGGGCTCAATCAACGACGATATCGGCCGCCGCTTCTCGGTGAGCGTCAGCAAGGAATTCTGACCGACCGCGTCGCACACCGAAGCACAGGAAAGGCCCCGGGAGACCGGGGCCTTTCGCATTTCAGCAGGAGCGCGGCGTCAGGCGACCGTCATCGTAAGCGCCCCGTCGCCCTCATCGATCTTCAGCGTGCTGCCATCGGAAAGCCGCCCTTCGAGCAGCATCTCGGCGAGCGGGTCCTGAAGGTAGCGCTGCACCGCACGCTTCAGCGGCCGGGCGCCGTAGACCGGATCGTAGCCCACCCGGCCGAGCCAGCGCAGTGCGGCATCGGTGAGGTCGAGCGTGATCTTGCGATCCGCCAGCAGCTTCTGCACCCGCTTGACCTGGATCTCGACGATCGGCGCCATGTGCTCCTGCCCCAAGCGGTGGAACAGGATGATCTCGTCCAGACGGTTGAGGAATTCGGGCCGGAAATGCCCGCGCACCACGTCCATCACGTCCTTCTCGACGCTGGCGACCTCGGCCCCGTCGGGCAGGTTGGCGAGATATTGGCTGCCGAGGTTGCTGGTGAGGATGATCAGCGTGTTGGCAAAATCCACCACCCGGCCCTGCCCGTCGGTCAGGCGCCCGTCATCGAGCACCTGGAGCAGCACGTTGAAGACATCGGAATGCGCCTTCTCGACCTCGTCGAACAGCACCACCTGATAGGGGCGGCGGCGCACCGCCTCGGTCAGCACCCCGCCCTCTTCATAGCCCACATAGCCCGGAGGCGCGCCGATCAGGCGAGCGACGGCGTGCTTCTCCATGAACTCGCTCATGTCGATCCGCACCATCGCGCTGTCGTCGTCGAACAGGAAGCCGGCGAGCGCCTTGGTGAGCTCAGTCTTGCCGACACCGGTGGGGCCCAAGAACAGGAAGGAGCCCAAGGGCCGACCGGGGTCTTGCAGACCGGCCCGCGCGCGGCGAACGGCCTTCGACACGGCCTCAATCGCCTGCGACTGGCCGATCACCCGCTTGCCGAGGATTTCCTCCATCGCCAGCAGCTTTTCGCGCTCGCCCTCCATCATCTTGTCGACCGGAACGCCCGTCCAGCGGCTGACGACGCTGGCAATGTCCTCTTCGGTCACCTCCTCGCGCAGCATCGCGTTGGCGGCCTGGCCCTGCGCTTCGGTGAGCTGCCGCTCCAGTTCGGGGATGCGCCCGTAGGAAAGCTCCCCGGCCTTTGCGAGGTCGCCTTCGCGCTGGGCCTGGTCCAGCTCCAGCCGCGCGGCGTCGAGCGCTTCCTTGATCTTGCCTTCGGCCGCGATCTTGTCGCGCTCGTTCTGCCAGCGGGTGGTGAGTTCCGCCGATTGCTGTTCCAGATTGGCGAGGTCCTCGCGCAGCGCAACCAGCCGATCCTTCGAATTCCGGTCGGTCTCCTTCTGGAGCGCCTGTTCCTCGATCTTGAGCTGGATGATCCGCCGGTCGAGCGCCTCGATCTCCTCGGGCTTGCTCTCCACCTCCATGCGGATGCGACTCGCGGCCTCGTCCATCAGGTCGATCGCCTTGTCGGGGAGGAAGCGGTTCTGGATGTAGCGGTCGGAGAGCTTCGCGGCGGCGACGATCGCGCCATCGGTGATGCGCACGCCGTGGTGGAGCTCGTACTTGTCCTTGATGCCGCGCAGGATCGAGATCGTGTCCTCGACCGTGGGTTCGGCGATGAACACCGGCTGGAACCGCCGCTGGAGCGCGGGGTCCTTCTCGACGTATTTCTGATACTCGTCGAGCGTGGTGGCGCCGATGCAGTGCAGTTCGCCGCGCGACAAGGCGGGTTTCAGCAGGTTCGAGGCATCCATCGAGCCTTCGCTCGCCCCCGCCCCGATCAGGGTGTGCATTTCATCAATGAAAAGAATGATCTGGCCCTCGGCATGCTTGACCTCGTCGAGCACGGACTTGAGCCGCTCCTCGAACTCGCCGCGGTACTTCGCCCCGGCGATCAGCGCGCCCATGTCGAGGCTCATGAGGGTTCGGCCCTTGAGGCTGTCGGGAACGTCGCCGTTGGCGATCCGCAGCGCGAGGCCTTCGGCAATCGCGGTCTTGCCGGTGCCGGGCTCGCCGATCAGCGCCGGGTTGTTCTTGGTGCGGCGGGCGAGGATCTGGATGGTGCGGCGGATCTCCTCGTCGCGGCCGATCACCGGATCGAGCTTGCCGTCGCGCGCCGCCTTCGTCAGGTCGCGCGCGAATTTCTGCATGGCGTCATAGGTGCTCTCGGCACCCGCGGAATCCGCCTTCCTGCCGCCGCGCAACTGTTCGATGGCGGTGTTGAGAGCCTGCGGGCTGACCCTGGCGGCCTTCAGGGCCTCGCCAGCGGCGCCTTGCGACAGGGCAAGCGCGGTCAACAGGCGCTCTACGGTGACGTAGCTGTCGCCCGCCTTGTCAGCAAGCTGCTCGGACTGGTCCAGCAGCCGCACGGCATCGTTGTCGAGCCCCGGCGTCGCCTGGGCACCGCTGCCGGTCACTGCCGGAATTTTCGAAAGGCCCGCATCGATGGCAGTCGCCGCGAGCGGGGCGTCGCCCCCGGCGCGCTGGATCAGCCCGGCGGCCATGCCCTCGCTGTCCTCGAGCAGCGCCTTGGCGATGTGCAGCGGCGTGATGCGCTGGTGGTTCATCCGGATCGCGACCGTCTGCGCGGCTTGCAGGAAGCCCTTCGCCCGGTCGGTGAATTTTTCGAGATTCATCTGGTCCAACCCCTCCAATGGTTGCCGCCCGGAAATAGTGTTGCACTTTAGCAACACAAGCCCCGCCCCGACAAAATTTATACGCCAAGGTGTATTAGTCAGATAGGTGGGCTCGCCAGCATCCCGCCGCAAGGGGGCACTGCCGTGCTTGACCTTGCGCGGACGCCAAGCGATTGAAGCGCCACAGGGTTGGAGAGAATCCCGGATGAACTGGCTGAAGTACGGCGCTGTGGCGCTGGTGGGCGTGCTCGTGCTCGCGGTGGCGGCGCTCGCCACATGGGAGCCGTTCCTCGCGCGATCCGCCGCGCGTGCGCCGGGCGGCACCTACAGCGCCGAGATCGTCCGCGACGAATGGGGCGTGCCGCACATCTACGGCAAGACCGACGCGGACGTCGCATACGGGGTCGCCATCGCCCATGCCGAGGACGATTTCTTCACCCTCCAGGACGTCGTCGCCATGGCGCGCGGTCGCTACGGCGCCATCGCGGGGGAGGACGGCGCGAAGATCGACTTCGCCTACCACCTCCTCGACGCACGCGGCACGGCGGAGCGCGAGTATCCCAAGCTGCCCGCCGACACCCGCGCCCTGTTCGAGGCCTATGCCGCAGGGCTCAACCAATATGCGAAAGACCACCCGGCCGAGGTCAAGCTGGCGAACCTCTTCCCCGTCAACGGTACCGACGTGGCGGCGGGCTTCGCGCTGCGCCAACCATTCTTCTTCGGCCTCGATTCCGTGATCGGCCCCCTCGTGTCGGGCGAGCCGCTGCGCCGCGAGCACGGTCCGGACATCCCCGGCTTCCCGAGGCCGCCTCTGCCCGGCGCCGACCCCGTCGCGGCGGCGGCGCCGAGGCAGGCGCGCATGCTGGTTCTCCCGACCGGCGAGGATGCCGAACACCTCGGCTCCAATGCCTTTGCCGTCGCGCCGCAGAAGGGCGGCGGGACGACGACCCTCGTTTCCAATTCGCACCAACCCTATCGCGGCGGGGTCGCGTGGTACGAGTTGGTCGTCGAAAGCGGCGAAGGCTGGCACTTCGCGGGCGCCAACTTCCCCGGCTCCCCCTACCCCTTCCTCGGCCATAACGAGCATCTGGGATGGACCAACACGGTCAACACGCCGGACATGATCGACGTCTACAAGCTGGAGCTCGACGATACCGGCACGCGTTACAGGCTCGACGGCAAATGGAGACCGCTCGAGAGCCGCACGGTCACGCTTCCGGTGAAGCTCGGCCCGCTCGTCCTTCCGATCCGCCGCGAGGTGCTGCGCTCGGTCCACGGCCCGGTCATCAAGAACAAGGACGGCGCCTTCGCCATCCGCTACGGCGGGATCGGCGCGTTGCAGCAGCTCGATGCCTATTACCGGCTCAACAAGGCGAAGACTTACGCGGAATGGCAGGGGCAGCTGTCCCGCCTCGCCATCCCTTCGACCAACTTCATCTATGCCGACAAGAAGGGCACCATCGCCTTCGTCTACAACGCCGCGATCCCCGACCGGCCGCAGAACGTGCAGGCGAACTGGCGCGGCGTGCTGCCGGGGAACCGCTCCGACCTGATCTGGCAGGGCCACGTCGCCTTCGTCGCCCTGCCGCAGATCGTGAACCCGGCAAGTGGGTGGCTCTACAATTCGAACAACACGCCCTTCACCGCCGCTGGCGAGGGCAGCGACCTTAATCCAGCCCGCTTCGCGCCGGCGATGGGGATCGAGCTCAAGCAGACCAACCGCTCGCGCCGCGCCTATGCCCTGCTCTCGCAGGCTGGCGTGCTCGACCGCGCGGCGCTGACCCGCATCAAGTACGACACCGGTTATGCGCGCGAAGGCTATGTCGCGCGGCTGTTCGATGCGCTCGACCGGATGCCGGCAGGCGGGCCGCTCGGCACGGCGCGCGATCTCTTGCGGTCGTGGGACTTCGACGCCGACGGCAAGGGTGCCGCCGATTCCATCGCGCTCCTGATGATCCGCGATTTCATGGCGGCCGATTACAACAACAAGCCGTTCCCCGACGTCGCCGAGAAGCTGCAGGCGGCGAGCGACCATCTGATGACCCACTTCGGCCGCCTCGACCCGCCGATGGGCGATCTGCTGCGCCTGAGGCAGGGCAAGATCGACCTGCCGATGGACGGCGGATCGGACACGCTGCGGGCGGCGACCACATGGGATGTCGACCCCGACGGTCGGCTCAACCTCAAGCACGGGGACAGCTTCATCATGTGGATCGAATGGGCGCCCGGCGCGCGCGTGGTCTCGCGTTCGGTCCAGCCCTACGGCGCGGCGACCACCCGGCCGCGCAACCCGCATTACACCGACCAGATGAAGCTTTTCGTCGAACACGGGCTGAAGCCCGTCCACTTCTGGCGCGATGATCTGCTGGCGCAAGCCAGCAGCACGCGGCGAACCACCGTCACCAACGCGCGCTGAGAGGCGCCTCCTCCTTATCCGATTCAGCCACCGGAGCCTTCGTCAATGACCCACCGTTTTGCCGCTGCCAGCCTTTCGGCCATCGCCCTTGCGCTCGCCGCGCCCTTTGCGCCCGCCGCTGCGCAGACCAAGCCCGCCGCCGCGCCCGCCGGCCCGCAGGCCACCGCCGACCTGCCCTCGCTCGTCAAGCAGGTGCAGATCCCCTACGAGGAGTTCCAGCTCGCGAACGGCCTCACGGTGATCGTCCACGAGGATCGCAAGGCGCCGATCGTCGGCGTCGCCGTGTGGTACAATGTCGGTTCGAAGGACGAGCCCGCCGGCAAGACCGGCTTTGCGCACCTCTTCGAGCACCTGATGTTCAACGGCTCGGAAAACGCGCCGCAGGACTACTTCCAGTACCTCGCCGAGATCGGCGCGACCGATTACAACGGCACCACCAATTTCGACCGCACCAACTACTTCCAGACCGTCCCCCGCCCGGCGCTCGAGCGCGCGCTGTGGCTGGAGAGCGACCGCATGGGCTACCTGCTCGGCGCGATCACCCAGGAGAAGCTCGATAACCAGCGCGGGGTGGTGCAGAACGAGAAGCGCCAGGGCGACAACCAGCCCGGCGGCCTCGTGTTCTACGAGGTGCTGAAGCAGCTCTTCCCCGAAGGCCACCCCTATCGCCACAACGTGATCGGCTCGATGGCCGACCTCGACAGCGCCTCGCTCGAGGACGTGAAGACCTGGTTCCGCGACAAGTACGGCCCCAACAACGCGACCCTGGTGCTGGCCGGCGACATCTCGCCTGCCGAGGCGCGCCCGCTGGTCGAGAAGTATTTCGGCCCGATCGCGCGCGGGCCGGTGAACAATCCGGCGCAGGCCGCCGTGCCGACCCTCGCCGCCCCGGCGCGCACGATCATGAAGGACCAGGTCGCCGCGACCGTGGTGCAGAAGTACTGGCCGGTGCCCGGCATCACCGACAAGGACCGCACCGGCCTTGCGATGGGCGCAGAGATTCTCGGCGGTCTCGCCTCGAGCCGGCTCGACGAGATCCTGGTCCGCAACGAACAGCTCGCCGTGCAGGTCTCGGCCGGCACCTTCGACTTACAGCGCGTCGGCGCGGTGACGGTCACGGCGGTGCTGCGGCCGGGCGTCGATCAGGCGGTGCTCGAGAAGCGCCTCGACGAGGTGATCGCCGACTTCATCGCCAAGGGCCCGACCGAGGACGAGGTGCGCCGCGCCGCGACCAGCAATGCCGCGCAGATCATTCGCGGGCTCGAACAGGTCGGCGGCTTCGGCGGCAAGGCCGTGGCGCTCGCGCAGGGCAAGGTGCTGGCGGGCGACACCGCCTTCTACGCCAAGGACCTCGATCGCCTCGCCAAAGTCACCCCGGCCGAGGTGCGCGACACCATGGCGCGCTGGCTGAACCGCCCGGCCTTCACCCTCGTCCTCCAGCCGGGCGCGCGCGATGCGACCTACGAGGAGGCCGCCTCGGTCGCCAAGGCGGACGCCAACGCCTCGGCGCGCGATCGTTCGGCCGAAACGCTGACCGTGAGCGTCGAGCGGCCCAAGCCCGCCCTCGCAGGTGAGGCGAAGCTCGACTTCCCGACGCTCGAGCGCGCGACGCTCAAGAACGGGATGAAGGTCACCTATGCGCGCCGCACCGCGGTGCCGGCGACCTATGTGGCGATGAGCTTCAATGCCGGGTCCGCAGCCGATCCCGCGGACAAGGCCGGCCTCCAGTCGCTCGCCATGGGGCTGTTCGACGAAGGCACCGCGAAGCTGACCTCGCAAGCGATCGCCGAGGCAGGCGAGCGGCTAGGCTCCGATATCTCGGCCGCCGGCAGCGACGACCGTTCGACCTTCACCCTCTCGGCGCTGACGGCCAACCTCGCCCCCTCGCTCGACCTGCTGCGGCAGGTGATCCGCGAGCCGGCCTTCAACCCGGCCGATATCGAGCGGGTCCGCAACCAGACCCTCACCGGCATCCGCCAGTCGATGCGCTCGCCGCAGGGCATCGCCCAGCGCACCCTCACGCCCGAGGTCTTCGCCAACAGCCCCTATGGCGGGGTGAGCACGGTGAAGAGTGTCTCGGCGATCGCCCGCGATGACCTCGTCGCCTTCAAGGACCGCTGGATCCGCCCCGACAACGGCGAGGTCTTCGTCATTTCGGACAAGCCGCTTGCCGAAGTGGTCAAGTCGCTGAACGCCGCTTTCGGCGACTGGAAGGCACCCGCCGCGCCCAAGGGCACCAAGCAGTTCGCCGCGACGGGCGCGACGAAGGGCAACCGCATCATCCTCGTCAACCGGCCCAACTCGCCGCAGAGCGTGATCGTCGGGGCGCAGATCACCCCGCTCAAGGCCGGCGAAGATGCCTTCATCGCCTTCAACAGCGCCAACAACTCGCTGGGCGGCAACTTCCTCTCGCGGCTCAATATGAACCTGCGCGAGACCAAGGGCTGGAGCTATGGCGTGCGCGGCGGCACCTCGGCGCGCGAGAATGCGGTGCTCTACAACGTCTCGGCCCCCGTGCAGGCCGACCGCACCGGAGAATCGCTCGCCGAGATGATCCGCGAGACCAAGGAGTTCCTGACCGTCAAGGGCGTGACGCCCGAGGAGCTCGAGCGCAACATCGCCTCGGAGGTCGGCGCGCTGCCGGGCCGGTTCGAGACCTCGCCGGCGGTGCTTGGCGCGATGCAGAGCAATGCGCTGTTCGGCCGGCCGGACGATTATCAGGAGAAGCTCGCCGGGATTTACGCCAAGCAGACCGCCGCCAGCCTCGACGCTGCAGCCCGCGCCGCGATCAATCCCGACAGCTTCGTCTGGGTGGTGGTCGGCGATGCCGCAAAGGTGCGCGCCCAGCTCGAACCGCTCGGCCTGCCGATCGAGCAGCGCGAGATGGAGAGCGAGTGATCATCGCCATGTGGGCGCGCTTGAACCGGATTCCGGTTGAAGCGCGCTGACAGCGGTGTAAATAGCGCCAACCAAGTGCCGGGTCGCCGGAGGCCTGCACGTAACCCAAGGGAGTTGGATATGTCCGTTGCAGGTACCTACAAGACCACCGTCAAGAGCCCGATGGGCGACCAGACCGGCACGCTCAAGGTCGTGCCCGATGGCGACAGCTTCACCGGCTCGATGGTCGGCAGCCTCGGCTCGATGGACATCACCGACGGCAAGGTCGAAGGCAACACCATCAAGTGGCAGATGAACATGGTCGTGCCGATGCCGATGACGCTCGATTGCGAAGCGACCATCGACGGCGACACGCTGACCGGCTCGGTCAACGCGGGCGCGTTTGGCGCAATGCCGCTGTCGGGTACCCGCGAGGCCTGATCGGCTCTCCCTGAGAGGCACGAAAAGCCGCCGGAGTTCGTGCTCCGGCGGCTTTTTCGCGCGCTGCACCGGGCGGCCGGATTGCCTGCGTTCAGCATTGTCCTGTATCACTCAGGCGAGTTCGCCACCGGGGGAGACGACCCGCCATGAAGACCACTATCGCCGCCGCCAGCACCGCAACCCTCTTGCTCGGAGCCTGCGTTACCGTGCCTGCAAGCCACCCCCTGACCGGTTCGCAGTGGCAGCTTGTGTCGATCGACGCCTCGGGCAGCACCACCGCCCTCAACCCGGAACAGCAGGCGCGCCACACGCTGGCTTTCGGCGAGGAGGGCGCGGCGCAGGTGAAGCTCGACTGCAACCGGGGCCGCACCACCTGGATCGCAGGCCAGCCGCGCGACGGGGCGAGCACGATCACTTTCGGCCCCGTCGCGAGCACCCGGATGATATGCCCGGAGCCCAGCTTCGGCAACCAGCTGGCGAGCGCGCTGGGCTTGGCGCAACGCTTCAGCCGCTCATCGGATGGCCGCAAACTGGTGATCGAGGCGCCGGACGCGCGCCTCACCTTCGTTAACGTGGACTAGGGCGCGCTCAGCGGTTCGCGCGCCCCTCGATCAGCCGATCGACCAGCGAGGGATCGGCGAGGGTCGAGGTGTCGCCCAATGATCCGAAGTCGTTCTCGGCGATCTTCCTGAGGATGCGGCGCATGATCTTGCCCGAGCGGGTCTTGGGCAGGCCATCCGTGAAGTGGATCACATCCGGCGTGGCGATCGGGCCGATCTCCTTCCTGACGTGCGCCTTCAGCTCCGCGAGCAGCGCGTCGGTGCCCTGCTCGCCGGCGTTGAGCGTGACGTAGCAGTAGATGCCCTGCCCCTTGAGATCGTGCGGATAGCCGACCACCGCGGCCTCGGCGACCTTGGGGTGCAGCACCAGCGCGCTCTCGACCTCGGCCGTCCCCATGCGGTGGCCCGAGACGTTGATGACGTCGTCGACCCGGCCGGTGATCCAGTAGTAGCCGTCCTCGTCGCGCTTGCAGCCGTCGCCGGTGAAGTACTTGCCGGCATAGGTGGAGAAGTAGGTCTGCACGAAGCGGTCGTGATCGCCGTAGACGGTGCGGGCCTGGCCGGGCCAGCTGTGGGTGATGCACAGGTTCCCCTCGGTCGCGCCTTCCAGCACAGCGCCTTCGTTATCAACCAGTTGCGGGCGGATACCGAAGAACGGCAGGCCTGCGCTCCCCGGCTTCATGTCGTGCGCGCCGGGGAGCGTGGTGATCATGCAGCCGCCGGTTTCGGTCTGCCACCAGGTGTCGATGATCGGGCAGCGGCCTTCGCCCACCACGTCGAAATACCAACGCCAGGCCTCAGGATTGATCGGCTCGCCGACGCTGCCCAGCAGCCGCAGCGAAGCGCGGCTGCGGCTCGTAACGTGCTGATCGCCTTCGCGCATCAGGGCGCGGATCGCGGTGGGGGCTGTGTAGATGATGCTGACCTGGTGCTTGTCGACCACGTCCCAGAAGCGCCCGTGATCGGGGTAATTGGGCACGCCTTCGAACACCACCGCGGTCGCCGCGTTGATGAGCGGGCCGTAGACCACATAGGAATGCCCGGTCACCCAGCCGATATCAGCGGTGCACCAGAACACCTCACCCGGCTGATAATCAAAGATATAATGGAAGGTCGTCGCGGTCCACACGCCGTAGCCGCCGGTGGTGTGGAGGACGCCCTTGGGCTTGCCCGTGGAGCCGGAGGTGTAGAGGATGAACAGCGGGTCCTCCGCGGCCATCACCTCGCAGGGGCAATCGGCGTCGTGCGCGACATCCTCGAACCAATGGTCGCGGCCCTCGCGCATCGCGACCTCGCCGCCGGTGTGGCGGACCACCAGCACGGCCTCGACGTTGGTTTCGTGCACCGCAAGATCCAACGCGGCATCGACATTGGCCTTCAGGGGCACGTGCCTGCCGCCGCGCAGCCCCTCGTCGGCGGTGACGACGAAGCGGCTGCCGCAGTCCTCGATCCGCCCGGCGAGCGCTTCGGGGGAGAAGCCGCCGAACACCACCGAATGGACCGCGCCCAGCCGTGCGCAGGCGAGCATCGCGACCACGCCTTCGAGGATCATCGGCAAGTAGATCGTCACCCGGTCTCCCTTGGAAACACCCAGCGATTTCATCGCGTTGGCCATCCGCACCACCTCGCGGTGGAGCTCGGCATAGGTGAGGCTGCGCGCCGGGGCGGCGGGATCGTCGGCCTCGAAGATCAGCGCCGTGCGGTCGGCGTGGTCAGCCAGATGCCGGTCGACCGCGTTGTGGCACAGGTTGAGCTGGCCGTCCTCGAACCAGCGGATCGCCACCGGACCGTAGGACCAGTCGCCCCCCACGCTCGGAAAGCGCGACCAATCCAACCGCCGCGCTTGGTCGAGCCAGAAGGCGCCGGGCTCCTCCACCGACTGGCGGTACATCTGCGCGTACTGTTCGGGCGTGCAGTGGGTGGGGGTGTGCGCCTCGGGTCTTTCGACGGCGTGGATCATCTCGACTCTCCCTTTTTTCAGGCCCCTTCTAGCGCAGGCTATCAGGGGTGCGCTTTGGGACAAAGGTCTTATGCCGCGCCGATATGTTTCACGTGAAACATCGGTTCTGCGCACCCCCTGGGGCGGGTCTGAGGGGGGTCTGGAGGGGGTCTGGAGGAGGGCAAAGGGGGGTCTGGCGCCACCTTTGCGCCGGCAAGCATCCCCCTGACGCAAAGCGCCCCGCCGGCCGCGACCGGGCCGGCGGGGCGCTGCCGCGCACAAGGCTCAGAAGCGGTAGCTGAGCCCGGCGCTGATCAGCCACGGATCGAGCTTGTGCTCGGTCTCGATCGCCAGCGTGTTGCCGGCGAACCAGCGCGCGGTGGTGCCGATGAAGTAGCGCTTCACGTCGACGCTGAGGCCCAGCCCCTTGTCGCCGATCGGCACGTCCAGCCCGGCCTGGAGCGCCGCGCCGACCTCGTTCGAAAGGGTCGTGCGCGTCACCCCCAGCGGGAGCGTCGCCGCGCCCGGATCGTCGGCGACCCACAGGAACAGCGCGGGCCCCGCACCGACATAGGGCTTCACGCCGCCCAGATCGAAGTGATACTTCACCGTCACCGTGGCCGGGATCAGCTTGGCATCGGCGACCAGTTCCGCCCCAGCCGGCACGCCCGCCGTCGCATCGACATCGTGCTGGGTGATCCCGGCGATGGTCTCGATCGAGACATTGTTCGACACGAAATACTCGATCGCGATCGTCGGCGTCACATTGTCGTTCGCCTTCGTCTGGGTCGTCGCCGGCAGGCGCGGCAGGTTGACGTTGATCGCCTCGATCTTGCCGTCAGGCGCCACATAGGTGCCGAGCAGCTTCACCTGCACGTGGCCCGCCCGGTCGGGCGCGTCCTGGGCGAGCGCAGGGGTCGCGGCCAGCGCCATCGCGGCGCCGCCGAGCATCAGTATCGTCTTCATTGTCCCGTCCTCTTCACGCAGCAGTGGCCGCCAACCGGCCCAGGGTTCTTGCTGCCTGTGACGGGGCGGATAACCGCGGATCGCCGGGCGCCTCATTGATCGGGATCAAAGACCTTTGGCCGCGCGTCGACCATTCCCGGCTACATCATGGCGACGCTCAGTCCCTCCACTCCCGGCACCGGGCCCGCGATCTCGCTCGCGGCGTTCCGCGCCGCGCTGCCGCCGGGCACCGGCGAGGGCGCGGTCGCGGACCGGCTCTGCGCGATCGGAACGGGCCTGCACCGCGAACGCGGAGAGGAGCTTCCGCCCGACCGCCACGAGGACCGGCTGGTATGGATCGCGAGCGGATCGGCCAAGCTTGTTGCGCCGCACGCCGCGGCCGCCGGCACGGCGGCGCCGCCGGGCGGGCAGGTGCTCGCCTTCCACTTCGCGGGCGATCTCGTCTCGGTGCTGCGCTGGAGCGAGACCGAGGCGTGGGGCGGGCTGCGCCTCGTCGCGCTGACCCCGTGCGATCTCGTGATCTTTCCGGCCGACCGCTTTCTCGATGCAGCGCAAGCCGATCCGGTGGTGCTGCGTTCGGTGCTGACGCGCAGCCTTCAGGCCGTCCACCGCACGCAGACCCGGATGATGCAGATCGGGCACAAGTCGGCAGCTGCGCGGATCGCCGATTTCCTCGTCTCGATGGCCGAGCGGCTGGCCGGGCAGACCGAGGGTCCCTGCACCTTCGCCCTGCCGATGAGCCGCCGCGACATCGGCGACTCGCTGGGCCTCACCATCGAAACCGTCAGCCGCCAGCTTACCGAACTGCGCGAGGCGGGGCTGGTGACGACCGAGGGGCGTTCGGGCGTGGCGCTGTCGGATGTCGGCGCGCTCGCCCGGATCGCGGGGCGCGGCGCCAGGGAAGAGCCCGGCAAAATCTGACGCGAATTTGATTTCGGTCAAACACACGGGGTCTAGCGGCGCGATAGAATGGGCGCCGACGGAAGGGAAAAACATCATGGAAACAGTCGTCAGGCGGCTGGGAGTGTGGGCGTTCGTCCTCATCGCCAGCATCGCCGCCATCGCGCTCACGCCCGACGCGGGCTTTGCCATCCACATGGGGATCGTCGGCCTCGTCGCGGTCATCCTGATCGTGGCGACGCTTACCACCTATGACCCGGTGGCGCGCGCCCAGAGCCTGTTCCGGATGCCGCCGGGGCCGTCGCGCTACGATGACGACGTGATCCGCTGGGGCGTGATCGCGACGATGTTCTGGGGCGTGGTCGGGCTTCTGGTCGGCGTGTTCATCGCCGCGCAGCTCGCCTGGCCGTGGCTGAACCTCGAACCCTACTTGAACTTCGGCCGCATCCGCCCGCTGCACACCAGCGCGGTGATCTTCGCCTTCGGCGGCAATGCGCTGCTGTGCACCAGCTTCTATGTGGTCCAGCGCACCTGCCGCACCACGCTGGCGCTGCCGGGCGTCGCGCGCTTCGTGTTCTGGGGCTACCAGCTGTTCATCGTGCTCGCCGCGACCGGCTACGTGCTCGGCATCGGCCAAGGCAAGGAATATGCCGAGCCCGAATGGTATGTCGACCTGTGGCTGACGATCGTGTGGCTCGCCTATGCCGCGGTCTTCGTCGGCACGATCCTGAAGCGCCACGAGCCGCACATCTACGTCGCCAACTGGTTCTTCCTCGCCTTCATCCTGACGATCGCGATGCTCCACGTGGTGAACAACCTCGCCATGCCGGTGAGCCTGCTGGGCGCCAAAAGCTATTCCGCCTTCTCGGGCGTGCAGGATGCGCTGACCCAGTGGTGGTACGGCCATAACGCGGTGGGCTTCTTCCTCACCGCCGGCTTCCTCGCGATGATGTATTACTTCGTCCCCAAGCAGGCCGGGCGGCCGGTCTATTCCTACCGCCTGTCGATCATCCACTTCTGGTCGCTGATCTTCCTCTACATTTGGGCGGGCCCGCACCACCTGCACTACACCGCGCTCCCCGACTGGGCGCAGACGCTGGGCATGGTGTTTTCGGTGATGCTGTGGATGCCCAGCTGGGGCGGGATGATCAACGGGCTGATGACCCTGAACGGCGCGTGGGACAAGGTGCGCACCGATCCGATCATCCGCATGATGGTCCTCGCGCTCGCCTTCTACGGGATGAGCACCTTCGAAGGGCCGATGCTGTCGATCAAGGCGGTGAACTCGCTCTCGCACTACACCGACTGGACCATCGGCCACGTGCACTCGGGCGCGCTGGGGTGGAACGGGATGATCACCTTCGCCTGCGTCTACTACCTGACGCCGCGCCTGTGGAACCGCGAGCGGCTCTACAGCTTGCGGATGATCAACTGGCACTTCTGGCTCGCGACGCTGGGGATCGTCTTCTACGCCTCCTCGATGTGGGTGGCGGGGATCACTCAGGGGCTGATGTGGCGCGAATACGGCGCGGACGGCTACCTGGTGAACAGCTTCGTCGACACCGTCGCCGCGCTCCACCCGATGTATGCGCTGCGCATGGTGGGGGGCCTCATGTACCTCACAGGCGCGCTCGTCATGGCCTGGAACATCGCCATGACCATCGCCGGTGCCTTACGCGAGGAAGCCCCGATGGGCGACACCCCGCACCAGCCGCAAGCCGACCGCCCGATCTTCCAGCCCTCCCCCGAGCCCGCCGAATAGGCGCCGGCCGCAAGGACACCCATCATGAGCAACACTGCAAACACCGGTGCCTTCGAGGGCCACAAGAAGCTCGAGAAGAACGTCACCCTGCTCGCCGCCTGCACGCTCGCTGTGGTGGCGGTCGGCGGGATCGTCGAGATCGCCCCGCTGTTCTGGGTCGACAACACGATCGAGAAGGTGGATGGAATGCGCCCCTACACCCCGCTCGAGCAGGCCGGGCGCGACATCTACATCCGCGAGGGGTGCTACGTCTGCCACAGCCAGATGATCCGCCCGTTCCGCGACGAGGTGGAGCGCTACGGGCATTACAGCCTCGCTGCGGAATCGATGTACGACCACCCCTTCCAGTGGGGGAGCAAGCGCACCGGGCCCGACTTGGCGCGCGTCGGCGGGCGCTATTCGGATGCCTGGCACGTCGATCACCTGAAGGCGCCGCGCGCGGTGGTGCCGCAGAGCATCATGCCGAGCTACGCCTTCCTCGCCGAGACCGATCTCAAGGTCGCCGACCCGGCCGCCAGCCTCACCGCCCTGAAGCGCGTGGGCGTGCCCTATACGGACGACGACATCGCCAAGGCGGCGCAGGACCTCAACGCCCAGGCCGATCCCGAGGCCGACGCCGGCGACCTCGCGACCCGCTACCCCAAGGCGCAGATCCGCGACTTCGACGGTGATCCCACGCGGGTGACCGAGATGGATGCGCTGGTCGCCTACCTCCAGATGCTCGGCACGCTGGTCGACGTGAACAGCGCCGCCGCGCAGGAGGAACTCACCAAGGGGAGCGAGGGACGATGAGCCTCTACACCGCCCTCAGGCACTTTGCCGACAGCTACGCGCTGGCGATGATCTGCGTGCTCTACCTGGTGCTGTGCCTGTGGCACTTCCGCCCCGCCGCGCGGACCTACAGGAGCGATGCCAAGCTCTCGATTTTCAAGGAAGACGACCATGGCCAATAAGCGCATCGACGAGCCCACCGGCACCGAGACCGTCGGCCACGAATGGGACGGCATCGAGGAACTGAACACGCCCCTGCCGCGCTGGTGGCTCTACACCTTCTACGCGACGATCGCCTTCGCGGCGGTCTATGTGGTGCTCTACCCGGCCTGGCCGATGATCGACCGGGCGACCGGCGGCACGCTGGGCTGGTCGAGCCGCGGGCAGCTCGCCGCGGAAATGCGCGCCGCCGACGCCGCGCGCGCCGGCATCCGCGCCGAGATCGCCGCGACGCCAATCGAGGCGCTCCCCGCCAATCCGCAGCTGATGCAGGCGGCGGTCGCGGGCGGGGCGGCGGCCTTCAAGGTCAACTGCGCCGCCTGCCACGGCGCCGGCGCGGCGGGCGCGCCGGGCTACCCCAACCTCAACGACGACGACTGGCTGTGGGGCGGCACGCTCAGCGACATCCAGACCACCATCACCCACGGAGTTCGCTGGGACGCCGCGCCCGAGACGCGCATCAACCTCATGCCCGCCTTCGACGGGATGCTGGACAGCGCCGAGCTCGACGCCATTGCCGGCCATGTCCTATCGCTGAACGGCAAGGGCAAGCCCAGCGCCGCCGGCGCGCAGCTCTATGCCGACAACTGCGCAGCCTGCCACGGCCCCGGCGGCGGCGGCATGGCAGCGATGGGCGTGCCCGCGCTCAACGATGCGATCTGGCTGTTCGGCGGGAGCGCCGCCGACATCAAGCGCCAGGTCGGCAATCCCCGCCACGGCGTGATGCCGGCGTGGAAGGACCGGCTCGACCCGGTCACGATCAAGATGCTTGCCGCCTTCGTCCACTCTCGCGGTGGCGGTCAGGGCCCGGCCCCCGCCGCCGCAGCAGCAGCCCCGCAAGCGCCGGCACCCGACGTGGCGAGCGCAAAGAAGGCCGAAAGCGATGGCTGACAGCGACCAGCTCGAGCGCCCCGCCCCTGACGCGCGCCCACAGCGCGACTGGGCGGCGGCGCTCGGAACCCAGGCGGGCACGGCGCGCAAGGCGATCGAGCCCGATCTCCTGCGCACCGATCTCTACGTGAAGGGCAAGACGGTCCACAACAAGCGCATCGACGGCCCCTTACGCCGCTTCAAGTGGGCGGTGATGCTCGTCACGCTGACCATCTACTACGCGCTGCCCTGGATCCGCTGGGACCGCGGCCCCTATGCCCCAGACCAGGCGGTGCTCGTCGATCTTGCGGGTCGCCGCTTCTACATGTTCGATATCGAGATCTGGCCGCACGAATTCTACTTCGTCGCGGGCCTCCTCATCATGGCCGGGATCGGCCTGTTCCTCGTCACCTCCGCCGTGGGCCGCGCGTGGTGCGGCTATGCCTGCCCGCAGACGGTGTGGACTGACGTCTTCCAGCACGTCGACCGCTTCTTCGACGGCGACCGCAATGCGCGCATGAAGCTCGACGCCGCGCCGTGGACCGCCGCCAAGACCGTCCGCCGCCTCGCCAAGTGGAGCGTCTACCTCGCCATCGCCTTCTGGACCGGCGGCGCGTGGATCATGTATTTCGCCGATGCCCCCACCCTCACCCGCGACTTCTGGAGCGGCGAGGCGGCGCCCGTCGCCTATGCCACGGTGGCGGTGCTCACCGGCACGACCTTCTGGCTCGGCGGCTTCATGCGCGAACAGGTGTGCATCTACATGTGCCCCTGGCCGCGCATCCAGACGGCGATGCTCGACGAGAAGTCGCTGATCGTCACCTACAAGGACTGGCGCGGCGAGGAGCGCGGCAGCCTCAAGAAGGCGGCGAAGCACCCCGAACGCTATGGCGACTGCATCGACTGCCAGCTGTGCGTGGCGGTGTGCCCCACGGGGGTCGACATCCGGAACGGCCAGCAGATCGGCTGCATCACCTGCGGCCTCTGCATTGACGCCTGCGACCGGGTGATGCGCGAAGTCGGCCGCCCGCGGGGCCTCATCGACTACGCGACGCTCGAACAATGCGAGGCCGAAGCGGCAGGCGCGCCTGCGCAGCCCGCCTGGAAGGCGCTGCTGCGGTTTCGCACCCTCGTCTATCTCGGCGTATGGAGCGCAATCGGCGCGGGGCTCCTGTTCGCGCTCGGCACCCGCGCGCACACCGGGCTGACGGTCGCGCAGGATCGCAATCCGCCCTTCATGCTGCTCAAGGACGGCTCGGTGAGGAACGCCTACACGCTGCGCCTCAGGAACATGGAGGCCCGCCCGCGCGCCATGACTCTCGCTCTGGAGGGTTTGCCGGCGGGCGCGGTGATGTGGACCGAGGCGGTGAGCCTCGAGAACGCCGCGCGGGCGCAGTCCGTGACCGTCCCCGCCAACGCGACGCAGGTGCTGCGCGCCTATGTCATGCTGCCGCCGGGCAGCCACGCCGACGGCTTCGCCTTCCGCCTGACCTCGGACGACGAGCAGGGCGAGACCGCGCGGGTCGAGACCACTTTCGCCATGCCGGGAGACGACCAGTGAGCCACGCCGCAACAAACCCTTTCACCGGCAAGCGGATGGCGGCGATCTTCGTCGGCGGCTTCGGCATCGTCATTGCGGTGAACCTCACCATGGCGACGATGGCGGTGGAAAGCTTCCACGGCACGGTCGTCGACAACTCCTATGTCGCGAGCCAGCACTACAATGGCTGGCTGAAGCAGGCCGCCGCCTCGAACGCCTTGGGCTGGCAGGCCGCGCCCCGCCAGCGGGCCGATGGGAGGGTGGTGGTCGAGACTCGCGGCGTTCCCGCAGGCGCGGTGGTGACCGCCACCGCCGAACGCCCGCTCGGCACGCGCGAGGAAACCGCGCTGACCTTCTCGGCCTTCGGCGAGGGCGTGTGGGTGTCCGAGCAGAAGCTCGCCCCGGGGCGCTGGCAGCTGCGCATCGCGATCCGCGCCGGCGGGCAGGCCTGGGCGGGCGAAGGCGCGCTGCCATGAACGCCCCCACCCTCAGGCTCGTCGAGGACGCGCCGGTCGCCCCGCTGGCGACCACGCGCTTCACCGTGCCGGGCATGAAATGCGCCGGCTGCATCGCCCGGATCGAGCGCGAGTTGCCCAAGCGCCCCGGTATCGCCGCGGCGCGCGCCAACTTCTCGGCGAAGCGCGTGGCGATCACCCACGATCCGGCGCTGGATGAGGGGGCCCTCGCCGCTGCGCTGCTCGGGCTCGGTTTCGAGGCGCAGACCGTTGCCGAAGCCCCGCTCGCCGATGACGGCAAGGAGCGCAAGGCGCTGACCCGCGCGCTGGGCGTGGCGGGCTTCGGGATGATGAACGTTATGCTGCTCTCGGTCAGCGTCTGGTCGGGCGCGGACGGGGCGACCCGCGAGCTGTTCCATTGGCTGAGCGCAGTGATCGCCCTTCCGGTGATCGCCTATGCGGGCCAGCCCTTCTTCGCGAGCGCGTGGATGGCGCTGAAGCACCGGCGCACCAACATGGACGTGCCGATCTCGATCGGCGTGATCCTGGCGACCTGCCTCTCGCTCTACGAGACCGTCACCGGCGGGCGCCATGCCTTCTTCGACAGCGCCGTGATGCTGCTGTTCTTCCTGCTCGCCGGCCGCGCGCTCGACGCCGCGATGCGCGACCGGACCCGCGCCGGGATCGGCGCGCTGCTGGGGCGGATGGGCAAGAGCGCGAGCGTCCTCGCCCCCGACGGAAGCACCCGCCGGGTGGCCGCCCGTGACCTTCGGCCCGGGATGCTGGTGCTGGTCGCCGCCGGGGAGGCGCTCGCCGCCGACGGCGAGGTCGTCGAGGGCACGAGCGCGCTCGACAACGCCATGCTCACCGGCGAGAGCGCGCCCGTGGCCGCGGGCCCGGGCGCGCCCGTTCATGCGGGCGCGATCAACCTTGCCGCCCCCCTCACGGTGCGCCTCACCCACGTGGCCGAGGACACGGCGCTCGCCGAGATCGCGCGGCTGATGGACGAGGCGGGGCAGTCGCGGAGCACCTACGTGCGCATCGCCGACCGCGCCTCGCGGCTCTATGCGCCGGTGGTGCATTCCTTGGCGGCGCTCGCCTTCGCCGGGTGGATGATCGCGGGCGCCGGCTGGCACACCTCGCTGACCATCGCGATTGCCGTGCTGATCATCACCTGCCCCTGCGCGATGGGCCTCGCGGTCCCCGCCGCGCAGGTGGTCGCCTCGGGCGCGCTGCTGCGCCGGGGCCTGCTGGTCAAGGACGGCAGCGCGCTTGAACGCCTCGCCGAGTGCGATGTTGCGCTGTTCGACAAGACCGGCACGCTGACCCTCGGCGAGCCCCGCGCCGACATCGGCGGCCTCGATGCCGAGGCGAAGAGCATCGCCCTCGGCCTTGCCCAGACGAGCCGCCATCCGCTCAGTCGCGGCCTCGTCGCCGCGCTGCTGCCGGAGGGCGTCGTGCCCGCGCGCCTCGACGACATCCGCGAGACCGGGGGCGAGGGCCTGACCGGCCGATGGAACGGTCTGCCGGTGGCGCTCGAAAAGCTCGAGGGCGCGGTTCCCGAAGGCGCAGCCGAGGGCCCCCTCCTCGCTACCTGCTTGCGGATCGGGAATACCCGCCACATCATCCGCTTCCACGATCCCCTGCGTCCCGACGCCGCCGTGGCGCTCGCCGCCCTGTCGCGCGAGGGGCTGCCCGCCAGCATCCTCTCGGGCGACCGCGCCGGGCCTGTCCGTGCCATCGCGGCGGCGCTCGGCCTTGCCGCTGAGGCCGAGGCCACCCCGCAGACCAAGCTCGCCGCGCTGGAGGCGCTGAAGGCGCAGGGGCACCGACCGCTGATGGTCGGCGACGGCCTCAACGACGGCCCCGCGCTCGCCGCCGCCCACGCCTCGATCGCGCCCGGCACCGCCTCCGACGCGAGCCAGCAGGCGGCCGATGCGGTGTTCATCGGCGAGGGGCTCATGCCCGTCGCCCTTGCCGTCCGCATCGCGCGGCGCACCATGCGGATCGTGCGCGAGAACTTCGGCTTCTCGATCATCTACAACCTCCTCGCCGTGCCGCTCGCGCTGATGGGCCTCGTGACGCCGCTTCTTGCCGCGCTCGCCATGTCGGTGAGCTCGCTGGTGGTGGTCGCCAATTCGCTGCGCCTTGCCAGGGAGGGCCGCGCATGACCGGGCTTGCGCTCCTCATCCCGATCGCGCTCGGCATGGGGCTTGCGGGCCTCGCCGCCTTCATGTGGTCGATGCGCGCCGGGCAGTACGAGGACATCGACGGCGCCGCGCGGCGCATCCTGATCGACGAGGACGACTGGGGGGAGGGCCTGCCGTGAGCCTCCCCGTCCTGACCCTCGCGCTGGCGAGCTTGCTGCCGGTGATGCTCGGCCCCGCCCCCGCCCCGCGCGACGGGCCCGCGACGATCACCGCGACGATGTGCGGCGGTGGCACCGTCACCATCCCGCTCGGGCCCGGCAAGGCGCCGGCCGAGCGCCGCGATTGCCACCCCAAGGGCTGCCACGCGGGGACCTGCCGGGAGGACAAGTCGATCAAATTGATTTCGCGCAAAGACGCTTGAGCCTCCGGTCGCTTACGCCTGAATCGCGAGCAGCCCCCCCTGCCGCGAAGCCAGGAGCGAGCGACGATCATGTGGACCTATCACCCCGAGCTGCTCGCCACCCCGGTGCCGCGCTACACCAGCTATCCCACCGCCGCCGATTTCGGGCCGCTCGAGGAAGGCACCATCGAGCGCGCCATCGCCGGGGCGAGCGGCGACGTGTCGCTTTACCTCCACATCCCCTTCTGCGAGCAGATCTGCTTCTATTGCGGCTGCAACACCGGCGCCTCGGGCAAGCGCGCGCGGGTTGAGACCTATCTCGCCGCGCTCCACCAGGAAATCGCCACCGTCGCCAGCCTTCTGCCCCCGGGCGCCCGTGTGCGCCGGGTGGCGTTCGGCGGGGGCAGCCCCAATGCCATCGAGACCGGCGAGTTCCTGGCGCTGGTCGAGGCGCTCCACGCGCATTTCCCGATGGGCTCGCCGGCCATCGCGATCGAACTCGATCCGCGCAGCCTCACCTCGGACTGGGCCAAGGTCCTCGCGGGCGTCGGGGTAAGCCGCGCGAGCCTCGGCGTGCAGACCTTCGCGGCGCATTGCCAGAAGGCGATCGGGCGCGAACAGTCGCTGACGATGATCTGCCGCTCTGTCGACTGGCTGCGCGGCGCGGGCGTCACGTCTTTGAACTTCGACCTCATGTACGGCCTGCCGCACCAGAGCGAGGCGGATCTCGAGGACAGTCTCGAATACACCCGCAAGCTCGGCGCGGACCGGGTCGCGGTGTTCGGATATGCCCACGTGCCGCACCTTGTGCCGCGCCAGTCGATGATCCCCGAGGTCGCCCTGCCCGGCCCGCAGGCGCGCTTCGCGATGGCCGCGCAGGCGCACGACACGCTGGTGGACGCAGGCTACACGGCGGTCGGTTTCGACCACTTCGCCCTGCCCCACGATCCGATGGCGCGCGCGGTGCGGCAGGGCAGCCTCCGGCGCAATTTCCAGGGCTTCACCGATGACCGCGCCGAGGTGCTGATCGGCCTCGGCGCGAGCGCGGTAAGCGGCTTTCCGGGCCTGCTCGCGCAGAACGACAAGCACACCGGGCGCTATCGCAAATTGTCGGGCGAGGGGCGGCTGTCGGCGACCCACGGGATCGTCCGCGGGCCCGAGGACCAGCGCCGCGGCGCGGTGATCGCAGCGCTGCTGTGCCGGGGCGAGGCGGTGCTTGAGGCGGACCTGCTGGCCGAGACGGGCGAGCGGCTCGCGCCCTTCATCGCCGCCCGGCTCGCCGCTGTCGATGGCGCGCGGCTGACCATCGCGCCCGAGGGGCTGCCCTATGCGCGGGTGATTGCCGCGCTGTTCGACAGCTACCGCGCCGCCGCCCCCCGCCGGTTCAGCTCCGCGATCTGAGCGGGCGCGCCGCTCAGCTTCCGGCGGCGAGCATGACCTTGGCCGAGGCGCCGGACAGGGCGCCCGCCTCGACCGGCAGCTTGGCCGGACGGGTGGCAGTGGGATAGGCCTTGGCGAGCAACGCCAGCGCCTCGCTGATGCGCGCGTGCGCCTCAGGGTTCTCGGCCTTGATCGCCGCGCCCGAGGCGGCGAAGCGGCTCGCCGCGACACGGCTGAAGCCGTAGCCGTCGAGATAGGGCTCGTAGCCCTCTTCCCGCGCGAGGCTGCGGTACATCGCGCTGGCGCGCTCGATCATGTCGGCGATCACGCCAGTCGCGACCTTGGCCGGAGTCGCGCCGCTGTTCGGCGCCTTCTGCGCGGCGGCGCCGAGGCCGGCGATGATCCGGTCATGGGCGGCATTGACCTCGGCGGCGCTCTTGCCGGCCAGCGCGGCGTCCGACGCGGCGCTGAACAGCGGCTTCACGTCGGCGACGCCGAGCTTGGTGAACACCGGGTCCATTTCGAGCAGCACCTCGCTCACCGGATGGGCGAACATCTCGGCGGCGGCGTCCTTCTTGCCTGCGGCATAGGCATCCTTGGCCGCAGCGACGTGCGCTTCGGCGACCGCGAGCGCGATGCCGTAGGCGACCGGATCGCGCGCCGCATCGGCGACCGCGACGCCGCCCTCGCCCTCACCGCCGGAGGTGGCGCCTTCGCCCTCGCCTTCGCCCGCGCCGCCTTCGCCCTCGCCGGCG
>NZ_JAPFGY010000019.1 GCF_026586795.1 Erythrobacter sp. WG
GCCCCGGCGCCCGCTGCCACCGCCGCCACGCCGAGCGCCGCCCGCCTCGCGGCGGTGCAGGCGATCGCCAAGCCGCAGACGGCGGACGCGGCGGACGACGAATATTCCTACGGCTTCCGCCTCTGGAACGCCGGCTTCTTCCCCGAGGCCCGCCAGCAGCTCGCCAAGTATGTCGAGCAGTATCCGAACCATTCCAAGATCAGCTACGGGCGCAACCTGCTCGGCCGTGCCTTCCTCGACGACAAGATGCCCGAGGACGCGGCGCGGTGGTTCCTGCGCAACTACCAGGCCAACAAGGCGGGCGAGCGGGCGCCGGACAGCCTGCTCTATCTCGGCGCGGCGATGATCGCGATGAAGGACACCAAGCGCGCCTGCATCGCGCTCGCCGAATTCGCCGAGACCTACCCGCTGGTCGCTTCGGGGCGGCTCGCGACCGACTATCAGGCGAACCGCGCCAAGGTGAAGTGCAGCTAGACGCCGCCGCGCGGGACCGCTTCGCCGCCGACCTTGCGGCCCTGTGGCCCGAGGCAGAGCGCGGCGGGCGCCCGCTGGGCCTTGCGGTGTCTGGCGGGCCGGACAGCCTCGCGCTGCTGCTGCTCGCCCATGCGGCCTTGCCGGGGGGCATCGCCGTCGCCAGCATCGACCACGGCCTGCGGCCCGAGGCGGCGGGCGAGGTTGCGCTGGTCGAGCGGATCGCCGCCGAGCGCGGCGTTCCCTTCACGCCTATGCGCGTCACCCTGATGCCCGGGAACGTGCAGGCCGAGGCACGCGCCGCGCGCTATCGGGCACTCGCCCGCTGGGCTGCCGAGGCGGCGCTGGGCGCCGTCGCCACGGCGCACCATGCCGACGACCAGGCCGAGACCCTGCTGATGCGCCTCAACCGTGGGAGCGGGCTGGCGGGCCTTGCCGGGGTGCGGGCCCGCACCGTTCTGGAGGGGACCGAGCTTCCGCTGCTGCGCCCGCTGCTCGGCTGGCGCAAGGCCGAGCTCGGCGCGATCGTCGCGGGCGAGGGTCTGATGGCGGCGCAGGACCCCTCGAACGCCGATCCCGCCTTCGACCGCGCCCGGCTGCGCGCGCGCCTCGCCGAGGCCGACTGGCTCGATCCGCTGCGCGTCGCCGCCAGCGCCGCGCATCTTGCCGAGGGCTGGCAGGCGCTCGAATGGTATGCCGAGCTCGACTGGCACGAGATGGTGATGCGCGATGCGGGCGATGCGCCCGGCTTCACCTATTGCGCCAACGCCCCTCGCATCATCGGCATCGAGACGATCCTCAGGATCATCCGCGAACTCGGCGGCCATGCCACGCGCAGCGAGGCGGCGCGGGCGTGGGAGCGGCTGTGGGCGGGCGAGAACGCCTCATTGGGCGGCGTGCTGGCGGTGCCGGCGGTGGAGACGGTCGCAAAGATCGGGGTGTTGATGCGGGTGTGGCGTTTCAGGCCGGAACCGGCGCGCTCCCTGAACTGATCGCGCTCACGAGCGATGCAGACCCCCCGCCCCGCCTCCCCACCCGGCCACCACAGCATAGTGGTACTATTGGTGGTCGGGTGGGGAGGCGGGGCGGGGGGTCTGCGCCACCGAAGGTGGCCGATAATCAGAGAACCTTGTCGCCCAGCCCGATCATCTTGCCGCGGGTGATGATCACCTTGTCGCCGCGCTTCGCCTCGGCGAAGAGCTTGGCGGCGAATTCGTCGGGCACGCCGATGCAGCCGTGGCTGGCATAGCCGTTCATGACCGGCGAGCCGTGGATCGCGATCCCGTCCCAGGTCAGGCGCAGCGTCCAGGGCATCGGCGCGTTGTTGTACTTCTCGGAGACGTTGTTGCGCTCCTTGGTGAGGATCGGGAAGGTGCCGAGCGGGGTGGGGTGCGATTGCGTGCCGACCAGCACCACTGCCGTGCCGATCTCGTGCCCGTCGCGGAAGGCGCTGATCACCCGCGCCTGAAGGTCGACGGTGATGACCAGCTGGCCTGCGGCGGGGGCGGCGCTGTCGTCCCAGTACCAGTCGCCATACCGGAACGCGCCCTCGACCGGGAGGATCGACCTGACGACGAAGCCCTGGCTGCGCGCCGCTGCCGGGCGGGACGCGGGGGTGCGGGCTGCGGCGGGGGCGGTGGCGGGGAGCGGCTGGACCACCTCGCGCGGGATCATCCGCACCGCCGGGCCGCGCGGGGCCGGTTCTTCCTCGGGCACGGCGGCTTCCGGCGCGCCGGCGAGCGGCGGGAGACCGGCATAGACCGCCGCCGGATCGATCCCCGGCGTATCAGCCCCCCGCGCGTCCTCGGTGTCGGGATCGACGGCCTCGAAGGCCCCTGCGGCGCGCGCGGCAACCTCTTGTGCGGCATCTGCGGCGCGCGCGGTCGACGTTTGCGCCGAGGCTGCATATTGCAGCACGACGAGGGCGATGAAGAAGGCGTTGGCGCGGATCATGGGGTGATTATGCCGCGTCGGGCCGCAGGTTGCCAGACGTTAACCAACCCGCGTCCCGGCGGGGGACGCGCGCCCGGCAGGGATTAACGGGCGATCGCGCCAAACAGATCGTGCGCGTCGGCATCCTCGATCGTGGCGCTGACCATGTCGCCGGGCTGGAGCGTCGCGGGCACGTTCCTGAGATACACCGCCCCGTCAATCTCGGGCGCGTCGGCCTGGCTGCGGCCCGTGGCGCCGATATCGCCGTCCTCGTCTGCCTCGCCGACCTCGTCGATGATGACCGGAAGCGTGCGGCCCACCTTGGCGGCGAGCTTGGCGGCGCTGATCCGCTCGGTCACTTCCATGATCCGGGCGTAGCGCTCTTCCTTGACCGCCTCGGGCACCTGATCAGGCAAGGCATTGGCCGCCGCGCCCTCGACCGGTTCGAAACGGAAGGCGCCGACTCGGTCGAGTTGCGCCTCTTCCAGCCAGTCGAGGAGGTAGCGGAAGTCGTCCTCGGTCTCGCCCGGGAAGCCGACCACGAAGGAGCTTCGGATCGCGATATCGGGACAGATCGCGCGCCAGGACTTCAGCCGCTCGAGCACCTTGGCCTCGTTGGCGGGGCGGCGCATCAGCTTGAGCACCTTGGGGCTGGCGTGCTGGAAGGGAATGTCGAGATAGGGCGTCAGCAGCCCCTCGGCCATCAGCGGGATGACCTGATCGACGTGGGGGTAGGGGTAGACGTAATGGAGCCGCACCCACGGCGTCTGGCCGTCGGGGGTGCGCAAGCTTCCCAGTTCGCGCGCCATGTCGGTCATGTGCGCGCGCACCTCGCGACCGTGCCATTGGCGGGCCTCGTGGCGGATGTCGACCCCGTAGGCGCTGGTGTCCTGCGAGATCACCAGCAGCTCGCGCGTCCCCGCCGCGACCAGCTTCTCCGCTTCGCGCAGCACGGCATCAATGCGCCGGCTGGCAAGCTTCCCGCGCAGGGCGGGAATGATGCAGAAGGCGCAGGAGTGATTGCAGCCCTCGGAGATCTTGAGATAGCTGTAGTGCCGGGGCGTCAGCTTGATGTCGGGCTGGGGGATGAGGTCGACAAACGGCCCTTGGCTCGGCGGCGCGTGGGTGTGCACCGCCTCGACCACCTGCTCATACTGGTGCGCGCCGGTCACCGCGAGCACCTGCGGGTGGACGGCGCGGATCGCGTCCGCCTCCTCGCCCATGCAGCCGGTCACGATCACCCTCCCGTTCTCGGCAATCGCCTCGCCGATCGCGGCAAGGCTCTCCTCCTTTGCGGAATCGAGGAAGCCGCAGGTGTTGACCAGCACCACGTCCGCGCCCGCATAGTCCTCGGCGAAGGCATAGCCATCGGCACGCAGGCGGGTGAGAATCCGCTCGGAATCGACCAGCGCCTTGGGGCAGCCGAGCGAGACCATGCCGATCCTCTTCTGGTCCGGGAGAGTCGTGACGGGGGTGTTCATCGCGGCGCGCCCCTACACCAGGGCGGGGGATTGCGCCACCATATCCTCACAGCGCCATGACACCCCCGGGGTTGACCCGGGGGCAAGAAAAGAGGCATTCCCGCCGCATGATCGCCAAACTCTTCACCGAACACCCTCGCGCCATCGGCGAAACCTATGGCCAGCACGCCCGCACCGCGCTGTGCTTCGGCGCGCGCATGGTGACGGGCGGGCTCGCCTGCATGGTCCACGCCATCGTCCCCGGCCTGTTCGTCAAGACCGCGAGCCGCACCGTGGTGCAGCTCGATGCCGAGATGCGCGGCCGCAAGCCCGCCCCGGGCGCCGAGGAATTCGCCTACGTGATTTAGCGTGGGAGCGCCCGCATGAACGACTTCGCCCTGTGGCCGGTGCTGGCCGGGACCGCCGCCTTCTTCATCGTCGGCGCGCTGTGGTACGGGGTGATCTTCGCCAAGCCCTGGCAGCGCGCGGCGGGGCTTACCAACAGGCAGCTCCAGGCCGGCAACATGGGCCTGATCTTCGGCCTCGCTTTCCTCTTCGAAATGCTGATCGCGATGGTGCTGTGGCACCTCCTCGCGCGCACCGATCCCAAGCCGTTCGTCGTCATGATGATGGCGATGGGCTTCGCACTCGGCGTGATGATCCCCGCGATCGGGGTGAACTACTTGTTCCTCAGAAAGCCGCTCGCGCTGTTCCTGATCGATGCCGGGCACTTCCTCGTCGGCATGGCGGCGATGGGCGGGGTGTTCGTGTGGTTCAGGAGCTGAGTGAGGCGGCTTTCGGCCGGGGCGTCAGGCCGTGCATCCGGCACCGGTAACACGATAGTTCAGGGCCTGCCTTCGGGGGACATTGCCGGAGCCTGTGCCTTCTCCTCCAGCGGAAGGGGCCGGTTGACCAGCGACAGAAAGAGGACCGGCGGAAGGATGAGCAGCAGCAGCGTATGCCACCAGCTCCGCCGCACCCAGCCCAGCGACAGGAACAGCAGGACCAGCACCCCATTCGGCACCACCGAAGGCAGCGCGGGAACCGTCCTCGCCCAGCCGACGAAGGCGATGCTGCGGCCCATGCGGATGATGACGAAGCCGGCGACCAGGATCGCGAACAGGGTCCAGAAATACCGGGCATTGGCGAAATAGCTGGCGCGCAGGTCGAGGCCTTCGGTCGGAACCTCATCCGGCAGGACCGCCGCGCAGGTCAGTTACAGGAGCAGGAACCCGCCCACGATCGGCAGGAAGATGCCGATCGTCACCGGCCGCCCCGGCACGATCACCTGGTTGGTGTTCCACCACAGCTCGATGATGATCAACAGCAGGAGCAGCGCGGCGGCGAAGGGGTACTAGTGCTAGCGCACCCGATGTCGGCAGCGCAGCAGCCGGTGGGTGCTCTGGGCAATCTCGGCGAGTGACAGGCCGACAAGTATCGAGATGAACCCGGCCGCGTAGTCGATCGCGGTCATGCGCCCCCCCCCTCCCAAGTCGGCAGGCCATAGAGCGGTTGCGGGGCGTTGTGAACCGCATCGGGGCCGCCTGCCGTGCAGCACCATGCGCAAGCCTTCGATCCCGCTGGGCCGTTCCAAAGCGATGGCCTGGGCGCCGGGTTACTCCGCTTCGCTCCCCGCCGTCGGCACGATTTCCACCACCACGTCGCCGGGGCGGAGCACCTGGCATTCGTCCTCCCAAAAGCCGATGGCGCGGCCATTTCGGTAGACCCTGAGGCCCTGGCCGCCGCTCGTCAGATCGGTGATCGGGCGGCCGCATTCCTGCGCCGTGACCTCGCGCTCGACCAGCTGCACCCGCCCGCCCACGCTGGCGAGGTCGGCGAGGTAATCGGCGATGTGCGCGCCCTTGACGCTGCCCGCCAGCAAGAGGCCGGTGAAGCGCACCGGGTTGATGACGTTGTTGGCGCCGGCCTGCCGGGCGAGCAGTTCGTTGTCGTCGGCGCGCACCACCACGCTGATCGGCACGTCCGGGGCGAGGTGGCGCACCGTCAGCACGATGAGGATCGAGGTGTCGTCGCGCCCGGCCGAGACCAGCACGCTCGAAGCCTCGGCGATCCGCACCGCCTTCAGCGTCTCGTCGCGGGTGGCATCGGCGGCCATGACGTTGACCCCGAGCTTCTCGGCGGCGGCGAGGCGGTCTTCCGAGGGGTCGATGACAACGATGCTGCGCGGATCGACCCCGCGCTCAATCAGCTCGCCCACGCTCTGCGCGCCCGAGATGCCGTAGCCCAGCACCACCACGTGGCCGGTGAGCTGTTCCTGGATGCGGGCCATGCGCCATTTCTCCCAGCTGCGCTTGATGACGAAATCGTAGGCCGCGCCCACGAAGATGAACAGGACAGCGATGCGGACAGGGGTGACGATCACCGCCTCGATCAGCCGCGCGCGGTCGGAAACGGGGGCGATGTCGCCGAAGCCGGTGGTGGTGACGCTGATCATCGTGAAATAGACGACGTCGAGAAAGCTGATGTGCTTGTCGAAGTTGTCGACCAGCCCGGCGCGGTCCCACCAGTGGATCATGATGACCATGCCGAGCAGCAGGAAGGCGATCCCGGCGCGGATGCCGAGGTCGCCCCACACCGGCAGGCGCACCTCCCGTCTGAGCGGCCGGAACTGGTCGGCGAGCAGCGCCTTGCGCTGGAACAGGGTGCGGCCTTTCGGCTCGGCCATCAGTCCGCGAACCGTTCGGCGAGAATGCCGATGGTCGAATAGTGGGTCAGGTCCAGCTGGAGCGGGGTGACCGCGATGTAGCCGTCCTCGATGGCTTCCAGATCGGTGCCGTGGTCGAGGGTGTGCTCGATGGGGTCCAATCCGAACCAGAAGTAGCGATAGCCGCGCGGATCGCGGCCCTCGACGATGGTGCCGCGCGAATAGTCGTGGAAGCCCTGCCGGACGACGCGGATGCCCTTGACCTCTTCGGGCGGCAGGGCGGGGAAGTTGACGTTGATGAGCGTGCGTTCGGCCATCGGCGCGTCGATCAGCTTGGCGAGCACCTTCGCGCCCCATTCGCGCGCCGCGCCGAAGGGGACGTCGTCGCCCATGCCTTCGCGGGCATAGACCTGGCTGAAGGCGATTGCGCGCACGCCCGCCAGCGCGCCCTCGATCGCGGCCGAGACCGTGCCCGAATAGGTGATGTCGTCGGCGAGATTGGCGCCGCGGTTGACGCCGGAGAGGATGATGTCGGGCGGCGCGGGCATGACGGTGCGCAGCGCCATCATCACGCTGTCGGTCGGCGTGCCGGTGACCGCAAAGCGCCGCTCGCCGTGGGTCTGGAGCCGGACGGGCCGCGTCAGGGTGAGCGAGTGGCCCGCCCCCGACTGCTCCTCGGACGGCGCGCAAATCCAGATATCGTCGGAAAACTGGCGCGCGATCTCTTCCAGCACCTTGAGGCCGGGGGCGTGGATGCCGTCGTCGTTGGTGAGGAGAATGCGCATCAGGCGGTGGGTTCCAATCGGGTGATGCCGCCCATGTAGGGCAGCAATGCGTCAGGCACGGTCACGCTGCCATCGGCGTTCTGGTAGTTCTCGATCACCGCCACCAGCGTGCGCCCGACCGCGAGGCCGGAGCCGTTCAAGGTGTGGACGAACTCGGTGCGTTTTTCCCCGGCCACCCGGTAGCGGGTGTTCATCCGCCGCGCCTGGAAGTCGCCCGTGTTCGAGCAGGAACTGATCTCGCGATAGGCGCCCTGGCCGGGGAGCCACACCTCGAGATCATAGGTCTTGCGCGCGCCGAACCCCATGTCGCCGGTGCACAGCAGCAGTTTGCGGTAGGGGAGGGCGAGGCGCTCGAGGATGGTCTCGGCGGCGCGCGTCATACGCTGGTGCTCGGCCTCGGAGTCCTCGGGCCGCACGATGGAGACGAGCTCGCACTTCTCGAACTGGTGCTGGCGAATGAACCCCCGCGTATCGCGCCCCGCCGCCCCGGCCTCGGAGCGGAAGCACAGGGTGAGAGCGGTAAGGCGCATGGGGAGGGCCGACTCGTCGAGCAGATCGCCCATGACGCTGGCGGTGAGGGAGACTTCGCTGGTGGGAATAAGCCAGTGATCCTCGCCAGCGCGGAAAGAATCGTCAGCAAACTTCGGCAGCTTATCTGTGCCATACATGGCATCATCGCCCACCAGCACCGGCGGGTTGCACTCCGCATAGCCGTGCTCGCCGGTCTGGACGTCGAGCATGAACTGGCCGAGCGCGCGGTGGAGCCTTGCCATGCCGCCCCTAAGGAAGGTGAAGCGCGCGCCCGAGAGCCTTGCGCCGGTCTCGAAATCCATGCCGAGGGCAGGGGCGATGTCGGCGTGTTCCTTGGGGGTGAAGTCGAACGCGCGCTTCTCGCCCCATTCTTTTTCTACCCTATTGTCCTCCTCGCTCGCACCGTCGGGAACGTCCTCGGCGGGGAGGTTGGGGATAATCTCGAGCGCCCTTCTCAGTTCGGTCTCGGCTGTCTTCAGCCCAGCTTCCAGGAAAGGTAGAAGTGCCTTCACCGTTTGCGCTCTTGCGCTATAGGCATCGGCCTTTGGCTTCATACCCTCTAAACGAGTGAGGCGTTTTTCTGCCTTCTCGAAATACTCATCTTCGGAAATTTCGCCGCGTTCAAAAAGTTCAAATTCTTTATCTTTTTCTTTTTTTATGTTTTTCAAAGCGATTTGAGCTTCTTTTTGTTGATTGGCTAGCTCATTGCGCTCGCTCTGGTAGCGTTGTATCTCTACTTTTAGACCTCTGACTTTGAGATCGAGCAACAGGATTTCAGTCACGACCTTTTTGTCCAAGCCTCGACGCTCGAGTGCCTTGGTAAAGTCGAAGGGGTTCTCGCGGATCCATTTGATGTCGTGCATGGGGCGGGCCTATGCCTTCTCGCGTTGCCCAAGGGAAGGGGGCTTGGCGGCGCAGGCCAGCCGCACCCGGCCTGCGACGACCGGGGGAACCGGTCCGCTCTCCGGCGGTAGACCCTGGGAAGGAGAAGCAACAATGCTCAAGAGAATCATCGGCGCCGCCGTCGGCGCGAAGCTTGCCAAGAATTCGCCCGCCGTGGGCGGCGCGACCGGCGCGGCGCTGGGTGCGGCCGTGCCGTGGGTGATCGGCCGGCTCAGCCTGCCCGGCATGATCGCGCTGGCCGCCGGCGGCTATGTCGCCAAGCGCTACATGGACAAGCGCGCGGCCGAGCCCGCCCGGCTCCCGGCACCGCAGGCGACGAAGCCCGTGCCGGTCGCCAGCCACGTCGATTACTGACACCCCTGACCGAAAAGCAGCGCGCGGCGGCCTCCTTCGAGGTCGCCGCGCGCCTTTTTCCTTCCGTCCTCAGAAGTTGAAGCCGACCATCACGTTCCAGGTCTGCGGATCGCCGTAGTAGACGGTCTGGATGTTCCCGACCGAGCTGAACTCCTGCCCGTCGGTCTTGTAGAGCGCGTCGAAGGCGTTGCGCAGGCCCGCCTGCAGGTACCAGCGGCGGCTCGCATCGTCATAGCGCACGAAGGCGTTGACCAGCCAGTAGCCGTCCTCGACCAGCCCCGGGCGGTTGTCGACGCTGAGGAAGTGCTTGTCGACGAAGCGCGCGTCGCTGCCCACCGTCAGGCTGCCCGCATCGCCGAGGTCGAAGCGGTAATCGCTGGCGATGTTGAAGCTGATCGGCGGGGCGAAGGCCGGCTCGCAGGTGATGCGGGTGCCGGTCGGGTTGCAGCTGAAGGCGGGCGCGCGGCGGCCGTCGTTGAACTCGTCGTATTGCGCATCGAGATAGCCGAGGCTGCTGCGCACGGTCCACGCGGTGGTCGGCTTGACCACCATCTCGACCTCGGCGCCCCAGATCGACATCCTGCCCGCGTTGAGCACCGGGAAGACGCCCACTGCGCCGCCGCCGACGCGCGCCTGGAAGTTCTTGAAGTCGCTGTAGAAGACGTTGCCCGCCAGATAGACCCGCCCGCCGAGGAAGCTCGCCTTGGCGCCGGTCTCGTAGGTCCACACCGTCTCGGGCGCGAAGCTCGTCACCAGCTGGTTCTGGCCGTTCACCACCAGGGTGAGATCGGCAAGGCCGTTGGCGCGCCCGTTGAACCCGCCCGACTTGAACCCGCGCGCGGCCGAGGCGTAGATCTGGGCGTTGGCGCTCGGCTTGTAGGAGAGCGTCAGGCTCGGCGTCCATGCATCGAAGCTGATGTCGTTGTCGACATTGAGCGGCGCCGGCAGGCTGCCGGGGAAGCGGAAGGTCAGGTTGTTGAGCGTTGCCAGCGTCGATGAGGTGGTGGTGAAGCGATCGTAGGTGCGATCCTCCTTCGTGTAGCGCAGGCCGGCGGTGATGCTGAAGGCATCGGTGAGGTCATAGGTCGCCTGGCCGAAGGCAGCGTAGCTCTTGGTGTTCTGCCTGTCGTTGATGGTGCGCAGGAAGGTGAGCGGCAGCGCGCCGAAGGCGAACAGGTCGTTGGCGAAGGCCAGCTGGTTCGAGGCGATGGTCTCGTTCAGATAGAACAGGCCGAACACGCCGCGGAAGCGCTCGGTATCCCACTTGAGCTGGAGCTCCTGGCTGAACTGGCGCTGGTCGATGCCGACGAAGACGTCGCCCAGTTCGGCCTGGCTCGCGTCGATGTCGATGAACAGGTCCGGTTCGAGCTTGCGCCAGGCGGTGATGCTGGTCAGCGTGATCGCATCGGAGAGCTCGAGATTGGCGGTGAGGCTGGCGCCCCAGTGATTGAGCCTCTGCCCCTCGTTGCCGCGGAAGCTGGTCGAGGCGCGGAAGTCGTAACGGCCATAGGGCTGGGCGGGCACGAGCTGCTGGGCGCCGGTCGCGAAGTTGGTGCGGAGCAGCGGCGCGGTCGGGTAGCCGAGCGTCAGCGCGTTGCGCTGGCGGTTGTAATCGCCGCTGGCGATGAGCTCGAGCCGCTCGGTCGGCTGGACGCGCAGGATGCCGCGCAGGGTCAGGCTGTCGCGGTCGTTGTACCTGCGCCCGGTGCGCGGATCGGTGACGATCCCGTCGCGCTTGTCCCACTGGCCGGCGAGGCTCAGCGCGGCCTTGTCGGTGACGAGCGGCGCGCTGACGTAGCCGTTGAGCACGATCTGGTCGAAGCGCCCGTAGAGCGCCGAGCCGGCGGCTTTGAGTTCGCCGAGGTCCGGCTTGCGGCTGACGATCGAGATCGCCCCGCCGGTGGTGTTCTTGCCGTAGAGCGTGCCCTGCGGCCCGCGCAGCACCTCGATCCGCTCGACATCGAACAGGCCGAGCAGCGCGCCCTGGATGCGGCTGAGGTAGACGCCGTCGACATAGACGCCGACCGCCGGATCGAAGGTCTGGAGCGCGTCGGGCTGGCCGAGGCCGCGGATGAAGATGTTGGCGCTCGCCGCCGAGCCGCGGCCCTGGACGAGGTTCAAGTTGGGCGCGGCGGCCTGGATGCCCGACAGGTCGATCGCCTGGATGCGCTGGAGATCGGCCTGGTCGAAGGCGGTGACCGCGACCGGCACGTCGATCAGGCGCTCCTCGCGGCGGCGGGCGGTGACGACGATCTCGCCACTGCTGTCGGCCTGCGTGGTGGCGGTGTCGACCGTGACGGCATCCTGCGCGGCGGCGGGCGCGGCGGTGGCGGCGATCCCGGCGCAGCCGGCGAGCAGCGCGGCACGGGTCCAGTTCAGCATGGTCATGGCGGGTTTCCTCTCCTGTCGCCCTTCTTGTGGGGCGCATCCATATTGAAAGGTGAACCAGCTTTCAAGTTTTGCTTGTGCGCGCCCCTTGCCCCGCTTACCGAAAGCGGGGAGGGAGGTGCGGATGAGCAACACTCGCAGCAGCGCGAAGCGGATCGCGGCCGCAGCCGAGGCTGACGGCGACCCCAAGGCGCCGCGCACCGAGCGCGGACGGCGCACGCTGAGGAAGCTGCTCGATGCGGCGGCGGAGGAGTTCGGCGAGAAGGGCTTCCACGAGGCCTCGGTGAGTTCGATCACGCGGCGCGCGGGCGTCGCGCTGGGGAGCTTCTACACCTATTTCGACAGCAAGGACGCGCTGTTCCGCGCCCTGGTCGCCGACATGAGCCAGATGGTGCGCACCAGCGCGCGCTCGGCCTTGCGCGAGGGCATGGGCGCGCTCGAGATCGAGCGCACGGCGCTCGCCGCCTTCCTGCGCTTCGCGGCCGAGCACAAGGAGATCTACCGCATCATCGACGAGGCCGAATTCGTCGACCCGGCGAGCTACCGCGCGCATTACGAGACGATCGCGGCGCGCTTTGCCGAGCGCTTGCGCGCGGGCACGGCGGCGGGGGAACTGCGCGAGGGGCTGGGCGAGCTCGAGGCGTGGGCGATGATGGGCATCAACGTCTTCGTCGGCCTGCGGTATGTGGTGTGGGGCGAGGGGCCGGTCGCCGCCGAGGAACTTGCCGCGGGCGTGAACCGCCTGCTGGCGGAAGGCATCGCGCGGCGCTAGAACCTCGCCCATGATCCTCGTCATCGACGCCATCACCGACCCCGCCGACCTTGCCGCCATCGACGAGCGCATCGCGCTTCTCCACTGGCGCGACGGGCGCGAGACGGCGGGCGCGGTGGCGCGCGAGGTCAAGCGCAACGAGCAGGCGGTGATGGACGGCACCCCCGGCCGCGCCTTGCAGGACGAGGTGACCGCCCGCCTCGCCGCCCACCCCGTGATCCGCGCCGCCGCCTGGCCGCGCCGCTTCTCCCCGCTGCTGATCAGCAAGACCGGCGCCGGCGACCATTACGGCCGCCACGTCGACAACCCGCTGATGGGCCAGGGGCCGGCGCGGGTGCGCACCGACATCTCCTTCACCCTGTTCCTCACCCCGCCCGGCGACTACGAGGGCGGCGAGCTGGTCATCCACACCGCCGGCCTCACGCAGGAAGTGAAGGGCGAGGAAGGGCACCTGGTGCTCTACCCCTCGGGCGCGATCCACGAGGTGCGGCCCGTCACCCGCGGCACGCGCATCGTGTGCGTCGGCTGGATCGAGAGCCTGATCCCCGATCCCGCCCGGCGCGAGACCCTGTTCGATCTGGAAAACCTGCGGGCGAGCCTGCGCCAGCAATATGCCAGCCAGTCGGCCGAGATGCTGACGCTCGACAAGACCATCGGCAACCTATTGCGGATGTGGGCGCGTCCCTGATGCCGCGCGCGGGGCGGCGGGCTTCTTGCCCTTGACCGTGAAGTAGAGGATCAGGCCCACCCCGATCACGCTCGGCCCCGCCCAGATCGCCGGGTTGAAGACGTGTTCGGGCACCATCCGGATGAGGCCCACCGAAAGAAACGCCGTGTAGGCCGAGATTCCCATCCCGATCAGCGCACGGAAATGCTCGCCGATATGCGTGCCGCGCGGAAAGTCCGCCGCGCGCCAGATGTAGCGCTGCTGGATCAGCATCGCGGCGATGCCGATGACAGCCACCAGCATCATCAGCGGGTGCCCGACCCGCCAGCCATAGATGCCGCACCACGCGCCCGACACGATCACCGCCGCGATCACCCCCTGATAGCGCAGCGCCCGCAAGGCGCGGCGGTCGCGGCTGTGCCGCACCACCGCGAGCCCATAATCGACGAAGCCGAGCGTCAAGGTGCCGAGATAGAGCATCATCCACCCGAACAATCCGTCGAACAGCGCCCGGTCGGTGATCTCGGGATGGCGCGCCTCGGGCCCGTAAAGCGACAGCAGCGCCATGGCGATGGCAAGGCTCCCCGCCCCGATGAAGCCATAACACGCGGCGCGGCCCCACTTGCGGTGCCGTGCCGCGCCCTTCTTCGTCGCGATCGGCCCCCAGAACGCCGTCAGCCCCACCGCGCCGGTGACGACATGGGCAATGACAAGGGCCTCGAACAGCGCCATGCCCGGCAGCATGGCACATCAATTGAGCTTATCCTAGATCAGTCTCGAGAAGCGCGTGTTCATCGCACCCGCGACGGGGCAATCAGCACCGCGTTGGCGATCGCGAGGTCAAGCCCCTCGAGATAGCCGCGGGTCGCCGGATCGTGCGCGAAGCCGATCACCAGCCCCCGCCCCTGTCGCTGCGCCATCAGATAGGGCTTATAGGCGAGCTGCCGCTTGTTCTCGCCCCACACATAGCCACTGGCGACGAGGCCCGCGGGCGCGGCGAAGCGCAGCACGTTCACGCCCTCGTCGCGGCCCAGCGGGGTCCAGATTTGCGCCCCCGTCGCCAGCACCACCGCGCCGTCGTCATAGCCGGCGGACAGGAAGTGGTCGGGCTCGCCCACCACGTTGAGCAGCGCGCCGGGCAGGGTATCGGGCAACGCCGCCTTGTCCTTGATCGCCTCGCGATAGTCGGCATCGCCGGTGATCTCGACCGCCTCGGCGAGACTGCCCTTGTCGTCCTTGGCATCGGGTTCGCGGCCGAGCGCTGCCTCGCGCTTCACGGCGAGCAGCGGGTTGTCGCCGGCGGTGAAGGCCTCGAGGCTCTCGCCCATCACCGCGAGCACCCCGCCGCGCTGGACGAAGGCGCGGATCGCGCGCTGTCCGCCATCGCCGAGCACCCGGCCCGGGTCGCCCTCGGGCACCAGCACCACGTCATATTTCGACAGGTCGGCGCGGGCGAGGCGACTGGTGCGGATCGGCGTCACCGGCAGGCCGATGCGCTGTTCGAGCACATAGCGCAGCGCGCCTGCCGAAAGCTGGTCCACGCCGTCGTCCCACGCCACCGCGACGCGCGGCAGGCTGAGGCGCACGAAATGCGCGCTGCCGAGGTTGGGGCCGCTGTCGGTCCAGCCGTTTGCGAGCCCCACGGTCTCGGCGCCCACCTCGCCCGCGAGCGCGGCAAGGCGGGCCATCTTCTCGGGGGTGTTGCTGCCGGCGGGGAAGACCACCGTGCCGCGTGGGAAGCTGCGCCCGCCGGCGGTGAAGGCGCGGTCGGTGACGCGCCCCTCGATCCCCTCGCGCAGCGCAAGGGTGACAAGCCGCGCCTGCCCGCTGTCGCTCCACGGCACGGCGATGCCGAAGCTGCCCGACCCCGAGGTCCGGGCGGCGATCGGCGCATCGGCGCGCAGCGGCTCGCCGGGCGCGGCGGCGTTGCACAGGCTGACATCGACGCCCGCCATCGGCCCCACCGACCAGGCGGTGACGTCATAGAGCTCGTGCGGGAGGTCGACCGCGCGGCGGCGCTCCTGCTCGGCGAGGAAATCGGGCGGCAGCGGCGTGTCCTTGTCGAGGAGGCTGCGCACCAGCCGCGCGGCGGGCTGGGCCTGCGGCACGGCAAGGTAGCCGGCCGGATAGGTCTTGCCGCACAGGCTCGCGCTGCCATCGCGGCGCAGCACGGTGATGCCCTGCGCGGCAAGGCGCCGGCCGAGCCTCTCGGCATTCCAGCGCCGCTTGGCGAGGTCGATCACATAGGCTCCCCGGCCGGCCGCGCCGCCTGCATTGGCAGCGCGGTAGGCGGCGAAATCGGCGAGGAACTTGGCCGGATTGTCGGCGACCGCGCTGGCGGTGGCGAGGCTGGTGGTGAAGTGGTTCCTCACCCCGTCGGCATAGGTGAGGTCGGTCCCGTCGCGCCGGCGGAACACGAGGCCCCGCGCCGATCCCTGTTCGTAGGTCGATCCGATCGCGCCGTGATGCGCGTTCCAGGTGTCGCCGTAGCCGGGGTAAAAGAGGTCATAGACCTCGCGGGTGAAATAGGGCTCCCCGCGCGCGTCGAAGGCGGCGGCGTTGTAGCGGCCGATCAGCTCGTAGGCGCGGATCTGCGCCGGGGTGAGGTTGGGGCTGAACGGCTGGGCCGCGGGCGAGAAGAAATAGGACTGGTCGCCGCCCATCTCGTGCAGGTCGACGACGACGACCGGGTTCCACTGGCGGATCGCGGCGATCTTGCCGCGCGTTTCTGGCTGCGAGAGGGTGAACCAGTCGCGGTTGAGGTCGAACATATAGTGGTTGACCCGGCCCGAGGGCCAGGGCTCGTCGTGCTCGGCCGCCTGCCGGTCGGGATCGGGGACGATGCCGGTGGCGGCGAGGAAGTTGCCCAGAAAACGCGCCCGCCCGTCGGGGTTCTGCATCGGGTCGATGACGATGATGGTGTTGGCGAGGATCTTGGCGGCCTCTTCATCGTCCCGGGCGGCGAGCAGGTGGTAGGCGGTCATCAGCGCGGCGTCGGTCGAGGAGATCTCGTTGCCGTGGACCCCGTAGGCGAGCCAGGTGACCGGCACCGCCGCGCCATTGCCCGGGCGCCCGGCGGCGATGGTGGCGAGATCGGCCTGGATCGCGTCGAGCCGGGCGATGTTCTGCGGGGCGGAGATCACCAGATAGACGAGCGGGCGGCCCTCCCAGCTCGTCGCATATTGCACCAGCCGGGTACGATCGGGCGCGGCGGCGGCGAGCGCGCGGATATAGGCGATCGCCTGGTCGGGGGAAGTGATGCGGGTGCCCGGTGCATGGCCGGCGCTTTGGGTGAGGGTCGGGACCGCCGGGTCGAAAGTCCCTTCGGCGAAGGACTGCGCGGCGGCCGGGGAGGTCGTCGCCGCGCCCAGCAACGCCGCAGCCATGAGGAGGCAGCCGCCCCGGAAACCGTATCGCATCGAAAACCCCTGATGATCGCGCCGGACGGCGCACGCGCCGAGTGTTGCCGCGACAGGGTGGGGGTGGTCAAGCGCGCAAGCGGTGGGGGGCGAAAGGGCAGGGGCGCATTGCGAGCCGCTTGGTGCCGCCTAGACCCCTGCCAGACCCCCGTCAGACCCCTTCCAGACCCCCGCCAGCCCGCCGTCGGCAGGCCTCTGGGGCGATGTTTCACGTGAAACATCGAGCGGTCAGGCTCTCCTGCGTCCCGCGGTCTCGGGAAGCGCGAACCAGATCCCGGCCGCCATGAGAAAGCTGACCGAAGCAAGCGACATCACCGGGCCCAGCCCCACCGCCTCGGCAAGCGGGGCGGTGATCAGCGGCGCGGTCATGCTGATGACCCTGCCCCAGTTGTAGATCGAGGCCGCGGTCGACCTGAGGTGCGGCGGGTAGAGTTCCGACAGCCACGGACCCCAGATCGCCGAGGCGCTGAGCATCACGCCGTAGAGGAAGCCCAATGCCTCCAGCAGCGTCAGCGGCAGGGGGACGAAGAGGTAGACCGGGATGATCGCCGCCGCCATGGCAAAGCCCGCCGCGCCGCTCCTTCGCCCCAGCCGGTCGCTGATCCAGCCCCACACGAGGCCCCCCAGCGCCGCACCGACGAATTGCCAGCCCAGCACATCGCCCACGATGGTGTCGGGGATACCGCGTTCGGTCTTGAGATAGGTGCTCGCCCAGCCCGTAAAGGCTTGATATGCGAAGAAATTGAGTCCCGACATGGTTGCCAGCAGCAGCGTCTGCCGGGCGACGCCGGGCCTGAACAGTTCGGCAATGGGCAGCTTGGAAGCGGCGGTCGTGCTCCCGCCCACGGCCCCGCCGAAGGGGATGATCCGCCGGTCGTCGGGCACCACGAGGAAGGCGAACAGCGCCAGCACCACCGGCACAGCGCCGGCATAGAGCAGCACCTTCCAGTCGGCCCCGGCACGGAATGCTGCTGCCGACAGGAACCCCAGGGCCGAGACCGCGACATTGTAGGTCCCGAGCACGAAGCCCGCGATCAGCCCGCGCACCCCGGCCGGAAACAGGCCCGAATAGATGCCGACCGCAATCGGATACATTGCCCCCATGAAGAAGCCCATCAGCACCCGCTGGCCGACGAGTGCGCCATAATCGGCCACCACCAGCCCGGAGAGCAGCATCGCGCCATAGCCGATCATCGCGATCACCAGCGCATTGCGCCGCCCGATGGTGTCGGCGACCTGCCCCATCACCACCGCGCCAAGGATCGCGCCCACCGCCTGCACGGTGTAGAGCGAGCCCGACTGGGTAAGCGTCAGGCCGAGATCGTCCTTGATATAGGGCCGCAGGATATCGACCGTGTTCCACGACCAGGCGTAGAAGAAATAGCCGACCAGCAGGAACACGAGCGCGGCGATGCGGCGGGCCGCGCTGATATCCTCGGCGCGGGTGAGCGCGCTCACGCGGCAAAACCCGCCGCGCGGGCGAGGCTGGCGGCCCCTTCACGAATGAAGCCGTGGTCCGATCCCAGCAGGAAGAAACTCGCGCCCTGTTCGCGCCACAGGGCCACGTCTGCCGACCGGGGGGTGAACATCCCGCAGGCCCGCCCGGCAGCGCGGCAGGCGGCAAGGATGCGCTCCACAGTTGCGATCACGTCGGGATCGTCAGGCGATGTGCAGCCCAGGGCAATCGTGAGATCGATGCGCCCGATGAACAGCGCATCGATCCCCGGCACCGCGGCGATGGCGTCGATTTCGTCAAGCGCTTCAAGGTCTTCGATCTGCGCGATCACCACGCTGCGCGCGGCGCTGGCGGCGAGGTGTTCGGGGATCGGCGTGGTGCCGTATCCCGCCGCGCGGCTCGATCCGGCATAGCCGCGCCGCGCGGGGCCGCCGCCGGGGCCGTAGTGGACGCTGGCGGCGATCGCCTCGGCCTCGGCGGCGGAGCGCACGTGCGGCACCAGCACGCCGTCCGCGCCGCAATCGAGGGCATTGAGGATCTCGTGCGCCGCCGAGGAGGCGGGCCGGACCAGCACCGGCATCCCCCCGGCGCGCGCGGCGAGGATGCAGGCATCGAGATCGCGGCGGTCGAAGGGGGCGTGCTCGGCATCGAGGCACAGGCAGTCGAGGCCCGTGCCGGCCAGCACCTCGACGATATGCGGGTGCGGGGTCTTGACGAAGGTGCCCAGCAAGGGGGCGCCGCTGGCGAGGCGGGTCTTGAAGCTGTCCATCGCCCTCAGGCCGCCACGCCGCGCCACAGGCGCTCGCTCGCCAGCGCTGCGCCGTCTGCCAGCGTCCTGAGCTTGGCCCAGACGATCTCGGGATCGACCACGCCGAACCCTGCGAAGGTCGAAAAGCCGCAGTCCGTTCCGGCGATCACCCGCTCACGCCCGATGATGTTGGCATAACGCTCGATCCGCTCGGCGACGACGCGGGGGTGTTCGATGAAATTGGTGGTGCTGTCGATCACGCCGGGGATGAGGACCTTCTCCTCAGGGATGAGGTGCGCCATTTCGGCGAAATAGGTCCAGTCGGCCTGGTGGCGCGGGTTGCTGGTCTCGAACAGCAGGCCGGCGGGCTTGGCCTGCATCAGGGTGGGCAGGATCACGCCCATCTCGACGTCGCAGCAATGGGGGCCCTCGTAATTGCCCCAGCACACATGCATCCGCACGCGATCGGCAGGAACGTTGCGCAGGGCGTGGTTCAGCGCCTCGACATGGCCGCCGATAAGGCGCAGGTATTCCTCGTCCGAACGGTCCTTGTACATCATGTGGCGGCCCAGTCCGAGGTCCGGGCTGTCCAGTTGCAGCAGCAGCCCCGCCGCGACGATGGCCTCGTATTCGGGCCGCATCGCTTCGGCCAGCGCCTCGAGATAGGCGTCCTGCGAGGGATAGTGCTCGTTGGGCTGGAACAGCGCGATCACGCCGGGCGAGGCAGAATTCATGAAACCGCCGACCGGCGCGTGGTTCGCCATCGCGGCGGCCATGTGGGCAAGGTCTGCTTCGAGCGGCGCCATCGACTTTACTTCGATAGGCCCGATGCACTTGGGCCGCCGGTAGGTGGGCGTCCCGCCGCCCTTGGCCTGCCGTTCGAGGAAGCTCGGGAACATCTCGAGGTCTTTGGGCGGCGTGCGCGGGCTGTCGCCGTCAAAGCCGGTGATGCGGTCCTTGATATAGGTCGCGTAGCTGATCTTGGACATCTCCCCGTCCGAGACGAGATCGATCCCGGCCTCGACCTGAAGGCGCACCACATCATCCACCGCCGCGCCGATCACCGCATCGAACCGGGCCTGATCGATGGCCTCGCCGCGTTCCTGCGCGAAGACGAGATCGGTGACGTCCCTGGAGCGCGGGAGCGAGCCGACGTGGGTGGTCAGGATGCGTTGGGGCATGGGGTCAGGCGGTCCTCTCTTGAAGGGCGTGTGTCGCGGCGAGCCACGCGGCCAGCTGCCCGGCGAGCGCGCGGGGCGCCTCGAGCGGGAGCATATGGCCGGCAGACTCGATGTGGAGCTGCGCACCGGGGATCAGCGCCTGCCAGCGGCGGTGCCAGTCGGGCGGGCAGAGCGCGTCCTCCGCGCCCGCCATCAGCAGGACGGGGCAGGCGAGGCGGGCGAGCGCCGCAACCCGGTCGGCGCGCCGGCGCAGCGCCTCGGATTGGCGGATGAACACCTCGGGTCCGAGCGCCATTCCCATGTCGCGCAGCAGGTCGAGGAGGGGCAGGTTGCCGCGGTTGGCAGCGGCGAGGTAGTTGGGCTTCAACTCCTCCACCAGCACCCGCTCGAGGCCACCTGCACGGACTTCGGCCTGCTGGGCGGGGCGGTGCGCGGCACGTTCCGGCAAGTCGGCGGTGGCGTTGTAGCCGATGAGGGCAAGGCCCGCGACGCGTTCGGGCGCCAGCACCGCCATCTCGACCGCGACGATCGCGCCCATCGAGAAGCCGACGGCGAGGAACGGCCCGTCCCGTGCCGCCAGTGCGCGAGCGGCCATCGCGGCGATGCTGTCGTCGCGCGTGGTGTCGGCATCCACCGCCGCGTGCCCTGTCGCCGCTTCAAGCGTCTGCCGGACCGTCTCGGTCCACAGCCGGGCATCGCACATATTGCCCGGTATCAGGAGCGGGAGCGGGGCGGCGTTCATCCCAGCCGCGCCGAGCGGCCGGGCAGGAACTCGCCGCCGAACAGGCGCTGTTCGGGAATCATGCCGGGCTGCTCGATCCGCTCGATCAGCATATCGACCGCGGCCTGCGCCATGCGCCGCACCGGCTGGCGGATGGTGGTGAGCTGGTAGCCGCCCCAGGTCGCCGGGCCCACCCCGTCGAAGCCGACGATAGACAGCTGTTCGGGGATGGCGAGGTCATAAGTGCCGCGCGCGCAATCGATCGCGCCCATCGCCATCGCGTCATTGGTGGCGATCACCGCATCGAGCTTGCCGCCCGCAGCCTCCATCAGCGCGCGCAGCCCTTCCTCGCCAGAGCGATAGTCGAAGCGGCCGCGATGGAGGGGCGCCTCGATCCCCGCCGCGGCAAGATGACGACGCGCGGAATCGAGCCGCTCCTCGCCGACATAGCTGTCCTCCGGCCCGGCGATGATCCCGAAGCGGCGGTGCCCGGCGGCGAGCAGGTGCTTGACCAGCTCGCGCATCCCCGCCGCGCTGTCGCAGGCGACGCTGGCGGCCGGTTCGGCATCGCCGACGCGGTTGTAGAGGATGATCGGGATGCCGCGGTCGTGGAACTGGCGGATCTGCTCGTCCTTCAAGCGCGCGGCGATGATCGCCCCGTCGACCCGGTAAGGCCAGATCAGGCCCAGCATCTCGTCGATCTCGCTCTCCGCTGCTAGGCTGAACAGGAGCACCCGGTGTCCGGTCGCAGACAGGCGCTGGGTCAGCTCGGCAAGCACTTCGGGGTAATAGAGGTTGGTGAGGTTCGAGATCACCACCGCGACGAGATTGGTGCGCCGGGTGATGAGGCCGCGGGCGAAGGCGTTCGGCTGATAGCCCAGCTGCTTGGCCGCACGCATGATCTTCTCGCGCGTCTTGGGCGCGATCGAGGCGCCCTTGCGAAACGCGCGGCTGACCGCCGACTGGGAGACGCCGGCGAGTTCCGCCACGTCATACGACGTCGCGCCCGAGCCAGCGTGCGCCGCCTCAGGCAGCTTCTTCTTTGGCATAGCGTCTCACCCGGATGTCGGCCTGCTCCTTGTGCCCGGCAAAGCCCTCGATGGCGCACAGGCGCGAGCAATATTCCCCCACCATCCGGCTCGCCGCATCGGTCAGCACGCGCTGATAGGTACACGTCTTGATGAACTTGCCAACCCACAGCCCCCCGGTGAAACGGGCATTGCCGCGGGTGGGGAGGGTATGGTTGGTGCCGATCACCTTGTCGCCATAGGAGACATTGGTGCGCTCGCCGAGGAACAGGGCGCCGTAATTGGTCATGTTGGCGAGGAAATAGTCGGGATCGCGGGTCATCACCTGGACGTGCTCGGAAGCAATCTGGTCGGCGATTGCGACCATTTCCTCGTAGCTGTCGGCGACGATCACCTGTCCATAGTCCGCCCAGGCCTTGGCGGCGATGGGCGCGGTGGGGAGGGTAGTGAGCTGGCGCTCGATCTCGGCCATGGTGTCGCGCGCGAGCTTTTCCGAATTGGTCAGCAGCACGGCGGGCGAGTTCGGCCCGTGCTCGGCCTGGCCGAGGAGGTCGGCGGCGCACAGCTCGCCGTCGACCGTCTCGTCGGCGATCACCAGCGTCTCCGTGGGACCTGCTAGAAGGTCGATGCCGATCTTCCCGAAAAGCTGGCGCTTGGCCTCGGCGACATAGGCGTTGCCGGGACCCACGATCATGTCGACGCTGGCGATCGTCTCGGTACCGAGCGCCATCGCCGCGACCGCCTGCACCCCGCCCACGCAATAGATCTCGTCCGCGCCCGCCATGTGCATGGCGACGACGATCGCCGGGTTGGGCTTGCCCTGGTAGGGCGGGGCGACCGAGACGATCCGCTTGACCCCTGCGACCTTGGCGGTGACCACGCTCATGTGCGCCGAGGCGACCAGCGGATACTTGCCGCCCGGCACGTAGCAGCCGACCGAATTGACCGGGATGTTGCGGTGGCCGAGCACCACACCCGGCAGCGTCTCGACCTCGACGTCCTTCAACGCATCGCGCTGGATCTGCGCGAAGTTCCGCACCTGTGCCTGGGCGAAGCGGATGTCCTCGATCACCTGCGGGTCGAGCTCGGCATAGGCGGCGTCGATCTCTGCCTGGGACAGGCGGAAGTCGGCAGGGTTCCAGCCGTCGAACTTTTCCGACCACTCGCGCATTGCATCGTCACCGCGCGCCTTGATGTCGGCGATGATCGTTTCGACCGTGGCGCGGACCTGCGCATCGGCTTCGGCGGCGGCATCCTCGGTGATGCCGGTCTTGAGATAGCGTGCCACGTCTGTCGTCTCCCTACGAACGAACCGATCGTATGCACAAGTGACTTCGGATGCAAGCGCAACAGGTTGCCAAGGCGAGAGGCAGGCCGAGGAAAAGCGTAGTTTGCATGGCATTTCTGCAACAATCGCAATTGATGTGCGTCAATAAGTCGGTGTTGGAACGATTCATGTTGCATCCGAAGTCAAGTGTGGCATTTCTCGTCATCGGCAAGCTATCCGAGGGGAAATCACATGGCCGGTCAGTTCAGGGACGCTATCACCGTCGGCGTCAGCATCATCGCACTCGGCGCCGCCCTGCCGGCTCAGGCGCAGGAAAATGCCGCAAGCAAGGATGAGAGCGTCGGCATCGGCGAGATCATCGTCACTTCGCAGCGGCGGGAGGAAAACCTGCAGGATGTGCCGCTCTCGGTCTCGGCCTTCAGCGCGGAGCAGATTCTCGCCCGCGGGACCTTCGACATCGGGCGCCTCGAGGGGCTCGTGCCGGGCTTCACCTTCGGCCGTTCCGGCTCCGATGCCCGTCCCGCGATCCGCGGGGTGCGCACCGAGAATGTCGGCGTCAACGGCGACACCACAATCGGCTTCTTCGTGGACGGCATCTACCAGTCGCGCGCCAGCCAGGCGACCACCGGCTTTGTCGACATCGAGCGGGTCGAGGTCCAGCGCGGTCCTCAGGGCACGCTCTATGGCCGCAACACCTTCGGCGGTAACATCGAGATCCGCTCCGCGCGCCCCAAGCTGGGTGATCTGCTGGTCGGGGCGGACATCCATGTGGGTGAGTTCGGGCGGTTCCGCAGCGATGCCTTCGTCAACCTGCCGCTGGGCGATACGCTGGCGGTGAGGGTCGCCGGGTCATACGAGACCTCCGACGGCTGGGTCGAAAACGTCAATCCGCTCGGCAACAACCTGTTCGACGACGATAGCCGCTACCTTCGCGCCGCGATCCAGTGGGAGCCGAACGACGCCTTCTCGGCCTACCTCAAGTTCGACTATTCGCTCCGCAAGGGTGCGGGCGGCTCGGCCTTCGGCTACAAGATCATCGGGTCCTATTTCGACGTCGGCTCGCGCCAGCAGCTCTACAACGCGACGCCGGTGTTCCTCAACACCCGCCCCGGCAACCGGGACGCGATCAACGACGCGCTGCCGGGCGGCGCTGCGACGAGCGATCTGGGCGTGCCGATCGTCGCGCCGGGTGATGGCTACACCATCGACACCGACCAGCCGACCATCCTCGATCTCGAGAACATCGCCTTCACCGCCGATATCGCCTATGATTTCGGCGGGGTGAAGCTGCGCTCGATCACCGGCTACACCGATTTCGGCGCGGTGCGCACGTCGGATTCGGATTTCTCCGGCAACCAGATCGCGATCGATTTCCAGGACACACGCGCGGAGACCTTCAGTCAGGAAATCCAGCTGCTGTCCAGCGACACGACCAGCCGGCTCGACTGGGTGGTGGGGGCCTATTACTTCAAGGACGACCTGACCGGCATCTTCATCAACCAGCAGTTGCCGCGCATCATCCGCAACGTCACGCCCAACCTCAACCTCGCCCAGAACGGCGCGGGCTTCTATGACCAGCAGCGCGCCTCGACCGAAAGCATCGCCTTCTACGGGCAGGCGAGCTACGAGGTGGTCGACAATCTGCGCCTTACGGCAGGGCTGCGCTGGACCCAGGACACCAAGGATTTCGCCTTCGCCAATGCCAACGCCGTGCTGCCAACGGCCGGCACCCCGCCGGTGCCGCAGGGCAACGCGATCACGCTGGCGACCGGGCCGATCCCCGACAGCGCCTTCGGGGTGCAGGGTGCGGCCACCAACTGCACCTTCACCAGCTTCCCTCCGCCGCGCCCGGGTTTCCAGTGCCTTGCGGCCAACACCACCGTGCTGACCGGGGCGACCTATGACACGGCCAAGTTCCGCAAGGCGACCTGGCGGCTGGCGGTCGATTACGACCTGACCCCCGAGAACCTCCTCTATGCGAGCGTGTCGACGGGCTTCCGGTCGGGCGGGTTCAATTCAGGCCAAGGGCCGGCGGCCTTGCAGCCGACCTTCGCTCCCGAAGAGGTGACGGCCTACGAAATCGGGTCGAAGAACCGCTTCCTCGACAACACCCTGCAGCTCAACCTTGCGGCATTCTACAACCGCTTCAGCGGTCTGCAGGAGCAGCGGCAGGTGCCCCAGGGCGCAACGACGCTCTCGATCATCGAAAACAGTGCCCGCGCCCGTGCCTACGGGGCCGAGGCGGAGCTGCTGTGGCGGCCGACGCCGGGGCTCGAGATCGGGGCGAACGTGGCCTATCTCAATGCCCGTTACTCCCAATATGACCAGGTGCCCGCACCCTTCGGCACGAGCATTCTCGTCGCCGACACGACCCAGCTTGCGCCGACAGTCGTGAACGGCGTGACGATCGCGCCCGCCGGGCAGCGCCGCGTCTTTGCGCCGGGCTACAACTGCGCGCTGATCCCGGGCACCGGCGGCCCCGGACAGGCCGCAGCAGCCTTCGGCTGCAATATCGGTGGCAATGCGATCCCGCACTCGCCCGACTGGACCGGCGCCGTCTTCGCCAGCTACGAGATCGACCTCGGGGACCTCGGCACGCTGACGCCGTTTGCGATCATGAACTTCTCGTCGAGCTTCTTCGGCCAGCCGTTCAACTCGATCCTCGAGCGGCAGGAAGCTTTCCAGAAGATCGACCTGCGCCTGACCTGGGCCTACAACGAGAACGTCTCGATCCAGGCCTTCGTCAACAACGTCACCGACGAGCAGACCATCAACCGCTTCGTGTGGGGCGGGGGCGGGGCGCTGCAGGCGAGCTTTGCACCGCCGCGCCAGTGGGGCGCGATCCTGAGCCTGCGGTTCTGACTGCCGAGGGCGACATAGGCGTCACAAGCGGAGGGGCGGGATCATTCCCGCCCCCCTTCTTTTGCGCTAGCTGCGATCAGGCTGCCGCGCCGCCGGCGATCTGGCGCAGCACTGCAATATCATCCCAGATGGTGACCTCTTCGCGCACACGGCCCTCGATGACCCGGAAGTGGCTGACCGCCATGATGAGCAAAGGCACGCCGGTGGGCGCGCCGTAGACCCCCTCGCCCGCGTGCGCGCCCGCCAGCGACCAGCGCACCGCCACGTCGCGCGCCTCGCCCAGGTAGGGCACCTCGGCGATGTGCTCGAGACGCAGACGCGCGCGGGGGCCGAAGGCGGCGCGGATCGGGGCGGACCATTCGGCGAGCTGATCGGGCCCGTAGAGGAAACGCCCGCCCGGCACCCAGGCATTCAGGCGGAAGTCGGAAAGGGCGGCGGCGCGGGCCGCGTCGCCCTCCTGCCAGCGGGCGCGCAGTAGGTCGGCGGCGACGGTCTGCGCATCGGTCCGCGGCGCGGCGTCGGTGCCCGTGAGCGCCTCGGCGTGGTAGGGGGCGAGCATCTGGGTGAGCGGCCTGCCCCTCTTGGCATCGCGGGCGGCCTGCTGTGCGGCGACCTTAGCGGGCGCAAAGCCCAGCTGTTCGACCAGCGCGAGGTTGTCGCGCACCAGCCATTCCTCGACGATGCGGTTCTCGCGGCACAGACAATCGGCGATCGTGCGCACCAGCACGCGCTTGCCCGTGGCGGGGCCGAAGTCGCTGTCGCCTAAGTTGGTCATCTTCGAGGTGATGAGGTGCGAGGAAAGGAAACTCCCGTCCCCCTCGTCCGACCAGATCACGTTGTCGCCATCGAGCCTGCGGTCGGGGAACGCGGCGAGCGTCGCCCAGGTGTTGTCCACCACGGTCTGTGCCCCGGTGATCGGCCCCGCGAGCGTGTGGATCGAGCAGTCCTCGGAATACCATTCGAGGCATAGTTCGACCTCGCGGTCGTGCCAGATGCGATCGGTGATGCGGATGATGTAGTGCGGGAAATCGACGAATTCGTCCGCGAAGCCCGGCAGCGCCATACGCCGTTCGGTGCCGGGGTTCATCATGTCGGTGATGTCGGTGGTGGCGACGCGCATCACGGGGGGCGACATGGGGCTCGGTTCTCCTATTGCGCGGTCCAGCCGCCGTCGATCAGCAGGCTGTGGCCGGTGATCATGGCCGCCGCGGGCGAGGCGAGATAAACCACCGCAGCGGCGACCTGTTCGGGGGTGGCAAGCTTGCCCATCGGGATCATCCGGTCTACGAAGGCCCTGAACGCCGGATCGGCGAAGAAGCCTTCCGTGAGCGGCGTCTTCACGAAGGTCGGCGCGACGCAATTGACCCGGATGCCCTGCGGCGCCAGCTCTACCGCCATCGCCTTCGACAGCCCCTCGAGCGCGTGCTTGGTCATGCAATAGACCGTGCGGTTCGGCGAGCCGACATGGCCCATCTGGCTCGTCATGTGGATGATCGCGGCGCCGCGCTCCATCCGCCGCGCAGCGGCGCGCGCGATGCGGAAAGGCGCGCGCACGTTGAGGCCGAGCATGAGGTCGAGCGCCTCGTCTTCGACGTCGGCGAAGGGCTGGGGGCGGTTGGTGCCCGCGTTGTTGACGAGGATGTCGAAGGGCGCGGCGGCGGCGATGGCGGCGAGCACCGTCTCGCCGGTGACGTCATGGGGCCAGGCTTCGAAGGCGGAGCCGAGTTCCTGCGCGAGGCCGTCAAGTTCGGGCGAGGGTCGCGCGACGCCGGTCACGTGGGCGCCTTCCGCAACCAATGCATGACAGATCGCGCGGCCCAGCCCCTTGCTTGCGCCCGTCACCAGCGCGCGCTTTCCGGCGAGCACGCCCGCCACGGGTCAGACCGCCTCGACAATGGTCAGGCCGTCGCCCCCGCGCACCTGCACCACTTTCGCGGGCGTCGCGCCGGGGTTCGACAGCGCGCGCACCGTGCCGACCGGAACGGTGATGGTGTCGCCAGGGCCGCAGAGCGCGGTTTCCTCACCGATCGCGACCGCGACCGCGCCTTCCTGCACGAACCAGACGTCGGGCACGCGCAGCCGATGCGGCGGAAGCGCGGCGCCGGGGGCGAGGGTCGCTTCGCTCAGCGTGAAGCCGTGGGGCCAGTCGATCGGGGGAGCACCGATCAGCAGCCGCTCCGTCACGCCGAGCGGGGCCGTCGCCCCCGCTGGCGGGCGCGCCATCCCCGCCGGGACCACGCAAGCCGCCAGCGCCTGCGAATCCGCGCGGGTCAGCGCCTCGACCTGCTGAGCCGTGGTCTCCGGCATGATCTTCGCGCCTGCGGGGACCGCCTCGCCCTTGGCGGTGTCGATCAGCGTGCCGTCCTCGAGCAGCACGAGGCCGTAATCGCGCGCCATGGCGAAGACATAGGGCGCCCACAGCACGTGCCCGGCATCGTCCCCGCCGAGCACCGCCCACAGGAAACCCTCATCCTCGCCGACATTCTCGAACCCGCGGAACATCCGGGTGGGCAGCGAGATGAGGTCGCCCGGCCCCATGAACACCTCTCCGTCCGTGCCGTGCTCACCGCTCATGAAGCGCCACTGGCCGGAGTGGACGTAGAACACCTCCACCGTCTCGTGAGAGTGCTGCGAATTGAGGCAGCGCGGCGGTTGGCGCGCCCCGCCGATGTTGAAGCCGTGCGGCTCGCTGATGTGGACGTGCTGGTTGGGGTTTTCGGCAACGCCCGGGCCGATGATCGTGAAGTTCTCCTTCTGATCCGAGCCCGGCGAACGGGTGTCGATGAAGGCATCGCGGCACGGCACCAGATCGGCATAGCGCACGATCCTGCTCTCGATGGCGGGCGCGAGGGTCACAGACTGGTCCGGGGATGGCCGCGCAAATGGGCGATGCGCGCGAACAGGTCGTAGCCCATCTGCAGCAGCAGGTGGGTGATATCGAGCGGCACCCAGTTCTCGGCGATCAGCCCGCTCTCGCAGCGGTAGAAATCCATCACCCGCATTCCCACCGAACGGCCCGTGGCGGGCATCCCGCAGAAGCCGTCGCCTGAGTGTGTGGCCGTGACGCTCGGCCAGCCGCCGGTGACGACGAAATCGCCGTCGCCGATCCGGGCGATGTGCTGGCCTCCGCGCCGGTCGGGAAAGGCGGCGAGGAAGGGGATCTGGTGGACGGTGCGAAAGCCCTCGAGACCGAAACACGTGCCGATCCCCGCCGGGCCGTACCAGGCGAAATCGGGGGTCCACCAAGGCGCGAGGTCCATCGAATCCAGCGACGTGCCGTCGAAAGTGCCGAGCGCGGCGTGCATCCCCCTTACTAGCGCGAGGTTGGCGTGGCCGGCGGCGTGGTCGGTCGCGGACAGCGCCCGGGTGTTGCCGCCCGGCGCGGGCCACTGGTGCTCCGCGCCGAGGCTGGGTGCGAGCGGCCACAGCCCTGCCTGCCGAATGAGATCGAGCATATCGGGCAGCATCCAGCTTTCGGCGATCCGTCCGTCCGCGCCGATGCGGTGGATTTCGCCGAAGCGGATCCACACCGCCTTGTGGCTCGCCGGAATGCCGACGAGGTCGGCGGTGAAGGTGCCGTGCCAGTGCCCCATCACCGCGACCAGCCGCGCCCCTTCGAACGTGTCGGTCGCGACGATGGCGTGGGTGCGCGCGGCGTGGTGCAGGCTGGAAAGGAGCGGGGTAAAATAGCCATCGAGGCCCGCGTCCAGTCCCGCCAGATCGTTGAAGGGGTGGGCTATGTGGAAGCGGCACTCGGGTGCGAAGATCGCCGCAGCAGCTTGGGCGCGCGCATCGGCCGGGGCGGCTGCGAGCGCGCGCAGGCCAGCATCCACCCTCTGCTTGTCCGCGTCGCCATCGGCGCTGGAAGCTGCCACTGCTATTCCTCCTCCGGTCAGTCCGACTACAGGCCCATTTGCATTCGCAGTCAATGACAAATAGGCACTGGCAAACTTTTTGTACCACGTCCCGCCCGCTCGTGACAAAGTCCGCATATACCGGGAGAAGAGGTGGCTTGAGGGCCGTTCGATTTGCGCCTATTCCAAACAATCGGTTCGGACGCTCGACGCCGGCTTTGCATCCGCATTCATCACTCATCCTCTTGCCAGAGCCGCACCCCATGCTCTCGATCCTCCACCTGTTCCGCATCGGCATCGGCCCGTCGAGCTCGCACACCGTCGGGCCGATGCGCATTGCGCGGCGCTTTGTCGCTGCTCTGGCCGAGGCGGGGAAGCTCGGCGATGTGCGCAGGGTGGCGATCGAGCTGCAGGGCTCGCTGGCGCTGACGGGGGTGGGTCACGGGTCGGTGAATGCCTGCGTCCTGGGGCTGATGGGTCTGGAGCCCGACAGCGTCGATCCGGACGCCGTGCCCGCGCTGCTCGCCGAAGCGGGAGCGGGGGAGATCCGGCTCCTCGGCACGCAGCCCGTCCCTTTCGACCGAGGCCGCGACATCGTGCTCGCTTGCGAGGTGGTGCCCGAACTTCATCCCAACGGGATGCGCCTGCGCGCCTATGGCGAGGACGCGGCGCCGCTTGCCGACGAGACCTGGTATTCGACCGGCGGCGGGTTCATCGCCTCGGCGCGCCAGCTTGCCGCGCCGAGCGCCGACGATCTTGTCGCGAGCCCGGTCCGCGCGGCGCTGCCCTATGCGTCGGGCGCGGAGCTGCTCCAGCTGTGCGAGACGCATGATCGCGACATCGCCGCCGTGGTGCTCGCCAACGAGGCCGTATGGCGCCCGGAGGCCGAGACGCTCGCCGGGATCGACCGCCTGCTCGCCGCGATGCGCGCCTGCATCGACCGGGGGCTGACGCAGGAGGGGCACCTGCCCGGCGGCCTCCAGGTCCGCCGCCGCGCGCCCGAGTTGTGGCGCAAGCTCACCGCCGCCCCCGCCAACGAGGCCGAGGCGCTGATGGACCGCCTCAACCTCTTCGCCATGGCGGTAAACGAGGAGAACGCTGCCGGCGGAAGGGTCGTCACCGCCCCCACCAACGGCGCGGCGGGGATCATTCCGGCGGTGCTGCGGCAATATTGTTCCGATGGGGAGCGGGCGCAGGATCAGGCGCGGCGCTTCCTGCTGACGGCGGGCGGCATCGGGATTCTCTACAAGCAGCGCGCCTCGATCTCGGGCGCGGAGATGGGCTGCCAGGGCGAGGTCGGCGTCGCCTGCTCGATGGCGGCCGCCGGGCTTGCTGCGGTGTGGGGCGGCACACCGCAGCAGGTCGCCGCGGCCGCCGAGATCGGGATGGAGCACAACCTCGGCCTGACCTGCGATCCGGTCGGCGGTCTCGTGCAGATCCCCTGCATCGAGAGGAATGCCATCGGCGCGGTCAAGGCGGTCAACGCCGCACGCCTCGCGCTCCACAGCCACGAGGTGGGCAAGGTCTCGCTCGATCAGGTGATCGAAACGATGCGCCAGACGGGCATCGATATGTCCTCGAAATACAAGGAGACCAGCCTTGGCGGGCTTGCGGTGAACGTCGCGGCTTGCTGAGGCATTGGCGTGCGGCGGCCCGCCGGACCCGATCAGAATGACTGATGCGGCTGTCGAATGGATCCGGGATCGATCACGACCTATCGCTGATCGCGGGTGACGGGATGCTCAAAGGTACGCGCGTGATCGAGCCATCTGGCCGGCTGAGCTCGCGGCCCATCTCCAAGTTTTTCTGGCAAGAACCAGCGCCATCTCTCCCAAGCCATCGGAAAGATGGTGGGCGCGACAGGGATTGAACCTGTGACCCCACCCGTGTGAAGGGTGTGCTCTACCGCTGAGCTACGCGCCCGCCCGGAAGGCCATGCGGCCCGGACAGGGGCGCGCCTTTAATGGGGTCGGGCAGGCTTGGCAAGCACCGCCGTCGGGCCGGGCGCATTTAGTCGCCGGTGAGCCAGGCCAGCACGCCGAGAAGCCCGCCAGATTGCCGCGATCCACCGCCGTCCGGCACTTGAGCCCCCGCCGGGCACGCCACGCACAGCGCCTGAATGCCCCGGGTGCCGGTCAGCCGTGCGAGGTCGCGGCCGAGACGGCTGGCGAGGCCCTCGCCGCGCAGCGCGGTCATCGCGAAGAGATCTCCAGCCCCCGTCGCCGGGCTGCTCCGCTCGGTGACGAGGCGGCGGATCAGGGAATCGTAATCGTTGCCGCTTTCGCCCAGATAGACCGCGTGCCACTCCCCCTCCTTGGCCCCGGCCTTGCCCGCCACCCAGGCGAGCGCTTCGGGGAGGCCGCCGAATTCGTCGACCAGCCCGTTCTGCCGGGCCGTGCCGCCGTCCCAGACCTGTCCCTGGCCGATCGCGTCGACCCGCTCCACCGGCATCCGCCGCGCCTTGGCGACAAGGCCGAGGAAGTTGCGGTAGGTGCCGGTCATGTTGGCTTGCAGCAGGCTGTCCATCGCCGGGGTGAAGCCGCCGACGAGGTCGGGCTGGCCCGACAGTGCCGTGGTGCGCACCCCGTCCGCCGTCACGCCAAGGCGCGGGGCGGCGTTCTCGAAGGTCGGCAGGACGGCGAAAACGCCGATCGAGCCGGTGACGGTGGCGGGTTCGGCGAAAAGCCGTTCGCCGGGGGTGGCGACCCAGTAACCGCCGCTCGCCGCGAGGTTGGCCATCGACACGGCGACGGGAATCTTGCGGTCGCGGTAACGCTGGACAGCGCGGCGGATCTCCTCGGAGGCGGTCACCGATCCCCCTGGCGAATCGACTCGCACCACCAGCCCGGCCAGATCATCGTCGAGCGCATCGTCGAGCAGCTTCGCGATCCGCGTGCCCCCGGCGGTGCCGGGGCCTGCCTCGCCGTCGACGATCTCGCCGGCGATGGTGACGACACCGATCTTCTTGCCCGGCCGCTTGTCGCCGATGTCGGCGAGATAGGGGGCGAGCTCGCTCTTCGCGAAGCTGCCGGGCGTCTTGTCCAAGCTGTCCTTGCCGGCCAGTTCGGCGACCCGCGCGCCGAACTGCGTCTTGTCGCCGAGCTTGTCGACAAGCCCCGCCGCGAGCGCCGCCTGCGCCATGTTGCCCTGCGCGCTCTCGATCCACGCCTGGGGATCGCCCGTGACCTTGGCGAGTTGCAGCTTGGGCCGGGCACGCGTGACGCTGGCCTTGTACTCTTCCCACAGCGCGCCGTAGAGCCCGCCGATATTGGCCCGCGCTTCCTCGGACATCGAGGTGCGCGTCCACGGTTCGACTGCTGCCTTGAACTCGCCCACCCGGTAGACGCGCGCGGTCACGCCCAGCTTCTCGAGCAGGCCGGCATAGTAGAGGTTGCTGCCGCCCGGTCCGGCGATCACCGCCACCCCCATCGGATCGAGCCACACCTCGCTCGCATGGGCGGCGAGCAGCATATGGTCGTCGGCATAGCCGATGCCCCAGGTGAGCACCGGCTTGCCGGCCTTGCGCACGCGGTCCATCGCCGCGCCGATCTCGGTGAGGTGGACCTGCCCACCGCCGAGGAAGGTGCCGAGGTCGAGCACCACCGCCTTGACGCGGGCGTCGGTCACCGCGGCATCGAGCGCGCGGGTCACGTCGCGCGCGCGCACCTCGCCGACGGGGGCGCTGCGCGAGAGGAGCACCGCAATCGGATCGAGCGAGGACTTCTCCTCGACGATGGTCCCCGACAGGTCGACGAGGAGAGCACCGTCCTTGACCGCACCCGGATTGGGCCGCGCCGAAAGGATGCCGAACAGGGCCACGAAAAACAGCAGCATGAACAACAGGACGAGCCCGTCCTTGATCCCGACGAGGACCTTCCACACCTTGCCGACGAAGCTCATCCGATGTCCCTTTTGCCTTGCCGGGACGATCTAGGGGCTTTGCCGGGCAACTTCTATCGGAAAGCGCAAGAGGGCGGGTTGAGCGGGCGATGCGGCTCGACTAAGGGCGTGGCTTCGATGGCAACGACCGCACCTTCCTCGACGCCGGGCCGCTTTCCGGCCGGGCGCCTTGCTTTCCCGCACCGCGACCTCACCGGCATCGGCCATCTCCAGCGCCACGAGATCCTCTACCTCCTCCACGAGGCCGAGCAGTGGGTGGCGCTGAACCGGCAGAGCGCCAAGCACACCGACCTTCTGGCGGGCCTCACCATCATCAACGCCTTCTTCGAGAATTCCACCCGCACGCTCCTCTCCTTCGAGATCGCGGGCAAGCGGCTCGGCGCTGACGTGGTCAATATGCACGCCGCGCAAAGCTCGGTGAAGAAGGGCGAGACGCTGATCGACACCGCGATCACGCTGAATGCCATGCGCGCCGATGCGATCGTGATCCGCCACGGCTCTTCGGGTGCGACGCGCCTCATTGCGGACAAGGTCGATTGCCCGGTGCTGAATGCCGGCGATGGGCAGCACGAGCACCCGACGCAAGGCTTGCTCGATGCGCTGACCCTGCGCCATGCACTTGCGGAGCGCGGGGAAGGGGCGGAGGATTTCACCGGGCTGACGGTGACGATCTGCGGCGACATCCTGCACAGCCGGGTCGCGCGCTCGAACATCCTGTGCCTCACTGCCTTGGGCGCCAAGGTGCGGGTCTGCGCGCCGCCGGCGCTGATGCCGGCCGGCGTCGAGGCGATGGGGGTGGAGGTCCACCACCGCTTCGACGAGGCGCTCGAGGGCGCGGAGGTGGTGATGATGCTGCGCCTCCAGTCCGAGCGGATGAGCGGGCAGTTCGTGCCGTCCCCGCGCGAATATCGTCATCTCTACGGGCTGACGACAAAGCGCCTCGCGCTCGCCCGGCCCGATGCGCTTGTCATGCACCCCGGGCCGATGAACCGCGGGATCGAGATCGACAGCGATGTCGCGGATCTTGCGGGCCGCTCGCTGATCACCCGGCAGGTCGAGATGGGGGTGGCGATCCGCATGGCCTGCCTCGATGTGCTGACGCGCGGCGCACGCGGGCTGGAGGGCTGGGCGTGATCCGGCGTGGTTCTTCCCGTTCGCCTCGAGCGAAGTCGAGAGGCATTGCGCATCGGTGTCTCGACTGCGCTCGACACGAACGGAGGTCGGGATGAGACAGGCGGAGCCGCTCACCATCGTCAACGCGCAGCTGGTCACTCGTGCGGGGGTCATCGACGGTGCGTTGCGATGTTGTGGCGGGGTCATCGACGCGATCGGGGCCGGAGTCGCGGCGCAAAGCCGCGACATGGTGGTCGATGCCCGCGGCAAGCTTCTCGCTCCAGGCCTCGTCGATTTCGGGGTTTTCGCGATCGACAAGCCCGCCTTCCACTTCGGCGGGATCACCCGCGCAGCGCTCATGCCCGATCAGTCGCCGCCGCTCGACCTGCCTAGCCGGGTCGGCTTCATCGCCAAGTCCGGCAAGCCCGACCTTTGGGTCCATCCGCTCGCCGCCGCCACCAAAGGGCTCGAGGGGCGCGAGCTTGCGGAGCTGGCGCTTATGCAGGAGGCGGGCGCCAAGGGTATCGCCACCGGGCGGCGCTGGATCGCCGACAGCGGCGTGATGCTGCGGCTGCTCCAGTATGCGGCGATGCTGGGTCTGGTGGTCGTCACTCATGCCGAGGACGGCGGCCTGGTCGGCGAGGCGGCGGCCACCGCGGGCGAGATCGCCACGCGGCTCGGCCTGCCCGCCGCACCCGCCGAGGCCGAAGCGCTCGCCATCGCCCGCGACATCGCGCTGGCCGAGCTGGCAAGGGCGCGGCTGCATATCCGGCAGGTGACGACCGCGCGCGGCTTCGATCTGGTCCGCGCGGCGAAGGCGCGGGGGCTGCCGGTGACCTGCGGGATCACGCCAGCGCATTTCATGCTGTCCGACCTCGCCATCGCCGACTTCCGCACCTTCACCCGCCTCTCGCCGCCCTTGCGCAGCGAGGCCGACCGGCAGGCGGCGCTTGCCGCGATCGCCGACGGCACGGTCGATGTCATCGCCAGCGGCCACGATCCGCGCGGGCCCGAGGACAAGCGCCTGCCCTTCGCCGATGCCGCGCCGGGGATGGCAGGCGCAGAGACGCTGCTCGCCATCACCCTGGGGCTGGTGCGCGACGGGGTGATCGGCCTGGAGCGCGCCTTCGACTGCCTTTCGCGCAACCCGGCCCGTCTGCTCGGCGTGCCCGCCGGGGAACTCGCGGCAGGGCTGGAAGCCGACCTCGCGCTGATCGACCCCGATGCACCGTGGATCATCGACCGGCGCAAGATGGAGGCGACCGCCGACAACACCCCCTTCGACCGTCAAGGTGCGCAGGGGCGTGTGCTGGGCCTGTGGAAGGGCGGGGTCCGGCTCGGCATCTGAGCCGTCTTGTTCACAAAAGTCATTCGGTGCGCAGGTCCGCGGCCGCGAACGTCAACCAGACCATTTCCTACATGCGACACAAAAGAACTCCCGGAAGGCGCGGAGCCTTCCGGGAGCCAAAGTGCTCATTGGGTGAACCGTGATGCGTTTCAGCGGCTGCGCGCAGCGACCTGCACCGGGCGATCCGCGACCGCGCCCTTGGGCGGGTTCGTGGCGGCATAGGCGAAGCAGCCGCGGCCGGCCGACTTGACCGTCGAACACATCGCCTTGGCGCCCGACTGGCCGAAGCCCTCGGCGGCGACGCGCCAGAAGGTGCGGCCGTCGACCACCGCCTGGGTGATCACGCCCTTGCGATCCTTGAGCTGCGGGAACTTTGCCTTGAGCATGGTCCAGCCGCGCTCGGCCTCAAGCTTGCTGTCGTAGGCCCCGAGCTGCACGAGGTGCGTGCTCGGCTCCTTGGATGCGGGCGCTTCCGCCGCCATGGCGGTCGCGGCCATGCGGCGCTGCTGGGCGACCTCGGCAACGCGCGGAGCGCCGGCCGTGCGGCGCGGTGCGGCGCTGCTGGCGAGCTGCTGCACCACCGGGTTCGAAACATAGCGCGGAGCCGCATAGGCGGCCGGATCGACCGTCTCGACCGAGGGCGCGGCCGGCGCGAAGGCTTCGTTGAACGCCGGCGAGGGATCGGCGGAGGCAACCTGCACCGGCGCCTCGTCCGCGGCGGGGACATCGGCCTGCGCCGCAGCCTCGGCGACCATGGTGGCCTGCGCCGGGAAGTTGGCGAGCGCGAGACGCTGCGGCTGGCCGCTGTCGGCGCGCGGCGTCACGTCGAGCAGCGCGGCGATCCGCTGCTGGAACAGTTCGGGCGCGGCATTCGCTGCCCATTCGGCAAGGCGCGCGTCGATCTGGTCGGCGGGCACATCCTCGGCGGCCATGACCCGCGCCATCCGCCAGTTGCCGCCCAGCGCGTAGGTGTAGGCGAGGTTCTGGCGCAGCTTGGGCGAGGCCTCCTCGCTCGCGCGGACCGCGTTCACCAGCACGCCCGCCCCGCGCTCGGGCTGCCCGGCCAGCGCCAGGGCCAGACCGAGGTCGGCGGGATCGAGGATGTCGGCATACTGATCGAGCAGCGCCGCCGCCGCCTGGCCCTGGCCGAGCCCGATCTTGGCGAGCGCGAAGCTCAGCACGGTGCGCGGGTTCTCGTCACCCAGATCGAGCGCGTCGCCGAAGCTGGTCGCGGCGGACTGGAAACGGCCCGCTTCGAGATAGGCGGCGCCGAGCAGGGCGCGGAAGCCGGGGTTGCGCGGATCGGCGAGCACGGCGGCCTCGGCGTGCGCAATGGCCTTGTCGACCTGGCCCTTGGCGAGCGCGCCCTTGGCGCTGCTGAACGACAGGTCGGCGGGCGGCGCGGAGGCGGTGGTGCAGCCGGGCAGGGCCAGCGCGGCGATGGCGGTGGTGGCGGCCATCGCGAGGCGCGGGCCCGTCAGGCGTCCGGTCTTGAGCTTGCGGTCCATGGTCGAATTCCCCCGTTGATCCTGGCTGTTCATGTGTCGTGCTTCGCGCCGGTCAGTGGCGCTTGAGGTGGTTGGCGATGAGATCGAGTTCGTCATATTCGGCGAGCAGGCGGTCCAGTGCCTCGGTCACCAGCACCTGCGCGCTCACGCCCTGCATGGTCGCGGCGAGGCGCAGCTTGAGGTGGCGGTCGGCATCGAGCCGCAGGGTGAAGGCAGCGCGGCGGCCCGACTGCACGGCGGGCACGCGGGTGTAGGTGCGGGCCGCCGTGACGCGCGGCGCGGCTGCGGCGACCGGCGCGGGCGCGAGCGGGGCGTAGAGCGATTCGCCGGCATACTCGCCGTCGAGCGCTTCGTCGGCTTCCTCGTAATCCTCTTCCTCGTCACCTGCCGCGTCGTGATTTTCGGGACCGGTCATCGCCGCATCGGCGAGCACGCGTTCCTCGAGCCGGCGCTGCTGGCGACGGATGATCGGACCGGGCGCTTCGAAATCGGGCGATATTGCGGTGCTGATGGGGACCACTTCGCCGCCGGCGTCGTCATCGTGGCCCATGTCGTTCCAGCCGAGATCCTCGAGTTGTTCCTCGGCAATGGGCCCGGCGGGCACCGCGTCGGCGACCAGCGGGGCGACCTGCGGACGCATGGCGGGCTTGGCGCCGCCCTTGCGGGCCAGCAGCGACGGGCCGAGCGAGGCGAAACCGGATTCGGACATGGTGCTCGGGCCCCCGTTCGCGCTTACTGGGCCACCCGGCGACCGAAGCCGCCGGCCGGACGCGGGACGCCGCCCATCTGCATCGCGCCGTTCGGGGCGGGCGAGAACACGGTGCGGCGGAAGTTCTTTTCCAGCCGGTCGGCGATATAGCGCCACAACGCGGCAATCTCGGCCGCCGAGCGGCTTTCGGGATCGACTTCCATCACGGTGCGGCCGTCGATCATCGAGGCGGCGAAGTCGGTGCGGTGGTGGAGCGTGATCGGCGCGACGGTGCCGTGCTGCGACAGCGCGACGGCGGCCTCCGAGGTGATCTTCGCCTTGGGCGTCGCGGCGTTGACGACGAACACCAGGGGCTTGCCCGCCCGCTCGCACAGGTCGACGGTGGCACCCACGGCGCGCAGATCGTGCGGGGAAGGGCGGGTCGGCACGACGATCAGTTCGGCGACCGAGATGACCGACTGGATCGCCATGGTGATCGCCGGCGGGGTGTCGATCACCGCCAACTTGAAGCCTTGGCTGCGCAGCACCTGAAGGTCATTGGCGAGCCGGGCCACGGTGGTCTGGGCGAAGGCGGGATATTCCGCCTCGCGCTCGTTCCACCAGTCGGCGAGGCTCCCTTGCGGGTCGATATCGATCAGCACGACCGGCCCGGCGCCGGCGCGCTGGGCCTGAACGGCGAGATGTCCGGACAGGGTGGTCTTCCCCGATCCGCCTTTCTGCGATGCCAAAGCGAGTACACGCAACGCCTGGGTCCCCCATGCATGATGCCGCTGCGTGCCGCCCGATTGCGGCGCCTGACAACGGCGGGTCGTGCATGGCTTCGCAGGATACCCCTAATTTAGGGTTAACGCCTTGAGGGCGACAAACATCCCGCGGCACGCCGAATGGCCGTGTGCCGGCGGTCGGGGCCTGATCGGTTGGCTACCATTTGCTAACCATATTCGCGCTAAAGCCGAGCGAAGGAATCTCACCATCCGCGTTGAACGAGGCAAAGCGATGACGATGACCAAGCTGTGGAACCTTGCGGGCATGGGCGCTCGGCTGACCGCTGCCGCGACAGGCGTGGCGGCGCTGGCGATGCTGGCAGGGCCGGCGCTGGCCGACGTCAAGGCCGGGGTCGACGCCTGGAGCGCGGGCGACTTCAAGAAGGCCGTGGTCGAATGGCAGGGACCGGCCGCTGCGGGCGATCCCGATGCGCTGTTCAACCTCGCCCAGGCTTATCGCCTCGGGCGCGGGGTCGAGATCGACAATGCCCGGGCGCGCAAGCTCTACGAACAGGCCGCCAGCCTCGGCCACGTCAAGGCGGCCGACAATTACGGGCTGATGCTGTTCCAGGAGGGCGAGCAGGCCAAGGCGATGCCGCTCATCAAGGCGGCTGCCGAGCGCGGCGATCCGCGCGCGCAATATGTGCTGGGCCTGTCGCACTTCAACGCCGATTACGTGGCGAAGGACTGGGTGCGCGCCTATGCGCTGATGACCCTGGCCAACGGGGCGGGGCTGCCGCAGGCGCGCGATGCGCTGGCGCAGATGGACAAGTATGTGCCGCAGCCGCAGAAGGTGCAGGCGCAGTCGCTCGCGCGCGACCTCGAGGCGCGCGCGCGTTCGCAGCGCTCCGCCGAGCTCGCCGCCGCCGAATTGGGGGCGCGGCCTGCGGTCCAGCCTGCGGCTGTCTCCGGCAAGGCGCCGGGCCCCCGGTCGCCTGCTGCCGTGACCCAGCCGGGCCGCGCCGCCGCTGCCATCGTCGCTCCCAAGCCCGCCGGGCTGCCGCCGGCCCCGAAATCGGCCGCTGCCCCTGCGACGATGATCGCTGCCGCGCCCGGCGCGGTCCCGGCGCCGCGCCCTGCACCGCAGGCGAATGCCGGCAAGGGCCGGTGGCGCGTGCAGCTCGGCGCTTTCGGCGTTGCGGCGAATGCCGAGCGGATGTGGAAGGAGGTCGGCAGGCACGCCGCGCTTTCGGGCACCAGCAAGGCGCTGGTGCCGAGCGGCAATCTCACCCGTCTGCTCGCCACCGGTTTTGCCAGCGAGGCCGACGCGGCCCGCGCCTGTGCCTCCCTGAAGCGCGAAGGCAAGGCCTGCGTGGTCGCCGGGCAGGGCTGACCCGCTCGGCGAAAGACGTGCAGAGCAGGGCGGGAGGGTCTTCCCAAGGCGCGCGGAACCGCTAATCTCCCGCCCGTCAACAGGCTTTGGGGGATCAGCCATGACCGACATTGTCGCGGGCGCCGCGGATTACGAGACCGTCACGCCCGCTGCCGCAGGCGCCGCGATCGCGCCCGTCGCGGCGGCCGAGCGCATCGAGACCTTGGACTTCATCCGCGGCCTTGCCGTGATGGGCATCCTGTGGGCCAACATCGTCGCCTTCGGCCAGCCCGCCAGCGCCTACTTCAAACCCGCCTCCTTCCTTGTGCCTGCGGGCGATCCCGGCGGCTGGCTGTGGATCGTCCAGTTCGTCCTCATCGACGGCAAGATGCGCGGGCTGTTCACGCTCCTGTTCGGCGCGGGCATGGTGCTGTTCATGGAGAAGGCCTGGGCGCGGGGGGGCACGCGCTGGCTCCAGGCCTGGCGCCTTGTCATCCTCGCCTGCTTCGGCCTCATCCATTTCTATTTCATCTGGTTCGGCGACATCCTGTTCGGCTACGCCGCCTACGGCCTTCTCGCGCTCTTGTGCATGAAGTGGCGTCCCAAGACCCAGCTCGGCATCGGGATCGCGGGCTACCTCCTCGGCTGTCTCTTCTATGCCGGAACGGTGGTGCCGTGGCTGATCCTGACGACGCCCTTCGGCGAATCCACGCCCGAGCTGGCCGAGCAGCGCACCGCCCTCACGCAGGGCATCGCCACCGAGCTCGCCCGCGACGACATCCCCAGCGACGCAATCGCTTCGGGCGACTACGCAGCGCTGACCGCGCACCGCCTCGGCGAGCAGGGGTTGGAGCCGTTCCAGAACCTGCTCCTGTTCGGCTTCGAGACCCTGCCGCTGATGCTGATCGGCATGGCGCTCTACCGGTTCGGCTTCTTTTCGGGCGCGTTCGCGCGGGCGACAATGATCCGCTGGGGCGCGGCCGCCTTCGTCCTCGGCGCGCTCGCGCACCTCGCGATCGGTCTCGTCATGCAGGCCGACGGCTTCAGCTTCTACGGCACCTTCGCCGCCTTCATCGGGATGAGCGCACTGCCGCGCCTCGTGATGACCGTGGGCCTTGCCGCGCTGCTGGTCGCCTGGGCACCCTCGGCGACCGGCTGGCTGGGCGAGCGGGTGCGCGCGGCAGGGCGGGCGGCCTTCACCAATTACCTCGGCACCTCGATCGTGATGATGTTCGTCTTCCACGGCTGGGCGCTCGGGCTGTTCGGGCAGCTGAACCGGCCGAAGCTCTACATCGTCATGGTGCTCGCCTGGATCGCGATGCTGGTGTGGTCCAAGCCATGGCTCGCGCGCTTCAACTACGGCCCGCTCGAGTGGCTGTGGCGCTGCCTCACCTATCGGAAGGTCTTCCCGCTCAGGAAGTGAGCCGCATCAGGGTTCGTCCGATGAGGGCTCCTGCGAGAACGCCCTTGTTATTGAGAATAACTCGCATACATTCGCTCCTGCAAACGCCTCGCAGGAGTGATTCGAGCGGTCATGTACATCTGCATTTGCAACGCCATCCGTGAGAATGATTTGCGCAAAGCCGCGCTCGCCTGTGATGGCGATGCCGAGGCGACCTATGCCTGCCTCGGCAAGCGCCCGAATTGCGGCCAGTGCCTTGATGAAGCGCAGGAAATCATCGACGCCGAACGCGCCGCTGCGCGCTGCGATTTCCTCGCAGTAGAAGCCGCCTGACCCGCGATTGCGAACGGCTCGCAAGCGACTGATTCGCAAAGATTTTTCCTCGCCCGCCCTTGCGTAGAGCCCTCGGCAGCGTCTAAACTGACGCCAATGCCGCAACCCGGCTTTGACATTGCGCAAAGGACATTCCCATGAAGGGCGACCCCAAGGTCATCGACTATCTGAACCAGGCGCTCACCAACGAGCTGACCGCGATCAACCAGTACTGGCTACACTACCGCGTGCTCTCGCACTGGGGCGTGACCAAGCTTGCCGCCTATGAGCGCAAGGAATCGATCGAGGAGATGGAGCACGCCGACAAGCTGGCGGAGCGGATCCTGTTCCTCGACGGGCTGCCCAATTTCCAGGCAATCCACAAGCTGAAGGTCGGCGAGACCGTCGAGGAGATCCTGCGCGCCGACCTCGCGCTCGAGGAGGAGGCGATCCCGCTGCTGCGCGACGCGATCGAATACAGCGAGAGCGTGCGCGATTATGTCAGCCGCGACCTGTTCGAATACATCCTCAAGAACGAGGAGGAGCACGTCGACTTCCTCGAAACCCAGTTCGAGCTGATCGAGCGCATGGGCCTGCACAATTACGTGCAGCTGCAGAGCGCCCCGGCAGGCGACAGCTGAGTCGCTAAGGGAAAGCCGAAGGGCTGATGAAAAATGGGGCAGGGTCGTGGCGCGATCCTGCCCCTTCGTTTATGGATTGTCCCCGCGGGTCGCTCGTCGTCTGCCGCTTCTTGGCACACGATCGGGCGCGGCCAGACCTTCGGCCTTTTCGCTACCCGCGGCGCCGCCTAATCCTTGTGCAGCTGGTGCCCGCGCGCGGCCAGGCGCGTTTCGAACAGGAAGAAGCCGAGGCCCGTCACCAGCAGCGCCATGGTCAGCACCCAGAAGCCGGCGATCAGCGTGCCGATCTGCGCGAGGATGTAGGCGGAGATGAACAACAGGCCGATGACGAGGCTGATCATCACCGCCGCCGCCGTCGTGAACATGACCGCGCCCTGCATCAGCTTGCGGCGGCGTATCAGCCACGCGATCTCGCGCGCCTGCTTGGCGGTGCGCTGCTCCTCGATCCGCGCCTCGAGGTTCTCGATCCGCGTGGCGATCCAGATCATGCGGCTCATGATGACATTCATGATCGCGCCGATCCCCGACAGGAGGAAGGCGGGCGCAAGGCTCAGCTGTACCACCTGCTGCACGCGCGGGGTGGAGGCGGTGCGCTCGAGGAGCTCGCTGGCGAAGGGTGTGTGGAGGACCGCTGCAAGGAGGTCGAGGCTCGCCATCACCCGTCCTTGGCGTAGGGGTTCTTGTTGGTCTTGAGCGTCACGCGCACCGGCACCGCATCGAAGCCGAGCTTCGCGCGGATGCCGTTGACGAGATAGCGCTCGTAGCTCTTGGGGAGGAGGTCGAGGCGGCTACCGAAGATCACGAAGCGCGGGGGGCGCGTTCCCGCCTGGGTGATGTAGCGCAGCTTGATCCGCTTGCCGCCGGGGGCAGGAGGCGGGTTGGCTTCCATCGCGTCATCGAACCAGCGGTTGAGGGCCGAGGTGGAGACACGCTTCGACCACGCCTCGCGCAGCTCGAAGGCGGCGCCGAGCATCTGGTCCAAGCCCTTGCCGGTCTTGGCGCTCACCGCGAACAGCGGTAGCCCGCGCACCTGCGCCAACCCATCGTCGAGCGCCGCGCGGATGCCGTTGAACAGCTTGCTCGCGTCCTCCGCCACGTCCCACTTGTTGATCGCGATCATCAGCGCGCGGCCTTCCTCGAGGACGAGGCTGGCGATCTTCAAGTCCTGATGCTCGAGGCCCTGCGTCGCGTCGAGCAGCAGCACCACGACCTCGGCAAAGTCCACCGCCCGGCGCCCATCCGCCACGGAAAGCTTTTCGAGCTTCTCGGTGACGTTCTTCTTCTTGCGCATCCCCGCGGTGTCAATCAGGCGGATCTCGCGGGTTTCGCCCGATTTGGGATCGGTCCATTGCCAGTCGATCGCAATCGAATCGCGGGTGATGCCGGCTTCGGGGCCGGTCAGCAGGCGGTCTTCGCCGAGCAGCCGGTTGATGAGAGTGGACTTGCCCGCATTGGGCCGCCCGACAATGGCGAGTTTTAGAGGGCCGGAGGGGCGGTCTTCCTCGTCCATCTCGCGCCACTCGGCGCGGGCGATCTCGTTCGCCTCTTCCCATTCCTCGGCCTTGGCGCCGATGATCGGCCACAGCCCGCCGAACAGATCGGCGACGCCCTCGCCATGCTCGGCCGACATGGCAAGCGGCTCGCCGAGGCCGAGGGCGTAGGCTTCCAGCACCCCCGCCTCGGCAGCCGCCCCTTCCGCCTTGTTGGCGACGACCACGACGGGGACCTCCTGCTCGCGCAGGTAGCGGGCGATTTCCTCGTCGAGCGGCGTCAGCCCCGCGCGCGCGTCGACCACGAAGACCGCCGCGTCCGCGCCCGCGAGGCTCGCCTCGGTCTGCTTGCGCATCCGCCCGGGGAGCGAAAGCTCGTCCTCGTCCTCCCACCCGGCGGTGTCGACGATCGTGAAGTGTAGCCCCGCGATCACCGCGTCGCCCATCCGGCGGTCGCGGGTCACGCCCGGCTGGTCGTCGACCAGCGCGAGCTTCTTGCCCACCAGCCGGTTGAACAGCGTGGACTTGCCCACGTTGGGGCGGCCGATGATGACGACTTCAGGCTTCTTGGGGAGGGACATGGCCCGGCCCAAGTGGGCGCAAACGCCCCTTTTGGCAAGCTGGGAGGGGCCTCAGCCCTGCGCCTTAGTCCTTTCGGGCGACCGGCGGGTTGTCGCCCAGATCCTCATACCACGCCTCGACCGGGCCGGTGAGCTTGATCGTCAGCGGCTGGCCTTTGCGATCGACCGCCTTGCCCGCCTGCACCCGCACCCAGCCTTCGGAAATCGAGTATTCCTCGATATCGGTGCGCACCCGGTCCTTGAAGCGGATGCCGACCCCGCGCTGGAGCTTCTCCGCGTCGAAGAATTCGCTGCGCGGATTGACCGACAGGCGATCGGGCGGAACGTCGTTGCCGGACGCGACGGGGGCGGTTTCGGGGGTTTCTTCGCTCATGGCCCGCGCCTCTATCGGTGGATTGGCCGGGCATCAAGCGTGTTGCGCTTGCCCTTTTCCCGCGAGACGGATAAGGGCGCTCGCTGATACGCGCGGGGGGCCATGCTTCCCGCGCGGCTTCGTTCGGGCAAGCGGGCGTGGCGAAATTGGTAGACGCACCAGATTTAGGTTCTGGCATCGCAAGATGTGGGGGTTCGAGTCCCTTCGCCCGCACCAATTCGCCGCGCGCGGCCAGTCCCGACCTTACGGATTTCTAGCGTAGAAGGCACCACCAGTTCCCATGCAGACCCAGCAGACCGTCAACGAAGGCCTCAAGCGCGGCTACACGATCACGATCACCGCCGCGGAACTCGCCGCCAAGATCGAGGCCGAGATCAAAAAGATCGCGCCGCAGGTCCGCATGCCCGGCTTCCGCCCTGGCAAGGTGCCCGCGAACCTCGTGAAGAAGATGCACGGCGAGGCGCTGCACGGCCAAGTGGTCAACGACACGATCCGCGAATCGGTCGACAAGCTGATCCGCGACGAGGCGCTGCGCCCGGCGATGCAGCCCGAGATCGGCCTCAACGAGGACTACGAGGAAGGCAAGGACGCCGCGATCACCGTCAGCCTCGAAGTGCTGCCGACCATCGAGGCGCCGGCGATCGACGGCCTCAAGCTCGAGAAGCTCGTCGTGCCCGTGACCGACGAACAGGTCGACGAGGCGCTGGGCAACATCGCGTCGCAGAACAAGAGCTACACCGACGCGCCCAAGACGAAGAAGGCCGCTGACGGCGACCAGTTGATCATCGACTTCGTCGGCAAGCTGGACGGCGTCGAGTTCGAAGGCGGCAAGGCCGAGGACGCCGCGCTGGTGCTCGGCTCGGGCACCTTCATCCCCGGCTTCGAGGACCAGCTCGTCGGCGTTAAGGCCGGGCAGGAAAAGACCATCACGGTCACCTTCCCCGAGAACTACCAGGCCGCGCACCTCGCCGGCAAGGAAGCGACCTTCGACATCACCGTGAAGGCGGTGAAGGTCGAGGGCGAGACCAAGATCGACGAGGACTTCGCCAAGAGCCTCGGCCTCGACAGCCTCGACAAGCTGCGCGAGATCATGAAGGGCCAGCTCGAACAGCAGACCGCCGGCCTCACCCGCACCGCGATGAAGCGCGCCCTGCTCGATCAGCTGGCCGCGGGTCACAGCTTCGAGGTGCCGGGCACCATGGTCGAGGCCGAGTTCGCGCAGATCTGGCAGCAGCTCCAGCAGGAAGCCGCCAGCGAGGAAGATCCGGCTGCCGCGCTCAAGCAGATCGAGGACGAGAAGGACGAGTACCGCTCCATCGCCGAGCGCCGCGTGCGCCTCGGCCTGCTGCTCTCGGAAATCGGCCAGGCGAACGGCGTCGAGATCAGCCAGCAGGAAATGTCCATGCTGATCCAGCAGGCGGCGATGCAGTATCGCCCCGAGGATCGCGAGCGTTTCGTGCAGTACATCCAGTCCGAGCCGATGGCCGCCGCCCAGCTGCGCGCGCCGCTTTACGAGGACAAGGTCGTCGACTTCCTGTTCGACAAGGCCGAAGTCACGGAACGTGAAGTGACCGTGGAGGAACTCCAGGCCGCGATCGAGGCCGAGGACGGCGCCGCGCCCGCTCCGGCTCCGAAGAAGGCTGCCGCCAAGAAGAAGGCTCCGGCCAAGAAGGAAGCGGCCGCCGAGGAAGCGCCTGCTGCCGAAGAAGAAGCCAAGCCCGCGAAGAAGGCTGCCGCCAAGAAGGCCGCGCCCAAGGCGGATGCGGCTCCGGCCGAGGACAAGCCTGCCAAGAAGGCCCCGGCCAAGAAGGCGGCTGCCAAGAAGTAAGGCGCCAAACTCCCCTCCCGCTTGCGGGAGGGGTTGGGGGGTGGGCTTCTCCCTTCCCTTGACGGTAGAGCCCCCACCCCCTGACCCCCTCCCCGAGGGGAGGGGGAGAATCAGGGCGACGGTTTCCACGGCGCGAAGGTCAGCGCGGGCAGCTTGGCTGTCCGCGCTTTTTCGTAGGCCGCGCCGGCCTTCAGCACCTCGTGGTCCTGCCACTGGCCGCCCATGATGCTGAGGCCGATCGGCAGCCCCTCGACCCCGCCCATCGGCACGGTGATATGCGGATAGCCCGCGATCGCGGCGAGATAGCCCGCGCCGATCCGGCCGCTGAAGTTGTCGCCGTTGACGAGATCGGTGCTCCACGCGGGCCCCTGCGTGGGGGCGACCAGAAAGCTCACCTTGTTGTCGGCGAGCAGCTTGTCGATCCCCTCGGCGCGGGTCAGGCGGCGCAGGGTGGCGATGTTCTTGGCATAGGCCTCGGCGTCGGTGGTCTTCAGCGCCTGCTCGAACAGGTCCTGCCCGAACCAGCGCAACTCCTCGCGCGCGTTGGCGGCGTTGAAGGTGACGAGGTCGGCAAGGCTGCGCGGCCCGCCGGTGCCCGGGCGGGTGGAGAGGTACTTGTCCATCTCTACCCGCAGCTCGTAGAGCAGCACCGGCAGCGAGGCCGCCCACATCTCGGGCGAGGGCTTGTACTCGACATCGACCACCTCGGCGCCCGCGCGCTTCAGGTCTGCGAGCGCCGCCTCGAACAGCGTCTTCACGTCGGCACGGCTCCCTGCCGCATCACGAAGCACGCCGATCCGCACACCCTTCAGCGAGGCTGTGTCGAGCCCGGCGGTGTAGTCGGTGACCCGCTTCGCCTCCAGCGTGACGGGATCTGCCTGGTCTTCGCCCGCGATGGCGGTGAGCAGCAGGGCGGCATCGTAGACGGTCTTCGTCATCGGCCCGGCGGTGTCCTGGCTCGAGGAGATCGGGACCACGTGGGTGCGGCTGACGATGCCGACCGAGGGCTTGAAGCCGACGAGGCCGTTGATGCTCGCGGGGCAGGTGATCGAGCCGTTGGTCTCCGAACCGATCGCCGCCCATGCGAAGCCCGCCGCCACGCCTGCGCCGCTGCCGGAGGAGGAGCCGCAGGTGTTGCGGTCGATGGCGTAGGGGTTGCGGGTGAGGCCGCCGACCGCGCTCCAGCCGCTGGTCGATCCGCTGGAGCGGATGTTCGCCCATTCGGAGAGGTTGGCCTTGCCCAGCACCACGCCGCCCGCGGCCCTCAGCTTGGCGATCAGCGGCGCATCGCGGCCCGTCGCGTTGTCCTTGAGGGCGAGGGAGCCGGCGGTGGTCGGCAGTTCGCGGGTCTCGATGTTGTCCTTGACGAGCACCGTGCGCCCCTTGAGCGGGAGGCGCTGGGCCGCGCGGACCTGCGCGGTGATGTCGGGCGCCAGGGCGATCACCGCGTTGATTCCCTGCGGCCCGTCGTCGAAGCGCATGATCCGGTACACCTGGCCGACGGCGGTGGCCTCGGCCGGGCCGCTGCTGGGGCCGAGCTTCTCGACGCCGGGCGGCAGCTCCACTTTCGGCACCTCGATCCGGACCACCGGCTTGTCGTCTGCGGCGGCTTCCTGTGCAAACGCGGCGCTGGCGGTGGTAACAAGAAGCAGGGCGAGGGCCGATCGGCCGATGGTGCGATGGATCATGGCCGACAGATGTGCCACGCCTGCGCCACGGCTCAAGTGGGAAAACACCTGTGACGTCGGCGCGCGCCCCCGGGCAATTCACAGGGACAAGGTAAACGCCCTTGAAATTGCCCCTGAGGCTCCGACATAGCCGTGACGAAACACCTGAAGGACGAAGAACCCACATGATCGACCTGTTCGGCAACTCCGGCGAGACCTACGGCACCCAGGGGCAATTCACCCGCGATCCGGTCACCGGCGCGCTGGTGCCGGTGGTGGTCGAGCAGACCAGCCGGGGCGAACGCAGCTTCGACATCTTCAGCCGCCTGCTGCGTGAGCGCATCGTCTTCGTGAACGGCCAGGTCGAGGACGGCATGGCCTCGCTGATCATCGCCCAGCTGCTGTTCCTCGAAAGCGAAAATCCTTCGAAGCCGATTTCCATGTACATCAACTCGCCGGGCGGGGTGGTGACGGCGGGCCTCGCGATCTTCGATACCATGCAGTACATCAAGCCGCGCGTGTCGACGGTGTGCATCGGCCAGGCCGCGTCGATGGGCAGCTTCCTGCTCGCCGCGGGCGAGCCGGGGATGCGGATCGCGCTCCCCAATGCGCGGATCATGGTCCACCAGCCCTCGGGCGGGGCGCGCGGGATGGCCGCCGACATCGAGATCCAGGCGCGCGAGATCCTGCGCATCCGGGCGCGCATGAACGATCTCTACGTCAAGTTCACCGGCCGCTCTCTTGAAGAGATCGAGAAGGCGATGGACCGCGACACCTTCCTCGAGGCCGAGGAGGCGCGTGCCTTCGGCCTCGTCGACAAGGTGTTCGAGACCCGGCCCGAGAACGAGGAAACCGGCGTCGAGGACGGTTCGGGCGGCGCGCCTGAGTAACACCCCCTACCTCGCTGCGCCCGCCATCTGCACCGCGGCGGGACAGGCTGCGACAAGCCGTGGTTTTCCCGCGCCTTCGCGAAGGCGTGCCCCATGGTAAGGGCACGAAAACCCGCGCGATGTGTTGATTCATCGCGCGCGAACGATACACTTGCAGAATCCGCCCGGGCTGTCTCGGCACCCCGGGCCGCGGATTCGAGGACACAGGAATGACCAAATTGAGCGGATCCGACAGCAAGAGCACCCTCTACTGCAGCTTCTGCGGGAAGTCGCAGCACGAGGTGCGCAAGCTCATCGCCGGCCCCACCGTGTTCATCTGCGATGAATGCGTTGAGCTCTGCAACGACATCATCCGTGAAGAGACCAAGGCCGGGATCGCCGGCAAGAAGGACGGCGAGATCCCCACGCCGATGGACATCTTCACCACTTTGAACGACTACGTGATCGGCCAGGACCGGGCGAAACGCGTGCTCTCGGTCGCGGTGCACAACCACTACAAGCGGCTCAAGCACTCCGGCAAGGCGGGCGATGTCGAACTGGCGAAGTCGAACATCCTGCTCGTCGGCCCCACCGGCTCGGGCAAGACCCTGCTCGCGCAGACGCTCGCGCGCACCTTCGACGTGCCCTTCACCATGGCCGATGCCACCACGCTGACCGAAGCCGGCTACGTGGGCGAGGACGTCGAGAACATCATCCTCAAGCTGCTCCAGGCCTCCGACTACAATGTCGAGAAGGCCCAGCACGGGATCGTCTATATCGACGAGATCGACAAGATCACCCGCAAGGCCGAGAACCCCTCGATCACCCGCGACGTTTCGGGTGAGGGCGTGCAGCAGGCGCTGCTGAAGCTGATGGAAGGCACCACCGCGAGCGTTCCGCCGCAGGGCGGGCGCAAGCATCCGCAGCAGGAATTCCTGCAGGTCGACACGACCAACATCCTGTTCATCTGCGGCGGCGCCTTTGCCGGCCTCGACAAGATCATCGCCGACCGCTTGCAGAAGCGCTCGATCGGCTTCGGCGCGCATGTCGCCGATCCCGATAAGCGCCGCGTGGGTGAATTGCTCGAGAAGTCCGAGCCTGAGGATCTCCTCAAGTTCGGCCTGATCCCCGAATTCGTCGGCCGCCTGCCGGTGATCGCCACGCTGCACGATCTCGACGTGCCCGCGCTGGTGACGATCCTCAAGGAGCCGAAGAACGCGCTGGTCAAGCAGTACCGCAAGCTGTTCGAGCTGGAAGACGTCGAACTTACCTTCACCGACGATGCGCTCCAGGCGATCGCCGAGCGTGCGATCAAGCGCAAGACCGGCGCACGCGGGCTGCGTTCGATCGTCGAGGGCCTGCTGCTCGACACGATGTTCGACCTGCCCGACATGGAAGGCGTCACCGAAATCGTGATCGACGCCGATGTGGTCGCGGGCAAGAAGGAACCGATCCGGGTGCATGGCGGCGAGGCTGCGAAGAAGGAAGAGGCGGCGTAAGTCATTGCGCCCTTAATAGCCGGGCGGCGGAAATCCGTCCGCCCTGGCTTTCCTCACGTCTTTGTTGGCCCATCGCTTCGCTATTTGAGGCCATAAGCTGGGGCGGGTGTACAGCCTTGCGGTTGCTGCGCGGCCGGTCAGCGGCTCCCGGAGCGCCTCAGCAGCTCGGAGACGGTGACAACCTCGTAGCCCTGCGAATGCAAGCCATCGAGGATGATCGGCAGCGCTTCGCGCGCGACGTGATTGTGTTGATACATCGGGTGGATCAGGATGATTGATCCCGGCCGGACACGGGCCAGAATGTCCTGCGCAAAGGCGCGGGGCTCGGTGAATCTCTCGGGCTGATCCTCGACGTCCCACATGATCGTCCGGTAACCGGCGCGCTCAGCTTCCAGCGGCAAGCCGATCAGCCGCTTGCCGAATGGCGGGCGGAATAGGTTCGTGTCGCTTCCCGCGGCCTTCAGCAGTGCGTCCGTTCGCGCGATTTCAGCGGCATAGAAGGCCTGCGAGCGGCCAAGGTTGCGCTGGTGCGAGTAGGTGTGATTGCCGAGCTCGTGCCCGGCAGCGACGAGGCGCTCGGCCTGACCGGGGAATCGCTCCATCCGGTTGCCTATGAGGAAAAAGGTGGCGGTGATCCCGCGCGGCCCCAAGGCGGCAAGCACCGCGTCGACACCTTCCGGGGTGGGCCCGTCATCGAACGTCAGGGCGACCACCTTGCCCTCGGTGTTCACGCGGCACGTCACTTCGCCCACCAGTTGAAAGCAGCGCGCCTTCGAGAGCTGCCAGACAGCGGCGGCCGAGAGTGTGAGAACGATCGCGGAGGCGATGATGGTGGTGCGAAAGCGAGCGTTTCGGGCGACTTTCATGGCCAAAGGTTAAGCTTTCCTGCCGGCGACGCAAACCAAACCCCGCCCGGCCCTGGAGGAAGGCCGGACGGGGTCGGAGGAAGCGCTGCCCCTCGGGTGGGGGATGAGGGGGAGAGGGGCAGCGCCAGCCGGAAAACCGGACTCAGGCCGGCAGGAACACCCCGTCGGTCACATGGACCACGCCGTTCGACGTCGCGACATCGGCCTGCGTCACGGCGGTGGCACGGCCCTTTTCGTCGGTGATCACGATCTTGCCGCCCGAGAGGCGCGCGGTCAGTTCGCCGCCCGCGAGCGTTTCGATCACCGCCTCGCCGTGCCCCTGCTTGATCAGCTTGACGAGGTCGGCGCTGGTCACCTTGCCTGCGACCGCGTGGTAGGTGAGGATGCCGGTCAGCGTGCCCTTGTTAGCGGGCTTCACGAGGGTCGCCACGGTGCCCTCAGGCAGCTTGGCAAATGCGGTGTCGGTGGGGGCGAAGACGGTGAAGGGGCCGGGGCTCGACAGGGTGTCGACCAGCCCCGCCGCCTTGACTGCGGTGACCAGCGTGTTGTGGACGCCGGTGCTCATCGCCACCTCCACGATGTTCGGCCTTGCAGCGGCCGCCGCCTTGTGGCCGTGCGCGGCGGCGGGGAGGGCGGCAAGCCCGCCGGTCATGGCGAGGGCGGCGGCGGCGGCGGCAAGGATGTGCTTGGTATTCATGGCGGGGCCTTTCGTGGCGGGATGGTTGGGTCGGTCGGCAAGCCCTCCCGCCTGCCTCGAATGCTACGGAACCCTGCGGCAGCCGGATGCAGAGCCCTGTCCCGATGCGCTTTGCTGTCCGGCCAAGAAAAACCCCACCGGACCCAAGGGGAAGGTCCGGCGGGGTCGGGCAAGGCGCGGCCCCTCGGTTGAGGGGATGGGGGCGAGAAACCGCGCCCGCCGATCAGGCCGCTCAAGCGGGGAGGAACACCCCGTCGGTGACGTGGATCACGCCGTTCGAGGTCTTCACGTCCGCCTTGGTGACGGTGGTGCGGCCGCCCTTGGCATCGGTGATCACGACCTTGCCGCCCTCGAGCGCGGCGGTCAGCTTGCCGCCCTGCACGGTGGTGATCGTCGCCTTGCCGCCGTTGGCGTTGATGAGCTTGACGAGATCGGCCGAGGTCACCGCGCCGGGGACGGCGTGGTAGGTGAGGACCGCGGTGAGCGTCGCCTTGTTCTCGGGCTTGACCAGCGTCTCGACGGTGCCGGCGGGCAGCTTGGCGAAGGCAGCGTCAGTGGGCGCGAAGACCGTGAAGGGGCCGGGGCCGGACAGCGTGTCGACGAGGCCGGCAGCCTTCACGGCGGTCACGAGGGTGTTGTGCATCCCCGTGCTGGTCGCGGTCTCGACGATGTTCGCGTCGGCCTTGGCGGCCGCGTTGTGCATATCGGCCATGGCGGGCACGGCAACGAGGCCGCTGGTGGCGGCGAGGGCGGCACCGACGGCGAGGGTCAGGGTCGTCTTGGGGTTCACGATTTTTCTCCGTTCTTGAATGTCACGTGTGCAAGCCCTCCCGCTTGCACAAGGGTTTACGCGCAAACGGCGGATCGGATGCGCTGCTCGCCCAAGACAGGGACGAGTGGTCGCACGGTTGCGGCGAAGCGCCTAGACGCGGCTGAATGCGCCCGTGGCGACCACCGGCCCCGCGTCCTGGCCCTCGGGCTTGCCGCCGAGCGGTTCGCGCGTCAGCACGAGGCCCGCGCCTTTCTCAAGCGCCTCGGCGAGAGGATGCGGCAGCGGCATGGAGTGGACCTCGCCTGGCGCAACGACGCCCAGAGACTGCGGGATTCCGCCCCCGGCGGGCACCAGCCACAGCTCGTGATCGTGCACCCCGTCGGGCGTCAGGCCGATCGCGGCGATCACCATCCGCTCGCTCTCGGGGATATAGGTGACGTCGAGCCTGAGGCCGCTCTCGCCGATCGGCACGGTTGCGACGAGCGGTGCGGCAGCGATGGTCCTGGCCTGCTGCGCGTCCGTTCCCGAGCGCGCGGGCGCGAGCACAAATCCCCATACCAGCGCGACCGCCGCGGCGATGCTCGAAAGCCCCGCGACCCATTGCCAGCGCCGCAGCCGGGCTTCGAGCGCGACGACGTTCGCGGCGGATGCTGCGGGCCCCTCGGCCGGCTGCTGCGCGGCGATGCGGGCGGCAATCGCTTCCCACACGTGCGCGCCCGGTTCCGCGCCCGGGAAGCCGTCGGAGAGCGGGGCGAACCAGCCGTCCCACCATTCCTTGCGCCACGCGAAATCGCGGTCGGTGGCATATTTCCCGCGCGCGGCGAGCAGTTCCTCGCCCTCGAGCAGGCCGAGCGCCCACTCGGCGGCGAGCATCGGATCGTCGCGCGTCACGCCGTTGTCCGGTGTGGTCTCGGGGCCGCTCATGCCGCCTCGCTCTTTTCAAAACAGGCGCGCAGCCGCTGGAGCCCGCGGCGCACCCAGCTCTTCATCGTGCCGAGCGGCACCCCGGCGCGCTCGGCAAGCTGGGCGTAGGTGTAGCCTTCGAAGAAGGCCGCGCGGATGTGCTCCTGGGTGCGCGGGTCGAGTTCGGCGAGGCACTTGTGGATCTGCGCGCTCTGCTCGGCATCGATCAGCAGCGCGTCAGCCAACGGGCTCTCGTCCGGGAGGGGCGCGGCCTCCTCGACCGGCACGGCGCCGCCGCGCACCTTGCCGGTGCGCAGGCGGTCGATCGCGCGGTTGCGCGCGAAAGCGGCCAGCCACGCGATGGGGCTGGCGCGCGCCGGATCGTAGCGGTCGGCCCGCTGCCACAAGTTCACATAGACGTCCTGCAAGGCGTCCTCGGCTTCCTTCCTGTCTCCTAAGATACGCAAGGTGATGCCGAACAGCTTCACCCGGGTCGCGCGGTAGATTTCCTCGAGCGCGGCCTGGTCCCCGGCGGCGAGCCGCGCCATCGCATCGCGCAGCGCCTCGCGGGCCTCGTCGTTGGTGGGGCGGGGGCGAGGGTGGGCCGCCATCAGCAGCCGGTCCCGCAGGGCGCGCCGCAAGGCTCCTCGCCGCTTTCGACCTGGATCGTTACGTGGTGGACGCCGAAGCGGCGCTCGAGGCTTTGGGCGAGGTCGCGCAGAAAACTGTCCTTGGCCGGGCGGCCCGGCATGACGAGGTGCGCGGTCAGCGCGACTTCGGTGGTGGACATCGGCCAGACGTGCAGATCGTGGACCGCCACGACCCCCTCGAGGCTTGCAAGATGCTGTTTCACCTGCGCAATGTCGATCCGCGCGGGCGCGGCGAGCAGCCCCATCGCGAAGCTGTCGCGCGCCAGGTCCCAAGTGCCCCAGGCGATGACGGCGAGGATCGCGAGGCTCACCAGCGGGTCGATCCACGCGATGCCGGTGAGCACGATGGCGAGCCCCGCCACCACCACGCCCAGCGACACCGCCGCGTCGGCCGCCATGTGGAGATAGGCGCCGCGGATGTTGAGATCGTCCTGACCGCGCAAAAACAGCATGGCGGTCAACGCGTTGATCGCGATCCCGATCCCGGCGACGGCCATCATCGCGGTGCCCTCCGGCTCGGCGGGGTTCAGCATCCGGTGGAGGGTCTCGAACCCGATCGCGCCGATCGCCACTGCCAGCAGCAGGGCATTGGCAAGCGCGGCGAGGATCGTCGAGCTCTTGTAGCCGTAGGTAAACCGCCCCGAGGCCGGGCGCTTGGCGGCGATGCTGGCGGCCCAGGCGAGGGCGAGGGCGAGCACGTCGGACAGGTTGTGCCCCGCATCGGCGACCAGCGCCATCGAGCCGTAGATCAGCCCCGCGCCCGCCTCCAACACCACGAAGGCGGTGTTGAGCGCGATGCCTACGGCAAAGGCGCGGCCGAAATCCTTGGGCGCATGGCTGTGCCCGTGCCCGTGTCCGTGGCCATGGCCGTGCCCGTGGCCATGATGATCGTGCGGATGGGCATGAGCGTGCATCACGCGGTCACTTGTAGACGCAGGCATCGAGCCCGTCACGCCTGACGATGCCGATGCGGCGTTCGATGCGCCGGCCGTGGCGCGCCAGCCATCCGCCGGGGTTGGTCACCGCGCGCTTCTTGGGACTGGGGAAGGCCGCCGCCATGCGCGCCGCCTCGCGCGGGGTCAGGCGCGCGGCGGAGTGGTTGAAATAGCGCTGCGCCCCGGCTTCCGCGCCATAGGTCCCGATCCCGGTTTCGGCGACGTTGAGATAGACCTCCATGATCCGCCGCTTGCCCCAGATCAGCTCGATCCAGAAGGTGAACCACGCCTCGATCCCCTTGCGGACATAACCGCCGCCCTGCCAGAGGAAGACGTTCTTGGCGGTCTGCTGGCTGATCGTCGAGCCCCCCCGGATGCGCCCGCCTTCCATGTTCTCGCGCCAGGCCTGCTCGATCGCCTCGGCATCGAAGCCGGAATGCTCGCAGAACCGCGAATCCTCCGCCGCGACCACCGCGCGCACGAGGTTGCGGTCGATGTTGTCCAGGGATTCCCAGTCGCGGGTCGCGCCGTTGCCGTCCATCAGCATGGTCGCGGTGATCGGCACGGGCACGAACTTGAACAGCACCACCAGCACCAGCGTCAGCCCGACGAAGCCGGCAATCGCCTTGGCGAGGAAGCGCAGGAGCATCGGGATCATCGCACACGCTCTAGCGCAGGGCGGGCGGGGTGGAAAGCATGGGCCTTGCGGTGAGCCCCGCGGCTCGGTTAGCTGCTGCCACAACCAACCCGGGGGGACCTTCCATGCGCCTGTTCCACGCCGCCGCCAGCGCCCTTGCGCTCGCTCTCGCCAGCCAGCCTGTCGCCGCCGAGGACCTCGCCACCAAGGCCGCGATCGAGGGGGAATACGACAGCTACCTCGCCCCGCTGTTCCTCGAATTTCACCAGAACCCGGAGCTCGGCTTCCTCGAGAACCGCACCGCCGCGAAGATGGCGGCCGAGCTGAAGGCCGCCGGGCTCACGGTGACGACCGGCGTCGGCGGCACCGGGGTGGTCGGCATCCTCAAGAACGGCAAGGGCCCGACGATCCTGATCCGCGCCGACATGGACGGTCTTCCGGTCGAGGAGAAGACCGGCCTCGCCTATGCTTCGCGCGCGAAGCAGGTCGGCGAGGACGGCAAGGAATACCCCACCATGCACGCCTGCGGGCACGACACGCACATCACCGCCATGCTGGCCACCGCGCGGCGGCTTGTGGCCACCAAGAGCCAGTGGAGCGGCACGCTGATGTTCGTCGTCCAGCCCGCCGAGGAAGGCGTGCGCGGCGCCAAGCGAATGATGGAGGACGGGCTCTACCAGCGCTTCGGCAAGCCCGATTATGCGCTCGCCTTCCACGTCGCGGCAGAGCTGGAGACGGGCAAGGTCTCGGCCTCGGAAGGCATCCAGTATTCCTCCTCGGATTCGCTCGACATCATCGTGCCCGGCATCGGCACCCACGGCGCCGCGCCGCATCTGGGGCGCGATCCGGTCTACATCGCCTCGCAGATCGTCACCGCGCTGCAATCGATCGACAGCCGCGAGATCTCGCCGGTGAAGCCCGTGGTGGTGACGGTCGGCTCGTTCCATGCCGGGTCCAAGCACAACATCATCTCCGACGAGGCGGTGCTGCAGGTGACGGTGCGCGCCAACGACGAGGAAACCCGCGAACAGGTGATCGCAACGGTCGAGCGGATCGCGGTCAATATCGGCAAGGCGCACGGCCTGCCCGAGAACCTGCCGGTCAAGGTCAGGCGCGGGTCCGGCACGCCGACGACGATCAACGACGGCGCGCTCGCTCGGCGGCTCAACGCAGTGATGAAGCGCGAACTGGGCGAGGCGGCGGTGGTGCCCTTCGAGCAGAAGAACATGGGCGCGGAGGACTTCACCTATTTCGTCGGCCCCGACACGGGCGTTCCGGGCTACTACTTCGCGGTCGGCGGCACCACGCCCGAACGGATCGCGGCGGCGAAGGCGGGCGGGCCGCCGATCGCCGGGCACCACTCCCCCCTGTTCCAGATCGCCCCGCGCGAAAGCATCACGCTGGGCGCCCGGGCAATGGTCGCGGCGGTGCTGGACCTTGCTGCGAAGAAGTGAGCGTTCGCGCGATGTTTCACGTGAAACATCGGCGGGGGTGATTGTGCTTGGAGAAGCTGCCGCGACGGGGTTGCGGTAGCCTTTCTGTTGGATCTTGGGGAGCCTTGAACCCCCAGTCCGTTCGTCCTGAGCTTGTCGAAGGACTGTTCTTCTTCAACGCGTTACGCGCCGGACTCAAGGAAAGTGCGGCCCTTCGGCAAGCTCAGGGCGAACGGCCCAGCCGGGGTGTGATCCAACACGTCACGAATGCCCGGCGAGGGAGACCCTGACGGAGGCGAAGCGGGGCTAAGGGGGGTCTGGCAGGGGTCTGCCGGGGGTCGAGGGCGGGCTGGCGCCCTTCTTGCCGCATCCAACATCCGGAGCCGGGCGGCTTGTGGCCGTCCTACACGGCGACGCGATGATCCATCAGGTCGACACCTCGTGCCGTTCTCCTAGCGCGTAGTCGCGAGGCCACGCGACGCGGGGTGTCTCGACTTCGCTCGACACGAACGGGAGATCGGGGACCTGGGGCGAACGAAAGGAGCAAGGCCAAGGCTTTTCCTGACCTGCGCCGCCGCCCATGCGGAAAGCCCCCCGGCCTCGCGACCGGGGGGCTTTGCAATCCGGGCCTGACGAGGGCGCTTACGCGATGCCCGGCAGCAGGCGCTCGCCGGCGATCCGCTGCATCGCCTTCTGGAGCTTCTCGAAGGCGCGCACCTCGATCTGGCGGATGCGTTCGCGGCTGACGTCGTATTCCTGGCTCAGTTCCTCGAGCGTCTGGGGCTTCTCCGTCAGGCGGCGTTCGGTGAGGATGTGGCGTTCACGCTCGTTGAGGCTTTCCATCGCCTGCCCAAGCATTTCCATGCGCAGCTGCGATTCCTGGCTTTCGGCGACGGTTTCGTCCTGGAGCGGCCGGTCGTCCGCCAGCCAGTCCTGCCACTGGCCCGAGCCTTCCTCGTCGCCGCGCAAGCTGACGTTGAGCGAGGCATCGCCGCCCATCATCATGCGCCGGTTCATGTTGACGACTTCCTGCTCGGGCACGCCGAGGTCGGTCGCGATCTTGGCGAGATCGTCAGGGCGCAGGTCGGAGTCCTCGTAGGCGTCGAGGTTCTTCTTCATCCGCCTGAGGTTGAAGAACAGCTTCTTCTGTGCAGCCGTGGTGCCCATCTTCACGAGGCTCCACGAGCGCAGGATATATTCCTGGATGCTCGCCTTGATCCACCACATCGCGTAGGTCGCGAGGCGGAAGCCGCGATCGGGTTCGAACTTCTTGACGCCCTGCATCAGCCCGACGTTGCCTTCCGAGATGAGGTCGGCAACGGGCAGGCCATAGCCGCGGTATCCCATCGCGATCTTGGCAACGAGCCTGAGGTGGCTGGAGACGAGCTGGGCGGCGGCCTCGGGGTCCTCGTGCTCCTGATAGCGCTTGGCGAGCATGTATTCCTGCTCGGCGGTGAGCACCGGGAACTTGCGGATTTCCGAGAGATAGCGGTTGAGCGACTGCTCGCCGCTCAGCGCCGGGACCGAGGTGGTCTTGGACTTGGTCACTGCTTACCTAACCTTTCTGGCGTCGACCGCGTTGCGCAGGACCCCTGATGGGCATCCCGCGGAGTGGGTCACGGGTTGTGTATATACGCGATTTGGCGACGAATGGTTGCACGTTTCATCGATCACTATGGCGCAGTTGGTCGATCAGCGTGGCCATGTCTTGCGGACAATCGCTCCGGAACAGGACATTCTCGCCGCTGACCGGGTGGACGAACCCCAGCTGCGCCGCGTGCAGCGCCTGACGGGCGAAGCCGAGTCGCTCGAGGACCGGGCGCAGGGACTTGGGGGTGCGGCCATAGGCAGGGTCTCCCAATAGCGGATGGCCGATTGACGCACAGTGAACGCGCACCTGGTGGGTACGGCCGGTCTCCAGCCGGCATTCGATCACGGCGCTTCCATCGAGCCGCTCGAGGGTTCTGTAATGGGTGATCGCCGATTTGCCGCGCGAGGAATTGTTGGGGAGCACGGTCATTTTCTTTCGGTCGCCGTCCGACCGGCCAAGCCGCGCGTCGATGGTGCCTTGCGCGGGCGAGGGGTGCCCGGCGCAGACCGCGAGATAGCGGCGGTGGACGGTGTGCGCGGCGAACTGCGCGGCGAGCCCCTCGTGCGCGGCGTCGGTCTTGGCGACCACCAGCAGCCCCGAGGTGTCCTTGTCGATGCGGTGCACGATCCCGGGCCGGGCGACGCCGTTGATGCCCGAGAGCTGCCCCCGGCAGTGGTGGAGAAGCGCATTGACCAGGGTGCCGGTAAGGTTCCCCGCCGCCGGATGAACGACGAGGCCCGCAGGCTTGTCGACGACGACGAGGTGCGCGTCCTCGAAGGCGATGACCAGCGGGATCGCCTCCGGCCCTGCTGCGGCCGGCGCGGCTGGGGGGACGTGAACCGCGAAAGCCGTGCCCGCGGCGACCTTCGCGGATGGGGAGGTGGCGGGCCTGCCGGCGATCTCGACCCGCCCGTCCTCGATCAACCCCTGCACCCGCGCGCGGCTGAGCCCGGTCGCTTCGGCCAGCGCCTTGTCGAGGCGGGCGGGGGCTTCGATGGTGCCGGTGATGATTTCGCTGCTGGACACGCAGCCCCTCTAACCGTCCGCCCTGAGCTTGTCGAAGGGCCGTCTTTCACTTAGCCCACCTGGATGGGGTTCTGGGCCTATATGCTCCACTGCCGCGGCGGTGTGTTCTACGCGGGTCACACCGATGACCTCGAGCGCCGGATTGCGCAGCACAAGTCCGGCACCATTCCGGGCTTCACAAGCGAGCGCTTGCCCGTCGAGCTTGTCTGGGCACAGGAATTTCCCACCCGCCACGAAGCCAAGGCCGCCGAACTCAGGATCAAGGGCTGGTCGCGCGCGAAGAAGCTGGCGCTGATCAGGGAGGACTGGGACGCGATCTCAAGGTTGGCGAAGAGGAAGGGCAGCCCTTCGACAAGCTCAGGGCAGGCGGAGATAGAGGTTTCCGCTCAGGCCCTCGCCGCCATGCGTGCCGCCGCCGCCGCCGCGCATCCGCATGAGGCCTGCGGCATCCTGCTCGGCGAGGGCTCGCGCATCACCGAAGCGCGCGCGGCGCGCAATGTCCACCCCGCGCCCCGCACCCACTTCGAGATCGACCCTCAGGCGCTGATCGACGCGCACCGCGCGGCGCGCGGCGGAGGGCCGCAGGTGATCGGCTACTTCCACTCGCACCCTTGCGGCCCCGCCGCCCCCTCCGCCACCGACCGCGCCTGCGCGAGCGGGGACGGGCGGGTGTGGGCGATCCTCGGCGAACCGGACGCCGTGACGTTCTGGCGCGACGGGGAAGCGGGTTTCACCGCACTTCCCTTATGCCTGACGGACGGTTAGGGAAGCGCGATGATGTCCCAGACCGATCTTGCCGCGATGCTGTGCTCGCGCCTGTGCCACGATATGCTCTCGCCGGTCGGCGCGCTCGCCAACGGGCTGGAGCTGCTCGCGGACGAGCAGGACCCGCAGATGCGCTCCAAGGTGATCGAGCTGCTCGAACAGTCGGCGAAGATCAGCACCGACAAGCTGAAGTTCTTCCGCCTCGCCTTCGGGGCGGCCGGCGGCTTCGGCGAGGCGATCCCGATCGAGGAAGCCAAGGACGTGATCGACGCGCTCGCCTCGGACGCCAAGCGGGTCACGGTGCAATGGGCGGTGCCCGAGCCGAGCCTGCCCAAGCCGGCGGTCAAGGTGCTGCTGAACCTTGCGCAGATCGCGCTGGATTCGCTGGTGCGCGGCGGCACGCTCGACATCGGCGCGGAACGGCGCGAGGGCGCGGTCGAGATCGTCGCCCGCGCGCGCGGCGACCGGATCGCCTTCGACGAAACGATCGGCCGCGCGCTGCAGGGCGACCTCCACGAAAGCGAGATCACCAGCCGCACCGCCGCCGCGCACATGATCAGCGTGCTCGCCGCCGAGATGGACGGCGGGCTGCAATACAAGCTCGGTGACGGCGCGCTGGTGCTGGGCGCGGTGCTGCCCGAACCCGAAGGCCTGATCGGCTAGGGGCGCGCGCGTGTCGGGGGGCACCGGAGACGACGAGCTGGTCCACCGCGAGGTGCTCTCGCCCAACCACGGCGCGCGCACCCTGCCGATCTCGATGGTCGTGCTGCACTACACCGAGATGCCCCTCGATGCGGCGCTCGCGCGGATGTGCGATCCCGAAGCGCAGGTGAGCGCGCATTACTGCATCACAGAGGGCGGCGAGGTGATCCGGCTGGTGCCGGAGGACCGCCGCGCCTGGCACGCGGGGGCGAGCTACTGGCGCGGTATCCCGGACGTGAATTCGGCGAGCATCGGGATCGAACTCGACCATCCGGGGCACGCGCTCGGCTACCGCGCCTTCGCCGAGGCGCAGATCGACGCGCTGATCCCGCTGCTCGCCCGGATCGTGAAGACCTACGACATCCCGCGCGCCAACGTGGTGGGGCACAGCGATGTCGCCCCGATGCGCAAAGTGGATCCGGGCGAACTCTTCCCGTGGGAGCGGCTCGCGCGGCACAAGCTGTGCCTGCCACGCCCCGACTGCCTTGCGGCGGGCAATCCGTTCCACAACTGGGGGAGCTTCTTCCTCGCGCTGGAACGCTTCGGCTACGACATTACCGATCAGGCGAAAGCGGTGGAAGCCTTCGAGCGCCGCTGGCGGCCCGAGCGGATCACCGGCGTGCCGGACGGCGAGATCGCCGCGATCCTGTGGCAATTGCTGCTCGACCGCGACCAAGGGAGGACGCGCTAGGCGGACCAAGGAATCCGGCTTTCGCAGGGGCGGGGCCGGGGTGACAGCGAAGCATAAGGGGGATCATGATGACCAAGAAACTTGCGGCCGAGTTCTTCGGAACCTTCTGGCTGGTGTTCGGCGGCTGCGGCTCGGCGGTGCTGGCGGCGGGGGTGCCGGATCTCGGGATCGGTTTTGCCGGTGTCAGCCTTGCCTTCGGGCTGACGGTGCTGACCATGGCCTATGCGGTGGGCGGCATTTCGGGCGGGCACTTCAATCCGGCGGTGTCGCTGGGCCTTGCGGTCGGCGGGCGGTTTTCCTGGGGCGAGCTTGTCCCTTACTGGGCGGCGCAGCTCATCGGATCGTTCTGTGCGGCGGGGATGCTCTACGTGATCGCCAGCGGCACGGCGGGCTTCACCGCCGGGGGCTTCGCCTCGAACGGCTATGGCGAGCTGTCGCCGGGCGGCTATTCGATGCTCGCCGCGCTGGTCATCGAGGTGGTGCTGACCGCCGGGTTCCTGGTGGTGATCCTCGGCGCGACCTCGGCCGCGGCCCCGGCCGGCTTTGCGCCGATCGCCATCGGGCTGGCGCTGACGCTCATCCACCTCATCTCGATCCCGGTGACCAACACCTCGGTCAATCCGGCGCGCTCGACCAGTGTCGCCTTTTATGCCGATACGGCGGCGGTCAGCCAGCTGTGGCTGTTCTGGGTCGCGCCGCTCGTCGGGGCGGTGATCGGCGCGCTCGTCTGGAAGCTGCTGCTGGCGCCCAACGAAAGCCTCGAGAACATCGGCGGGCAGGATACGGCGACCGCATAGGCGGGCGACCGGGCGGCGGCTTTGCATTCGCCGCCCGTCATGCCTATAGGCCGATGCGTCAGGGGGCCTGAGGCAGTCGCGTGTGCCTTCTTGTGAATGCAGGGGGGGACGCGAGGAAAGTCCGGGCTCCACGAAACGAGGGTGGCGGGTAACGCCCGCCGGTCCTGCCTTCGGGCAGGGCAAGGGAAAGTGCCACAGAGAGCAGACCGCCGATGGTTCCCCGCTTGCGGGGGCACAGGCAAGGGTGAAAGGGTGCGGCAAGAGCGCACCGGGGGGGCCGGCAACGGCCACCGCATGGCAAACCCCACCCGGAGCAAGGCCGAATAGGGGCCGCGCGCCCTTCGCAAGGAGGGTAGGGGTGTTTCGCCCCGAGCGGCCCGGGTTGGCTGCTAGAGCCGCCGGGCAACCGGCGGCCCAGATGAATGGCTGCCACCCCGGGGCCGGTCCGTAAGGATACCGCCCGGGGAGACAGAACCCGGCTTATGAGGGCCCCCTGATACGTTGTGTTTTAGGCTCGCCCATCCGGGCGAGCGTCCTCGGCGGTTTTCAGGCCCTGCGGTCCTGATCGCCTGCGGCTCGCGCGCGTGCGCTCGCGGTCGCTGCGCGACCGATCGGGCGCCTTTGCGCAAGGCTGTGTGGGGCGGCCGCGCGGAACAATCCGGTCCCGCCGCGACTTAACGCGCCATGATCGAACGCACCGCCGTCCCCCGTCCGCTCGCCCAGCGCGTCGCGATCATCCTGGCCGTCGTCGTCCAGATCGGGGCGGGCTTCCTGCCGCGCATCGGAATCGGCACCTTCATCGGCGACCGGTCCGATGCGGTGCGCACGCTCATCACCCCGGCCGGCTGGGCTTTCGCGATCTGGGGGCCGCTGTTCGTGCTGTCGGTGCTGTTCGCGATGTGGCAGGCGCTGCCGAGGCAGAAGGACAACCCGCTGCTCGCCCGGATCGGCTGGCCGGCGGCGGTCGCGCTCGCGGCGCAGGGTGTTTGGTCGACCTACACGCAGTTGGCCAACCTCACCGCGATCTCGGTGGCGATCATCCTCGTCTCGCTCGCCTGTCTGCTGTTCGTCTGCGAAACGCTCGCCCGCGCCCGCACGCTGACCCCGGGCGAGCGGCTGTTCGTCGTCCCCGCCTTCACCGGCCTCGCCGCGTGGCTCACCGCAGCAAGCATCGTCAACGTCGCGGCGAGCCTCAGGTATCACGGTCTCGCCGGACCGGACCCGGCGCCGCTCGTGGCGGCAGCGATGGTGGCGATCGGCGCGCTGATCGCCGCCGTCGCCGTGGCCCGCCTGCGCGGCGTGCCGCTCTACGGGCTCGTCTTCTGCTGGGCGCTGGTCGCGATCAACGCGGCGGGCGGGCGGCAGGCCGAGGCGGTGGGCATCGCGGCCATCGCGGGCATCGTGCTGGTGCTGGCGGTGACCGTGTGGCGGCTGTCGCAGCCGGGCAACCGCCGACACTGGCTGGGCGGAGGTCAGGCGCGCCCGACGCTCACATAGTCGAACCCGGCCGCGCGCATATCGTCGGGCTTGTAGATGTTCCGCAGGTCGACCATCACCGGCTGGGTGAGCAGCTGCTTCACGCGCTTCAGGTCGAGCGCGCGGAAGGCGTCCCATTCGGTGACGATCACCACCACGTCCGCGCCGTCGATCGCGGCATAGGGGCTGTCGCACATGGTCACGTCCGGCAGCAGCGGGGCGGCGGCCTCCATGCCTTCGGGATCGTAGGCGGTGACGGCGACCCCTGCGTCCATGAGCGTCTGCGCGACCGCGATCGCCGGGCTGTCGCGCATATCGTCGGTGTTGGGCTTGAAGGTCAGGCCGAGCAGCGCCGCCCGCTTACCGCGCGCCGCCTCGGTCCCGCCCAACGCGTCGACGACCTTGCGGCCCATCGCCCGCTTGCGGGTGTCGTTGACCTTGACCACCGCCTCGACGATCCGGGTCGGGCTGTCGTAGTCCTCGGCGGTCTTGAGCAGCGCGAGCGTGTCCTTGGGAAAGCAGCTGCCGCCATAGCCCGGCCCGGCGTGCAGGAACTTGCTGCCGATGCGCTTGTCCATGCCGATCCCGCGGCTGACGTCCTGGACGTTGGCGCCGACCTTCTCGCACAGGTCCGCCATCTCGTTGATGAAGGTGATCTTGGTCGCGAGGAAGGCGTTGGCGGCGTATTTGATGAGCTCGCTAGTGCGCCGGCTGGTGAACAGGATCGGGCTTTCGTTGAGGAACAGCGGGCGATAGACCTGGCGCATCACCTCGCGGCCGAAATCGTCCTCGGCGCCGATGACGATGCGGTCGGGGCGCTTGAAATCGCCGATCGCCGCGCCTTCGCGCAGGAATTCGGGATTGGAGACGACCGCGACCTTGTGAGGGGTGCCGGTCTCCTTGATGATCCGCTCGACCTCGTCGCCGGTGCCGACGGGGACGGTCGACTTGGTGACCACCACCGCATCCCCCGACAGCTTTTCGCCGACTTCGCGCGCGACCTCGTAGACGAAGGTGAGGTCGGCGTGCCCGTCGCCGCGCCGCGAGGGGGTGCCGACCGCGATGAAGATCGCGTCCGCCCCCGAGATCCCTTCGCCGAGGTCGATGGTGAAACTGAGGCGCCCGGCGCGCACGTTGCTTTCCACCAGCGCATCGAGGCCCGGCTCGTAGATCGGCATGATCCCGGCGTGGAGGCGGTCGATCTTGCTCTGGTCCTTGTCGATGCACACCACGTCATGGCCGAAATCGGCAAAGCAGGCCCCCGACACGAGCCCGACATAGCCCGAACCCACCATCGCAATCTTCATAAAGGCCCTCAAGCGGTTGAGGGCGCCGCGGGGGCGCCCGTGGCGGCGCCCGGGCCGCTCAGTGCGGTCGGTCGCCGTGGAACATGGCGATAGCGCCGTCCTCGTCGGCGCGCGCCTGCAGGATGCGGCGCTGGTCGCCTTCGAGCACGAGCGCTGTAAGCACACCCGAGCGGAATGCGCCAGTGTCAATGCCGATGCGGTTGCCGCAGTCCATGACGTGGTCGAAGATGGTGTGGCCGTGCACCACCACCTTCTCGAGCGCGCCCTCGTGATCGAGGAAGCCCGAGCGAATCCACAACAGGTCGCTGCGCTTCTGTTCGGCGAGCGGCCGCGCCGGATCGATCCCGGCATGGACGAAGACATAGTCACCGGCGCGGATCATCGTCTCGAAGGCGGCGACATAGTCGCGCACCGCCTGCGGGATGCGCGCGCAGTAGAGCGCGTGGATCTCCCCGAGTTCGAGCGTCCCGATCTCGTGCGGGGTGAAGCCGAAGCTCAGCACCGTCTCGTAGCCGCCGTGGCGCAGGAAGTGGCGCAGGCTCTCGGGCTTGCGGAAGGCGTTGAGGAACATCTCCTCGTGGTTGCCGATCAGCACGCGCACGTTGCGGACCTGCTGCCAGGCCTGGGTGCGGGCGATCACCCCGGCGCTGTCGGGCCCGCGGTCGACGAGATCGCCGAGCAGGACGATGCGGTGGTCGAGGCCCGGGCTCGCGGCGATTTCCGCCTCGATCCCGGCGATCATCGCTTCGTAGAGATCGAGCCGCCCGTGGATGTCGCCGATCGCGTAGTAGCGCGTGCCGGTGGGCACTTGCGGCATCCGAGGAGGAGCAGGGGGTTTCAGTAAGCCGCGCAGACGTTGCAGCATGACCATTGCGGTGACATCCGGTTGCGGACCTTGGGTTCTGTCGAAAGGGGTAGGCCGCGTCGCCCGATGCGCGCACCGACCTCATGGCAATTCTAGCACGTCCGCGCAATCGGCCCAGCCGATGGCACGACGGATGGTGCAAATTGGTCGCCGAGGCGTAGCGCTTCGCGCCCTAATCGAGCGTGAAACTGACCGTCGTGACGACCCGCACCTTCTTGTAGGGGCTGTCCGCCTGGCCCCAGCCGCCGCCCGAATCCCCGTCGCGCGCGGCGACCTCGAAATAGCCCTGCGTCGCGTCGCGGATCTTGCCGACGCGCGAGTCCGAATCCTTGGCGAACTGCTGCGCAGCCGCGCGCGCGTCCTTGGTCGCCTCGGCAACCATCGCGGGCTTGATGTCGTTGAGCTTGGTGAAGGTGTAGGCCATGCCCGAACCCTCTTCGAGGAACACCCCCCGGCTGACGAGATCGAACTGCCGCGCCACCGCCTTCTGCGCGCGGTCGACATCGGTGGTGCGCAGCGCGAGACGCTGGCGCACGGTGTAGCTGGTGACGCCGTCGGTGGTGAAACTCGTCACGTTGGCGCCGGTCGGCTGGAGCGCGTCGGCGGGGAAGCCCAGTTCCTTGAAGAAGCCCTCGATCGTCGCGGTGTCCTCGCGCACCTTGGCCTGGGCCGCGCCGATATCGGTCGAGGTGGTGGAGTAGGAGATCGTCCAGGTGGCAAGGTCGGCGGTGACATCGCGCTCGGCAAGCCCGCGCACGGTGACGGCGCGTTCGGCATCCTTGGCGCGCAGCAGCCCGTTGCCGAGCAGATAGCCGCCCGCGATCATGCCGACCGCGAGAATCCCCGCCGCTCCGAACCACCGCACGCTGGCAGGCTCGCGCAGCACACCGCCCGGCGCATTGGCAGGTTGCACATCGTCACCACTCATCGCATTGTCCCCTTCAGGTTGGTGCGACGAATTGTGCATCAGCGTCGATGAACCGTGATTGAATGGAAGTTAAGATGGTCAAGTATCTTCACACGATGATCCGCGTCGCCGATCCGGAGGCGACGGTTGCCTTCTTCAAGCTGATCGGGCTGGAGGAGGTGCGCCGCTTCGACAGCGAGCAGGGGCGCTTCACGCTGATCTTCCTCGCCGCACCCGGGCAGGCGGGGCTTGCCGAGGTCGAGCTCACCTACAACTGGCCGCCTGCGGACGGCTCTCCGGCGGAGGAATACACCGGGGGCCGCAACTTCGGGCACCTCGCCTACCGGGTGGCGAACGTCTACGAGACGTGCCAGCGGTTGCTGGACGCGGGCCACACCATCCACCGCCCCCCGCGCGACGGGCACATGGCCTTCGTCAAGTCGCCCGACGGGATTTCGGTGGAACTGCTCCAGGAAGGCCACCTACCGCCGGCCGAGCCGTGGGCGAGTATGCCGAATACGGGGAGCTGGTAAGTCGTCGTCTTTCGCAGCCTGCCTATTAAATCGATTTATACCATCAAAATTTCTGTGGACAGTTGCAAGTCGGTGTTTGTCAAGGTAAATTGACGATCTTCTTGGGGAAGGGGGTCGCCTTGTCCATACCGGTGCATGACCCGTGGCAGTGGCTTGCACTGCTGCAACACGAACTGTTGCTGTTTGCCGGGGTGTTTTTCCTGATCGGCGCGCTCGACGATTTGGCGATCGATGCGCTGTGGCTTGCGGATCGCTTCGGAGGCGGCCGGCGGACCATGCGGCGCAACCGGGCGGCGCTCCAGCACCGGCCGCTGTCCGGCCCGATCGCGGTGCTGATCCCCGCCTGGCGCGAGGCGGCGGTGATCGGCCAGACGGTCGGCCACCTGCTGGGCACCTGGCCGCAGCCGCAATTGCGCCTTTATGTCGGCTGCTACCGCAACGATGCCGCGACCCTCGCCGCGTGCATCGCCGCCGCACGGGCCGATCCGCGGCTGAGGCTGGTGATCCACGACCGCGACGGGCCGACCACCAAGGCCGATTGCCTCAACCGGCTCTACGCCGCGCTCGTCGTCGACGAGGAACGCGGCCAGCGCCGTTTCCGGGCGGTGGTGTTCCACGATGCCGAGGACATGGTCGATGCCGGTGCGCTGGGCCTGCTCGACGAATGCATCACCGGCGGCGCGGATTTCGTGCAACTGCCGGTCGAACCGCTGATCCCGCGCCACCGTGCCTTCTTCGCACGGCACGTCGGCGCGCATTACTGCGAGGAATTCGCCGAGGCTCACGGCAAGGCGATGGTGGTGCGCGATGCGCTGGGCGCGGGTCTGCCGGGCGCGGGCGTCGGCTGTGCCGCCTCGCGCCGGGCGCTCGACTGGCTGGTGGCGGGGCAGGGGGACGGATCGCCCTTCGCCGCGGATTCGCTGACCGAGGACTACGAGCTCGGCCTCGCCATTGCCGCCGCCGGGGGGCGCTGCCGCTTCGTGCGGGCGCGCGGCGAGGACGGGCGGCTGATCGCCACGCGCGCCTATTTCCCGCACAGCTTCGACACCGTGGTGCGCCAGAAGAGCCGCTGGGTGCTCGGAATTTCGCTTCAGGGCTGGGACCGGGTCGGCTGGTCGGGCGGGCTGATCGAGACCTGGATGCGCGCACGCGACCGGCGCGGGCCGCTGACCGCGCTGGTGCTGCTGGTCGGCTACGTTCTGGTTCTGCTCACCGGGCTGATGGGCGTGCTGGTGCTCGCCGGCTTCGCGCCGCCGATCCGCGTCACCCCGCTGCTGGCCGCGGTGCTTGCCGCCAACGCGCTCGCCTTCGCCTGGCGGATCGGGATGCGCTTTGCCTTCACCGCGCGCGAATACGGACTGGCCGAGGGGCTGTGGGCGATCGCCCGCCTGCCGCTCGCCAACGTCATCGCGATCATCGCCGGGCGGCGGGCGGTGTTCGCCTACATCGCGGCGCTGATGGGCCGCGCGGCAGCCTGGGACAAGACCGAGCACGAGGCCAATCCCGCACCGGGTGCGGTCTACGGAATGGCACGGTGAGCGCGGGCGGGCCGCCTCGCCCCGGACACCGTGGCGGCCCGCTCGTGATGTTGCTGCTGCTGCTCGGCGCATGGACGCTGCTGCGCGCGGCGTGGTGGGACGATCCCTTCGCGCCGCCCGCAGCGGCGCTCGGCGCGCCGGGGCCCTCCGGCCTCGCCCCGCGCTCGCTGGCGAGCCCGCTGCTGATGGCCGGGGTGACCTTTTCCGAAGCCGCCTATGACCCGGCCTCCGCCGGCCTTCCGCTGCCGCCGGGGGGCGGCGCGTGG
>NZ_JAPFGY010000001.1 GCF_026586795.1 Erythrobacter sp. WG
AGCTCCGGAAGCGCGGCAGCACCGACGGCGAGACCGTGGGCGATGCCCTGCGCAACATCTTCGGCGTCGCCTTCAACCTCGCTGCGGCCCTGCCCGCCGCGCCCGAGCCAGCCCCGGCGCCGCTCCCCAGCGCCCCGCCGCCGCGCGATTTCCAGCTGCCGGTGCAGGGGCGCACGCTGCTGGGCTTCGGGGCGCGGCGGGACAGCGGGCTCGCCAGCAATGGGCTGATCCTCGCACCCGCGCAGGGCGCGCAGGTCGTCGCCCCGGCGCGCGGGCGGGTCGCCTTCGCGGGGGCCTATCGCGGCTTCGGGCGAATCGTCATCGTCGAGCACGACGGCGGCTGGACCAGCCTCGTCACCGGGCTCGAAAGGGTCGATGTCGCAGTCGGCGACACTGTGATCGGCGGCAGCCCGATCGGCCGCGCGAGCGGCGGCGCGCAGCCCCTGACGATCGAGCTGCGGCGCGACGGAACACCGGTCAACCCCTTGCAATACCTGAGGTAAGCCACCAGCCTGGCGGGGGCGGCGCGGGACGCCCGGCGCGCATCGGCACGGCGCGCCCCCGTTCGGGCGTGTCTATCTGGCGTTAAGCCGGGCGAGCCTATACATTCGACCACGAAGGAGTCTCATCGCCCCTATGAAAATCGCCGCTCTCCTGCGCAGCGCCGCCTTGGTCACCGCCGTCGCCCTGATCCCGGCCACCACCGCCACCATGGCCCAGGTCGATGGCCGCGTCGGGCCGGAATTCGCCAAGTTCTTCGCGGTCTTCCAGCGCGTGAAGGCGAGCTATGTCGAGCCGGTCGACGACGACAAGCTGATCCGCGGCGCGATCGACGGGATGCTCGCCAGCCTCGATCCGCATTCGTCCTATCTCGACGGCGGCGATCTCCAGCGGCTGGAGACGATGATCGACGGGCAGTATTCGGGCCTCGGCCTGTCGGTGGTGATGGAGGACGGGGCGGTAAAGGTCGTCTCGCCGTTCCGCGGCAGCCCGGCCGAGACCGCGGGCGTCAAGGCGGGCGACTTCATCACGCACTTGAACGGCAAGCTGATCGTCGACACCAAGCTCGATGATGCGGTCGCGCAGATGCGCGGGCCCAAGGGCACCTCGATCCGCCTGACGATTTTCCGCCAGGGCCGGGACCAGCCGCTCGAGCTCGACGTGACGCGCGGGACCATCAAGCTCGAACCGGTCACCTCCGAGCTCCAGTCGGGCGGGATCGGCGTCATCTCGGTCAACGAGTTCTCGGCCAATGTCGGCGCCAATGTCTTCGCCGAATACCAGGCGCTGAAGAAGAAGGCGCCGGGCGGCAGGCTCAACGGCCTCGTGCTCGACCTGCGCAACAACCCGGGCGGCAGCCTCGACGAATCCGTGGCGCTCTCCGACCTGTTCCTGTCGGAGGGCCGGATCGTCAGCCAGCGCGGCCGCGCGCGGGGCGAGACGATGCTCTACGATGCCGAGACCGTCTATCGCGGCGACATGGCCGAAGGCGTGCCGCTGATCGTGCTGATCAACGCCGGGTCCGCCTCGGCCTCCGAAATCGTCGCCGGCGCGCTTCAGGATCACCGCCGCGCGCTGATCATGGGCGAGCGCAGCTTCGGCAAGGGCTCGGTCCAGTCGCTCCTCCCGCTCGGCAAGGACGCGGCGCTCAAGCTGACCACGGCGCGTTACTACACCCCGGCGGGCAAGTCGGTGCAGGAGGGCGGCATCCGTCCCGACATCACCGTGCCGCAGATCTCCGACCCCGATTACGCGCTGCGCCAGAAGTACCAGACCCGCGAAAGCGACCTGCGCGGCCATCTCATCAACGAGCTCGCCGTCAAGGACGAGGCGATGGAGAAGGACAAGATCGCCGATCCGCGCTTCCAGCTGACCGCCGCGCAGCTCGAGAAGGAAGGGATCAAGGACTTCCAGCTGAACTACGCGCTCGACACCCTGCGCCGCACCACGAAGAGCAGCGTCGCGCTGCGGCCCGCGACGCGTCCGGCGGGCGGCAAGTAGGGCGCAAGGCATGGACAATCCGGCGAAGGCCCGCGCGCTGGCCGTGCTGATCCCGGCTGCGCTGCTCGGCGGGGCCTATGTCGCGCAATACGGTTTCGGCCTCTATCCGTGCGAGATGTGCTGGTGGCAGCGGTATCCGCACTTCGCCGCGCTGGCGCTCGCGCTGGTCTCCTTCGTGGCCAAGCCGGCGCGGGTGTGGGTGGCCCTCGCGGGGCTCGCGATCATCACCTCGGGGCTGATCGGCGGCTTCCATGCGGGCGTGGAGTATCACTGGTGGCAGGGGATCACCGCCTGCTCGCGGATCGAGGCGGGCGGCAGCTTCACCGATTTCGCCGCCGCGCCGCTGGTCCGCTGCGATGCGGCGCCGTGGAGCCTGTTCGGCATCTCGCTTGCCGGCTTCAATTTCCTCATTTCGAGCATCGGGGGTGCAGCCGTGGTGGCGCTCGCCGCGTATCGCCGTTAGGGTAGACGCAAAGGAGCCGATCATGGTCGACGCACGAGACATCAGCCGCATGATCCGGGTCGATCAGGCCGGGGAATTCGGCGCGACCCGCATCTACGAAGGCCAGCTCGCCGTGATGGGCGACCGGGGCCCGCATTCGGCGGAAATCCGCCACATGGCCGCGCAGGAAGCCGAGCACCGGGCGAAGTTCGATGCACTGCTGGCGCGGCGCGGGGTGCGCCCCACCGCGCTCCATCCCTTCTGGTCGGCAGCGGGCTATGCGCTGGGCGCCGGCACGGCGCTGCTCGGCCCGGAGGCGGCGATGGCCTGCACGGCGGCGGTCGAGACCGAGATCGACCGCCACTACACCGAGCAGCTCGAAAAGCTTGAAGCGACCGGTGCGGACCCGGAGCTGGCGGCGATGATCGAGGAATTCCGCGCCGAGGAGCTCGAACATCGCGACGCGGCGCTCGCCAACGGCGCGGAGCGGGCGCCGGCCTATCCGCTGCTCGCCGGGGCGATCCGGCTCGGGTGCAGGGTCGCGATCAAGCTTAGTGAACGCATCTGACGCGCCGCGTTCCGGCGGTCAGGGGTGATCGACGGGCGCGCGCACCCCGACAGATGGCCAGGGCACGACCAGCCATCGCGGCAGCCTGTCCGTGACCGCCCAGATCAGCGGGACGCGACGCTCGGCGATGCCGGGCAGGCTCAAGGGATCGCCGCCCAGCCACGGCAGGAACGGATTGCGCCGGGCATAGGACCACAGCTCCACCCGCTCGCCCGCCTCGCTTGCCGGGCCCCGCGCGTGGAAGCCCACCGTGTCGGCGACCACCAGCGTGTTGGCCGGCACCGCCAGGGCGCGCGGCTCGGGAAGCTGCATCGCGGCAAGCTCCTCCGCCTCGACCCGGGGCGATCCGCGCGCCGACATCCGGTCGATCGCGCGCGGATCGACAAGGCTGCGCGCACGCTCCCACGCCAGCCGCTCGGGCGTGAAGCGGTGCGATCCGGGGACATAGGTGAACGGCCCGTTCTCGATGTCGACGGGATTGAAGAACAGCCACGCCTTCATCGAGGAATGGAAGCTGTCGGCGTGCAGCGTCTCTTGCGGATCGGGCTCGTTGCCGCCGACCTTGCTGACGATCGTCTGGATATAATGCAGCGGCTCGATCCGGTAGCCCGCGACATAGTGGAATAGCGCGGCGATGTCCTTGCGCGCGAGCAGGCGGCGCAGGGCAGGGATCGCCGCCAGCATGGCGGGATCGATCGCGAGGCGCCGGGTGATCGCATCGCCCTGCCGGATCTCGCGCGTGGGCCCACGATAGGTGAGCACCGCTTCGCGCAGGGCCGCGAATTCCTCGGGCGGGACGATATCCGGGATGGCGACGAACCCGTCACGGTCGAAGGCCTCGCGCCACTCGGGCCGGACCTTGCGCGCCAGCCGCCGCCGCCGCCAGCGGGTCAGCGCATCGGCGAGACGCACGCGGCCGACGTGCAGGCCCCGGCCATTCAGCCAGCGCGATCCGATCAGCGGATTGTCGAGAAAGCTCTTCGCGCCGGTGATCAGCTGCAGCACCCAGATCGGCGCCAGAACGACATTGCGCATGATCGAAGCCATGGCTGAAACGATACCTCCGCGTCCCGGCGCCCCTACCGGCGCGCCCCGCTGAGGTCAACGCGTGCCCGAACAACCCGGCACCGGACCGGCGAAGTTGCGAAGTGCGCCCGTAGGCTAACCCGCGCAATGGTTTCCATCGCCGAACCATGTTCCGGCAGGCTTCACCGCGCGTTCAGTCCGTGCGGGCTAGACAAATCGCACCGTGCAGGGGCATCAGGCGCAAGCATCCGCCCCGCGTGCCGACAGAGGACCACATCCGCCATGAAGCATCTGCTCGCCCCTGCCGCCCTCGTCGCCGGCTTCGCCGCCGCCGCTTGCGTCGGCGCGTCTCCCGCGGCCGCGCAGAGCGCCAGCGAGAAGATCAACATGGTGATCGCCTACGACGCCTCGGAATGCCCCAAGGCGCAGCCGGGCGAGGTGGTGGTGTGCGAGATCCTCGTCGAGGCCGAACGCTACCGTATCCCGAAAAACCTGCGCGGCGTCGGGACCGACGAGCTCAAGAACCGCTCCCGGCAGGCGGAAGAGATCAGATATGCCGGTGATTTCGGCGCGATGAGCTGCACGCCGGCGGGCGCGGGCGGGTTTACCGGCTGCAACCAGAAATTCGTCCAGGCCTGGGCCAAGGACAAGAGCGAGGCGGAGGCCGTGCGCTTCGGCCAGCTCATCGAACAGGCGCGTCAGGAGCGCCTGTCGACCATCGACGCGCAGGCGGCGGCCGAGCAGGAGCGCGTCGAGATGATCGAGCGCGAATATATGCAGCGCCTCGAGCGCGAGCGCAGCCAGACCCTCCCCGGCGAGGGCGCGCTGCCCCCGCCGCCGCAGGGCCAGTAAGGCCGTCCCGCCACCTCCTCTCGCGGCCCGGCTCGGGTCCGGGGCCGGATGAGGGACCCGCGAAGGCGCAGCCGAGCGGCCCTCGCCAGCGGCCGCGTGCGAGGCCTTCCAGGCCGAGCCCTCCCTCGGCCTCGCCGCAAGTCACACCCGATAATACTCCCGATACCACGCCACGAAGCGCGCCACGCCTTCGCGGAACGGGGTCTGCGGGGCGTAGCCGGTGAGCGACTGGAGCAGCGCCGTGTCGGCCCAGGTCGCGGGCACGTCGCCCGGCTGGATGGGGAGGTAGTTGCGCATCGCCGCCCGCCCGCATTCGGCCTCGATGGCATCGACGAAGTCCGCCAACCGCACCTTCTCGCCATTGCCGATGTTGACGACGCGGAACGGGGCGACCGGCGAGAGGCTGTCGCCCGGCGCGATATCCTCAGGGCTTTCCGGGCGCACGGGCGCGGCGTCGATCAACAGCCGGATGCCGCGCACCAGATCGGTGACGTAGGTGAAATCGCGGTACATTTCGCCGTCGTTGTAGACGTCGATCGGCGTGCCCTCGAGGATCCCGCGGGTGAACTTGAACAGCGCCATGTCGGGGCGGCCCCATGGCCCATAGACGGTGAAGAACCGGAACATCGTCGTCGGCAGGTTCCAGAGGTGGGCGTAGGAATGCGCCATCGCCTCGTTCGCCTTCTTGGTCGCGGCATAAAGGGTGAGCGGCGTGTCGACCTTCTGGCCTTCGTCGAAGGGCATGGCGGTGTTTGCGCCATAGACCGAGGAGGTCGAGGCCATCAGCAGGTGCTGCACGCCCAGCTCGCGCGCGCACTCCATGACGTTGAAGGTGCCGATCAGATTGGCGTCGACATAGGCGCGCGGGTTCTCGAGGCTGTAGCGCACCCCGGCCTGCGCGGCGAGGTGAACGATCACGTCGGGCCGCTCGGCCAGCGCCAGGGCGTGGAGGGTCTCGAAATCCTCGAGCATCCCCTCCTTGCAGGTGAAGTGCGCGTGCTGGAGCAGCATCTGGTGGCGCCGCTCTTTGAGGCGCACGTCATAGTAGTCGGTCATCCCGTCATAGCCGACGACGCGCAAGCCTTCCTCGAGCAGCAGCTGCGAAAGATGGTAGCCGATGAACCCGGCCGAACCGGTGACAAGAACCTTGGTCATGTGCCGGATGCCCCCTTTGCCCCGCAGCCACGGCCCCGGCTATGGGGCGGCGCGGGCCGCGTCAAGGTCGCTGCGCCGCCGCGTTCCGCCCGCGTCGCTGCCGCGCGTGCGTCGCGACGAGCGCGAGCGTGACGGTGGCGAGCACCGGGCCGAGCCAGTCGGCGACCTGAACGGCGGTCTGCCAGACGCGCGGGTCGAACACCGCGTTCCACGGCATATTGGCCCTGAGGCCGCCGCCGAACTGCTCGATCCAGCGATACTCGGCCTGCGCGACCTCGCGCCCGATGAAATATCCCGATGCCGCTGCGGCGCCGGTCCACCACCGGCCGGTCGCAAACCCGATGAGGGCCTGAAGGGCGAGCGCGACGAGGGCGTGCTCGATCAGGCCGAAGCCGGTCATTCCGGCGGCAGCGGCACGCCGTCGAATCGCGCCACGGCGTGCTTCACCACCTTGTCGAGTGCCTCTTCCGAAAAGAATCCGCCCGGGATCAGCGAGGTGTCGATCAGCACCCGCTGGAAAGCGGCGAAGGTTGCCTCGTCGGGCGGGGTGGCCTCGGTCCAGAAGCGGTCGAGCCCGCCCTGGAAGGTGAGGTCCGCCATGTCGTAGACGGCCTTGCCGAGCACCACCACCGGGACCTTGCGGGCAAGGGCCAGGGTGCCGCTGGTGCTGTTCACCGTCACCATGCCGCGCGCCCGTTCGGCGATCGCCTCGATATCGCCCCAGGCGAGGTAATCGACACGGTCGAGCACGCCGAACTGCTCGGCCAGGGTCTCCGCCTCGAACTGCCAGTCGCGCACGCCGTTATCGAGCGGATGCTCCTTGATGACCAGCCGCGTGCCGGCAGGCGCGTGCCGGGCGAAGGATTCGAGCACCATCTTCATCGCCTCGACGATCCCCGCGAAGGGCGAGTGCAGGCGGATCTGCGCGTCCGAATCGAGTTGCAGCGGGAAGAGGTAATAGGCCGCGTCCGTTTTCTGGAGCCGCTCGAGCAGCGCCATGCCCTGCCGCTTGCGCTCGTTCTTGCGCGCCAGCTTGCGCGCCCAGCCCATGCCCTCGACCAGCGGATGCCACGGGCGATGGGTCTGCCAGCCGGGATAGCGCCAGCGGGTCAGCACGTCGGCGGCGTTGTAGATCAGCCCCTCGGTCGCGCGGCGCCGGAACGAGGCGGGCACCTTGCGGTGCTCGGCCACCGGCGGCAGCGCGGCCGCACGCTGGCGATACCAGCGCGGGTCACGGGAGAGCTGGCTGTGACCGTTCACCCCGCCGATCTCCATCGTCACCCAGTCGGGGCGGATGTAGCCTTCCTCGAACACCCAGATCGTCACGCCGCGCGCGCGGCAGACCTCGAGCGCGGCCATGTGATGCACCCGGCAATCGCCGAACAGCATCACGTCGGTGATGGCGTGCGTGTCGAGCAGCCGGGCGAAGGCGTCCGGCCATTCGGCGAGCGTGCCGCGATAGCTCAACCCGTTGGGCAGGCGCCAGTAGGCCTGGTCGCCGCCGTTGAAATTGACCTTGTAGACAACATGGCCGGAGCGTCGCAGGCCAATGCCGAGCCTGCGGAAGAACGGCCCCATCAGCCCTTGCAGCAGCATCACCCGACGCTGATTTCCGGTATGCTCCCCGAGGAGGCCGGGGCTGAGTTCAGCGTTCATCTGGTGGTCGATGCCATGGGTCGTGTATGCCGTTCGGCGCGGTATTAGCCGCGCGGGCAGGGCATTGTCGATGTCCGGACGATATTTTGTTTTGGCCTTGAACACCTTTCGGCGATAGCGCCGCGCCATGGCACGGCAAAGACGCGAGGTCCCGGCAGAGATGCAGCGCCGCGTGCCGCGTGCGCGATGCGGGGCGATGCAGGCATGAACGATCTGCTGCGCGAGCTTGCCCTGGGCGCGCCGATCCTGGCCTTGCTGGTGGTGATTGGCGACCTGATCGCCAGGCCGCGCCCGCTCGGCCGGCTGCGACTTCGCCGCCCGGCCGGAACGCTCGTCCTGCTGCTCGTGTCGATGCTGGCTTTCGCGGTCCTGCTGGTGGTGACCGGGGTGCCGCTGGTGGCGGGCATCGGCACATCCGCGCTGGTCGCGGTCCACGCGGTGATCTCGAACATCAAGCGCAAGGTGCTCGGCGAGCCGCTGGTGTTCAGCGATTTCGCGCTGATCGGCGCGGTGTTCCAGCACCCGCAATTCTACGTCTCGGCGCTCCGGCCCTGGCAGCTCGCGGCGCTGGCGGCAGGGGTCGCGGGTCTCGCCGCGATCATCGCCCTGTTTGCCGCCCCCGACCTCGTGCCGCGGCTCGCGGGGGCAGGGCTGGGCGTCGCCAGCTGGATCGGGCTGCGTCTCGCCCTCCCTCCGCTCGCCAGGACCCTCAGTGCGCCGGTTCCCGATCCCGAGATCGACGTCGCCCGCCTCGGCCTGATCCCGGCGGTGCTCGCCCAGTGGGCCGACTGGCGCGGCACCACCGACCCGCAACCCTGCACCGCGGCCCCGATCGGCGGCGCGGCGGGGCAGCTGGTGGTGATCGTCCAGTGCGAATCCTTCACCGATCCGGTCGCGCTGTTCGGCGATCCGGCGATCGCTCTGCCCGGCCTTGCGGCTGCGCGCCGGGACGCCTGGCAGACAGGCCGCCTCAACGTCCCGGGCTTCGGCGCCTATACGATGCGCACCGAATACGGCGTGCTGTTCGGCCGCGCGGAGGAGCAGCTCGGCACGCGGCGCTTCGACCCCTTCCTGACCGCGCGCGGGGAGGCAAGCTGGGCGCTCCCCAACCGGCTGGACCGCAACGCCTGGGACAGCTGGTTCGTGCATCCCCACGACATGCGCTTCTACGGGCGGGACAGGCTGATGCCCGCGAGCGGCTTCGGCGCACTGGTCGGCGAGGACGCCTTCCCGCCCCCGCAACCGGGTGAGGGGCGATATGTCACCGACGCCGCGGTCGCCGACCGGATTCTCGATCTTGCCGCCACGGCGCCGCGCGCGGGCCTGATCTACGCCGTCACCATCGAGAATCACGGGCCGTGGCCTGCCGGCGGGGCGCAGGGCGAGCCGCTCGCGGCCCCCTACATCCGGCTGCTGCGCCACAGCGATGCGATGCTGACCCGCCTGTGGGAAGGGCTGGCGCGGCTCGGGCGGCCGGTCACCTTGTGCTTCTTCGGCGATCATCGCCCGAGCATCCCCGGTGCGAGCGAGCCGGGAGCCGAGCACCACACGCCCTATGTCATCCTGCGCCTTGCGGCCGACGGCACGCCGCTAGGCGCCGGCCGCCAGGAGGTCGACCTCACCCCCGCCGAGCTTCACCACACGCTGCTCGCCGCGATCGCCTCAGGGGAGGCGCAGGCCGAGCAGGATGCGGTCGCGTAAGGGGCGGGGCAGGAGCCGGTCGAACCAGCGCAGCAGCAGGAACCGCCGCGGCACGACGAGCTCGGCGGCCCCGACGGCCACCGCCGCCACCGTCCGCTCGGCAACGCGGCTGGCGGTGATCTCCCCCGGCCGGGACGGGGAATCGGCGGCGAAAAAGCCGGGCGAGACGAGCGTCACGCTGACGCCATGGCGCTTCACCGCAAGCCGCAGCGCGTCTGCGAAGCGCGCGAGTCCCGCCTTGCTCCCGGAATAGGTCGCCGCGAAGGGGAGCGAATGCGACGCCGCCGCCGTACCGATGAGGCAGATTCGTCCGGCGCCGCGCACGGCCATCCGCTCGGCGAGAAGCGACGCGAGCGCGGCCGGTGCGGCGAAATTGACCTGCACGAGACGGACGACCTGCGCGGGGTCCTCAACCACCGCGCCGCTCGGCAAGGTGTCACCCTGTCCAGCGACGAGATAGGCCTGGGCAAAGGGCTCCTCAGCGTCGCTCTGCGCAAGAGCCCCTAGGGCAGCATCAAGCTGGCCGAGATCGATCGTCCTTATGGTGGTCAGCGCCCCAGCGGCCCGGCACAGCGCTGCGGTAGCCTCGAGGCGCTGCGCATCGCGCGCCCAGAGCGAGAGCCGGATGCCGGGCCGGGCGAGTCGCATGCAAAGTGCGTGTCCCAGTGCTCCGGAGGCGCCGGTCACCAGAATGTGCTCTTTTGGTCTCTTTCCGGAGGGATCTTGCATTTGCAAAGGATAGGCCCCTGTTATTCTTTCGCAACTGCGGTATGGGGCTGCAAACCAACGAATCGGGCGCACTGGGCTTGCGGTGAACGGTTTACCGCATGGGCCAAAACGATGTATTTTTTCGGTCACGTTGATTGTTCATATCGTGTAGAGTCAATGGTGGACGAGAGCTTTGGGGGCTCCGCTCGGGGCAGGTGTTAGTGATGTTTAATGGTATGCCGGAGCGCGGCCCTTCCCATCGGGCAAGGCTTTTTGAAGCCGAATGGGTCGAGCGCTTCACCTTCGTCTCGCTGAGGTCTTTCGTGCTCATCTGGGCACTGGTGATTCCTGCGGTGGCCATCACCGCATGGTTGGTTGCGCCCACCTGGTGGGCGGTTCCGCTGGCGCTCGTCGGGGTGGTGGGCTGGACCTTCACCGAGTATTCGCTGCACCGCTACCTTTTCCACCTCGAGCCGCGTTCGGACTTCCTGAAAAGGATGGTCTACGTGATCCACGGCAACCACCATTCGCACCCTAACGATCCGCTGCGCAACCTCATGCCGATGATCGTCAGCCTGCCGGCGAGCGCGTTGATCTGGCTGGGCCTCACCGCGCTGATCGGGCCCGAGGCGGTGTGGATCTTCCTCGGCTTCATCGTCGGCTATGTCGCCTATGATCTCGTGCACTTCGCGTGCCACCAGCGGCCGATGAAGGGGCGCATCGCCAATGCCCTCAAGGTCCATCATATGCGGCACCACCACCTGAAGGTGGAAGGCAACTACGCGATCACCGGGATCATCTGGGACCGCGTCTTTGCGACCCGCATTTCATCGGCCCGGAAGGCTTGACCGGCCATGTCCCGCGATCGCGTCGCTGAGCTCTGCCATGGCCGCGATGACCGGGACTGTCGGCGTCTCGGCGATTGCCGCGCCGGTGCCGTAGCCCCACGCCACCAGGACGACCGGAAGCCCGGCGGCCTTGGCGGTGGCGACGTCGATCGCCGAATCGCCGCAATAGAGCGTGTCCTGCGCCGTCCCGCCAATCCCCTCCAGCGCCATGAGCGCCGTTTCCGGGGATGGTTTGCGCGGCCGGTCGGGCGCGCTGCCGATGATCGCGCCGAAATGCTCCGCCAGGTCGAGATCGCCGAGGATCTTCTCGCACAGCACCTGCGGCTTGTTCGAGCAGATCGCCATGCCGATGCCGGCGCGGCGCAGCGCGGCGAGCGTGTCGCCCACGCCGGGAAAGGCCAGGTCGCCCGGCACCGCGATGGTGCGGTGGATGGCGCGGAATTCCTCGATCTCGGCCGCCGGATCGACCGAGTGGCGGCCCATCACCGCGGCGATCATGGCCGCCCCGCCGATAGCATCCATTTCGCGGATCAGTTCCCGGTCCGCCGTAACGTTGGCTCCGCGCGCGCGGAGCATCGTGTCGATGATGGCACCCGTCAGACGGGCGCTGTCGATCAATGTCCCATCCAGATCGAAGATAATGTTGCCAAAGAGCACGATCGGTCCGGCCAGTCACTGCGCTTCGTTCGAGGTCGCCTTGGGCAGTGCAAAAGTGATGGAGGTTGCATTGCTTAAGGAACTGCCTTTGGAGGCTCAAGTCAAGGAGCTTGCTCCGACTCCCCTGCGCCCGCTTCACCAGGGTCACCTTGCGGTCGGGCGCAGCGTGATCCGTATGGAAGCCGATGCCCTGCGCCAGCTCGAGGCGCAGATCGACGATGCTTTCGCGCGCGCTGTCGAGATGATCCTGGCCTGCAACCAGCGCGTGATCGTCTCGGGTATCGGCAAGTCGGGGCACGTCGCCCGCAAGATCGCCGCGACCCTCGCGGCGACGGGCACGCCGGCGCTGTTCGTCCACGCCGCCGAAGCGGCGCACGGCGATGTCGGCATGATCAGTTCGGGCGACGTGCTGATCGTGTTCTCGAACAGCGGCGCCACCGTCGAGGTGCAGCCGCTGTGCATCTACGCCAAGGCGATCGGCTGCCCGGTGATCGGCGTGTCGCGCAATCCCAATTCGCTGCTGATGCGCACGGCGGACCTCGGCCTGCTGCTGCCGACCGTGGAGGAAGCCTGCACCTCGAGCCTCGCGCCCACGACCTCCTCGACCATGATGCTCGCGCTCGGCGATGCGCTGGCGGTGGCGGCGATGCGCGCGCGCGGCCTGTCGGGCTCGGACATCCGCGCGCTGCACCCGGGCGGGGAGATCGGCCTGTTCCTGCGCAGCGTCGAGGACGTCATGCACGCCGGCAACCGCCTGCCGCTGGTGGGGCTCAAGACCGGGATGCCCGAGGTGCTCGTGACCATGACCGAGAAGCGCCTCGGCGTGGCGGGGGTCGTCGATGACGAAGGCGCTCTGGTCGGCATCATCACCGATGGCGACCTGCGGCGCCATGCCCGCAACGTCGTGTTCGGCACCGCCGCTGACGTCATGACCAAGGCACCGCGCACGATCTTCCGCACCGCGCGCGTCCAGGAGGCGCTCGAGATCATGAACACGCACCGCATCACTGTGCTGTTCGTGGTCGACGAGCGAGAGCCCAACATCCCGATCGGCGCGGTCCAGATCTACGATATCGCATCGGCGCCCGCACCGGCGCTCACGCCGTGAGGCCATGCCCCGCATCCAGATAATCGTCCCTGCCAGGTTCGCGTCGACCCGGTTTCCCGCCAAGCCTCTTGCGCCATTGACCGGCGCGGACGGGATCGCGCGGCCGGCGCTGCACTACACCTGGCAGGCGGCGCTGGCCGCAGCGCGGGCGCTGGGGGCCGAAGCGGGCTGCGTGATCGCGACCGACGATGATCGCATCGCCGCCTTCGCCAAGGCCGAAGGCATGGCGGTGGTGATGACCCCGGTGGAATGCGCCAACGGCACCGAACGCTGTGCGGCGGCCCTGGCCGAACTGCCCGAGACGCCGGAGATCGTCGTCAACCTTCAGGGCGATGCGCCGCTCACCCCCGCCGCGATGGTGGCGGCCGTGGTCGAGCTGCTGGAGGCCGAACCCGATCTGGCGATGGCGACCGTCGCGGTGCCTGCCAGCCCGACGGTGCTCGGCCATCTTCAGACCGATGCCGCCGCGGGCCGTGTCGGCGGGACCACGGTGGTGTGCAGCCGGGAGGGCCGCGCGCTCTACTTCTCGAAATCCATCATCCCGCACATCGCCCCCGACACCGCCCCGCGCGAGCCGGTGCTGCTGCACCTTGGCCTTTATGCCTATCGGCCCGCCTCGCTCGAGCGCTATCGCGCCCACGGCACGGTCTCGCTCGAGCTTCAGGAGGGGCTCGAACAGCTCCGCTTCCTCGATGCGGGCCTGCCCGTCGGGGTCGCGGTGTGCCCGGCGCCGGCATGGGACATGATCGAGCTCAACAATCCGAGTGACATTCCGCTGATCGAGGCGCAATTGGTGCGCCGCGCCCAAGTGGAGGACACCTGATGTTGCCGCCCCTGCAGCGCTCCGCCGGAGCGCCGCCCTTTCTCATTTCCGGCCCTTGCGTGATCGAGAGCGAGGCGCTGTGCCTCATGATCGCCGAGCGCCTGCGCGCGATCGGCGAACGGCTTGCCATGCCGGTGGTCTTCAAGGCGAGTTTCGACAAGGCCAACCGCACCTCGGTCAGCAGCTTTCGCGGCCACGGCATCGAGGAAGGGTTGCGGGTGCTGGAAAAGGTGCGCGCCGAGACCGGCCTGCCGGTGCTGACCGACGTCCACCTGCCCGATCAGGTGGCGGCCGTGGCCGAGGTGGTCGATATGCTTCAGACCCCGGCCTTCCTCGCGCGTCAGACCGACCTCATCATGGCCGCCGCCGGCAGCGGCAAGCCGGTCAACATCAAGAAGGCGCAATTCATGGCGCCACAGGACATGGGCGCGGTGCTCGCCAAGGCGCAGACTGCGGCCAAGGAGGCCGGGGTCAACGATCCGCAGATCGCCCTGTGCGAACGTGGCACCAGCTTCGGCTACAACAACCTCGTGGTCGATATGCGCGGCCTCGTCATCATGCGGGAGATGGGCTGCCCGGTGGTGTTCGACGCCACCCACAGCGTCCAGCTCCCCGGCGGCGGCGGCGACCGTTCGCTCGGCCAGCGCGAATTCGTCGCGCCGCTGGCCCGCGCGGCGATGGCGGTGGGGGTCGACGGGCTGTTCATGGAAACCCACCCCGATCCTGCCGCCGCGCTGTCGGACGGACCTAACATGGTCCCGCTCGACCAGCTCGAGGCGCTGCTCGGCGACCTGGTGGCGATCGCCGCCCTCGGCTGACATGGCTGCCGCACCGCTCCTTGCCATCCCGCCGTTTCCGGGGGCCCGCGCCCGTGCTTTCGCGCAGAGCGGCGGCGCAGGGGAGGGGGACTGGCAGGGCCTGCTCGATGCCCTCGCCCGCCACCAGGTGGGCGGCGCCTATTGGGGGCGGAAGGTGGCCGGCCCGGCGCGGCTCGATGCGGCGAGCTGGCCCGTCGATGCCGATCCCTGGACCCTGCTGGGCAGCGCCGAGGAGGTCATCCTCCCCGCCGAAGATCCGCGCGCGGTGCTGGCTCTGGCGGCGGGCACGCCGCTGAGCCTCGTCGGGCGCAACGGCAAGCCCCAGGCGGTCGATCCTGCGGCGCTCGTCACACGCCATCTCACCCGTTGGCAGTGGTTCGATCCCTTCGACGGCAACCCCATCACCGCGCTCGAGGCGATCGAACTGTGCGGGTTCTGGCGGCGGTCGATCGAGGCGAATCAAGGCATCGCCGCCGTGCTCGGCTTTGCGCACTGGAAGCGGCCGACCGTCGCGCCGCTGCTTTGGAACGGCAGCGAAACCCCTTTCCACCGCGGGGTGCCGACGCTGGCGCCCGGCGACCGCGTGGCGGTGTGGCGTTCCCGCCTCAGCAAGGCCCAGGAAAAGGCGCTCGCCGGGCGCCGCCTGATGGAGGTCGAGGACGGCTTCATCCGCTCGTCCGGGCTGGGCGCCGATTGCGTTCCGCCGCTGTCGATCGTCGTCGACGAGCGCGGGGTGCACTTCGATCCCACCCGGCCGAGCGAGCTCGAGGACCTGTTGCAGAACGCAGACCTGCCGCCGGACCTCGTCGCGCGCGCTGCCGCCCTGCGCGCGGCGATCGTCGCCGGGGGCCTATCGAAATACGAGAACGCCGCCCCGCTGCGGCTCGAGCGTCCCGGCGGCGCGCGCCGGCATATTCTGGTGCCGGGGCAGGTCGAGGACGACCGCGCGGTGACGAGCGGCGGGGCGCTGGCCTCCAATCTCGAACTGCTGCGGCGCGCGCGGGATCACGCCGGGCCCGACGCTTTCGTCATCTACAAGCCGCATCCCGATGTGCTCGCCGGCCATCGGCGCGGGCTTCTGTCGGCAAGCGACACGGCCGCCTACGCCGACCGGGTCGAGACAGAAGCGCCGATGGCGAGCCTGATCGACATGGTCGACGAACTTCACGTCAACAGCTCGCTCGCCGGGTTCGAGGCGCTGCTGCGCGGGAAGCAGGTGACCGTCCACGGCGCGCCCTTCTACGCGGGTTGGGGCCTCACCACCGATCTCGGTGCCGTCCCGGCACGGCGCACGCGGCGGCGGAGCCTCGATGAACTGGTGGCCGCCGCGCTGCTGCTCTACCCGCGCTACCTCGATCCCGAGACGAACCTGCCGTGCCCGGCCGAAGTGCTGGTGCGGCGCCTCACCCGGCGGGAGGTGCGGCTCGACACCAACGCCCGGGCCGTGATCGCCGTCCGCAGGCTCGCCGGGCGCACCAACCGCCTGCTGGGCCGCAACAGCTAGCCGCCCGCGCCGCGATCCCGCTCGAGCTGCGCGAGCAGGGCGTCCACGCGCCGGAAATGTTCGGCCCAGGTCGGCGCAGCATAATTGCGCAACCGTGCCAGCTGGCGCGGGCGGCCGACACCGTCCTCGCGCGCGTAATCGATCAGGGCCGCCATCCACGCGTCCTCGTCGTCGGGCGGGAGGAGGTCGGGGATGTCTCCAGCGATCTCCCGGAAGACGTCGAGCTCGCTGGCGATCACCGGGATGCCCGCTGCCAGCGCCTCGACGAGCGGGATGCCGAAACCTTCGGCGTGGCTCGGAAACAGCAGCGCGCGCGCCCGGCCGAGGACTTCGGCGAGCTGCGCATCGTCGAGCGAGCCGGCCTCGACCACCTTGCCCCTGAAGTCCTGGTTATCGAGCGTCGCGAAGACATCATCGGCCTCCCAGCCCCGCCGTCCGACGATCACCAGCCGCGGGGCGGCATCGCCCAGCGCCGCGACGAGGCGCTGCCACACCGAAAGCACGAGCGCGTGGTTCTTGCGCGCCTCGATCGTGCCGAGGATCACGAAGGTGGGCGGCCCATCGTCTTCCCCCGGGCTTTCGCGGCGCAGCCTCGAACAGCCGGGCCAGGCGACGATCGTGGGCGGGACCGGCAGGCCGTTCGCCTGTGCGAATTGCGAGAGGGTGGTGCGCGTGTGCCGGCTGTTGGCGACGACCGCCGTGGCAGTGTTGAGCACCGTGCGGATGCGCTCCCGGTGCTTCGCGTTCTCGCCGGGGCGGCAGAACTGCGGATGGGTGATGGGGATGAGGTCATGGACGAGGTAGATCGGCCGGACGTTCGCCCACCTGCACCAGTCGGCAAGACCGGCATTGTGCAGACCCGTGTGCCCGGCGTTGAGCCAGAAGCGCCCCCCGCCATCGAGATTGCGCAGCCAGCACCACCCCCACCGCAGCGCGATGCCGACGAGCCTGCGCCGGAAGCTCGCGGTGGTTATCTCGGCACGCGACCCCGCGGGCGCGAGCGCCGCGAACAGCGCGCGCGAGGCGGAAACCGGCAGGATCACCTGCCGTCCCTTGGTGATGATTACCGCCTGCGAGCGCGGCGCGAAATGTTCGAGCCAGGCATCGCAGATACGGTCGATCCCGGTCGGCCGCACCCCCTCCCACCGCCGCCAGATCTGGCGGGTCACGTCCAGTAGGAGGGGCGCAGAGTTCTCCGGCGCGGTCATGCCAGATGACCCCGCGTCAGAACGCTCCGGCCTGTTGCAGCGAGACGAGCGGGAAGAACAGCTGGCTGAGCACCTGGATCAGCTTGGAGGGCTGATTGGCCAGCGCGTTGCCGACATAGACGACGTCCTTGTCCCGCATCGCGAACTTCTGCGCGAGGATGTAGGAGCTCGCCTGCATCATGTTGAAATGATAGACTATCGGCACCTCGTTCCCGGCCGCGTCACGATCGATGCGGAAGACGAAGATCGCCCGCGCGTTGCCCGAATTGGGGTTCGCGCCGCCCGCGGTGGCGATGGCCTCGATCAGCGAGGCCCTGGCGCCGGGGAACGGGAACTGGCTGGTCTGACCGGGCGCGCCGAGCACGGTGAAGCTGCGCGGCTGGCGGATCAGGGTGATCCGGTCGGAGGGGAAGATGCGCAGGTCGAGCTCGGGATTGTCGAGCACGTCGCTGAGGCGCCATTCCTGGACCGTGTCATTGCGCGAGACGCGCACGACGAGGTCGCGGATCTCACCCTTGTTGCCGCCCGCCAGCGCGATCACCTCGGACAGCTTCTCGCGGTTGGTGGGCAGCACCAGACGGCCCGGGCGGGCGATGTCGCCGCCGATGATCACCGAGTTGGTGAGCCCCTCCGCGATCGAGACGAGCACCTGCGGGTTCTGCGACTTGCCGCGCAGCGCCTGCCGCAGCTGCACCTCGATGTCGCGCGTGGTGCGGCCCGCGACGTTGACCTGCCCGACATAGGGGATGGTGATCGTCCCCTGATCGCTGACCCGCAGCGGCGGGAACCGCTCCGCCCGCGAGGCGGCATCGAAATTGGATGCGCCTTCCGTGCCGATCGCCGCCGTCCGGCCGAACAGGGCGACGCCGGTCTCGAAGATTGCGACGTTCAGCACGTCGCCCGGACCGACCAGCTCGGTCGAGGGAGGCGGCGTGTAGTCGGGGCGGAACGGCGCAGGCGGCGCCGGGGGGCGGGGCAGGTCGTTGACCGTCTGGACCTGCACCAGGGTCATGCCGAGCGCGCCCGCATCCTTGGCGATCTGCGAGCGGATGTCTGATCCCGTCGGCCCGCTGGTGGGAAGCGTCGCACATCCCGAAAGCGCCGCCGCGGCAAGGGCGGCGAGCGCGAAGCGGCCGATCACGGACTTGCCCAAGGCGCTGTTTCTCAACGTGTTCATTCAGATCATTCCAACCCTATGCGCGGCGACCGTGATGCCGGTGACGCGACAATCCCGAAAAGTGCAAGTGCAGGTGCCCAACCTGTTGTGTTCAGCGCCCCAGCGTCCGGCGCAGGGCACGCCGTGCCTTTGAACCAAAACCGGACGGCTTTCCAGCAGAACCGGCAGGATCGTGGCTGGCGGACTTCAGCGCCTCCTCGGCTGGCTGGCCCTGATAGAGGTTCGGGCGGAGGCGTCCATCGGCGATGCTCGAGATCCGGCGCATCTGGAGCTTGCCCAGCGCCTCGTCGGAAAAGGCCGGGGTGTAGTAGATGCAGTCCTCGAAATAGTAATGCGTCACCTGCGACCAGCGGGTGAGGCGCGGATCGTTCTGCGCGCTGCCCCCGTGGAGCAGATTGGCGCACCAGATCAGCGCCTGGCCCTTCCTGGCGAGGAAGGTCTGCGGCTGCGCGCCCTGTGCCGCACACAGCGCCCGCCACGCCTCGCCGTAGGGATCCTGCGCCGAGGCAAGCTGGGTCTCGTAGCCGCGCCGCCCGATCAGCGCGTTGCTCATCACCGGCCAGCGGTGCGAGCCGGGGTAGTAGAACAAGGGCCCTGCGTCCGGGTGGATGTCCTCCATCGCCAGCCACACGCCGCACATGAACTTCTCCGGCAGGCTGGAGAAATGCACCATGTCGGAGTGCGCATCCTGCTGGGTCCCGACGGGGAAGTTGAGCGTCTGGAAGGGGAAGGCCTGCCGCCCGTAAAGCTTGCCGAGCAGCGCGGTGACGGCTTCGTTGGCGGCGATGGCGCGGACATCGGGATCGGTCTGCCAGGCATCCTGGATGCGCCGCTCGCCGCAGGTCTTGTCAGCCTCGGGATCGGCGAAGTCGATGCCGTAGTGCGGTGCGAGGCGCGCCTTGATCCGCTCGATCCGTTCATCGAGTTGCTGGTCGGGAAAGTCGAAGACGGCGTAGCCTTGCTCGTAGAGGTCGCGCGCGACGCGCCGATCCTCCTCGCTCAATCCCAGTTCGTCCGCCATCGCGAGAAGCAGCGGGGTTTCGATGAGCGGAAGGCCCGGCAGCGGATTGCTCACGCCTGCCTCGTCCGTCGTCGCGAAGGTTGCCACAATCCGTCCCATCCCATCTTCAGGCAGCGCCGCAGACCGTGCGGTTGTCCTGCCAAGTCGCGCATGATCCCGCCCCTGTCTTGATGGACAGAGGACCGGTCTTCAAGCCCGCAGTACAGTTCCCAGAAGCGGTCGGCACCGACAAGAGCCGGCATGTGCCACACTCCGTGGAACCCGAAAGTGTCCTCTGGCGAGCCCCTGCGCTCGGCGGCGAAACTGTCAGCTAGAGCACGAGGGGCGAAACGCAAGCCCTGAGCTTCCAGCCACCCGCGATTGTGCCGCCCGATCGCCACGTCCTCGGGATGGCTGGGGCTGAATTGCGGGGAGCGACAGGCCTCCAACAAGCGGCGGCTGCGCAGCGAGAACCCCCCGTTGCCGACCTCATGTCCATCGCTGAATTGGGGCCAGGAGGCACCGATGTAGTCGTAATCGAAAAATTGCGGGTTCCAGCGGTCCGGGTTCACGACGTATCCGTCCCATTGAATCACCAGACAGTGCGACGTCTCCACATGATCCGCCAGCTCGTTCAGGATGAAATGGGAGTATTGCGTGGAGGATTCGAGCGGGGGAGTGAGTACCACCTCCAAGCCCGCTGGGCGCCAGTCGGGCTGCCTGTGTGTGAATAGCTTGGCGGCGCCGAAGCGGACTGCGCTTTGACACGCGTCGAGAGCCTGCAGCGTGCCGTCTAAGTTGATGGACGTAGCCGAGACTAACGTCACGTGCGGGAGATCGAGGCGTTGCATCAGCGAGGCATCGCGACCGAGGTGAGGTCTAGCGCGAACTGCTCTGATGCGCGGCTGAGCATCGGATGGTGATAGGGGTCGGTGGATTCGTTGGTCCGCCAAATCCGCTGGAGCGCTGCCAGTTCCCGTGCGAACCTTGCCGCCCCGACCGGATCGGTGTCCTGCCCGCGCGAGACGGATTCATGATGCACCAGTACGGCGCGCGGCTCGTAGAAGGACTGCCAGCCGCGCTGGTTCAGCTTGAGGCACAGATCGACATCGTTGAAGGCGACGGCGAAGTTCGCCTCGTCGAGCCCGCCTACCGCCAGAAAGCGGTCGCGGCGGACGACAAGACAAGCCGCCGTGACTGCGGATACGTATTGGGGCAGGGCATGGCGCCGGAAGTATCCTTCCGCCTCCGGACGCAGGAACCGGTGGGCATGGCCGGCGGCGTTACCGACCCCGATCACCACGCCTGCGTGCTGGATGCGTCCGTCGGGATAGAGAAGTTGTGCGCCGACCGCCCCGACTTCCGGGCGCATCGCCTGGGTCACCATGATCGCGAGCCAATCGGGCGAGAGCACCTCGATGTCGTTGTTCATCAGGCAGATGAGCTCGCCGCGGGCAATTGCAACAGCGTTGTTGTTGATCGTCGAGTAATTGAACGGCCCCGGCTGATCGAGGATCGTCACCCCCTCGCTGGCGAGGGCACGCAGATAGGCGAGCGTTTCAGGTTCATCGCTATCATTGTTGGCGACGATAATCTCCATGTCCGGATAGCTGGTATTGCGCAGACCCGTAATGCAGGTGCGCAGAAGGTTTGCGCGATTTCGCGTGGGGATGATGACGCTGACCGGCGGCAACGCGTCAGAGATTTGCGCGAGCGACAGCATTGGCGGCATAACGGGGCGCGAGCGGCGGTGATGAAGCACTGCGTGGATGTGGTTCGCTGTACCTCGCGAGGCTGCGTTTCGGACGAGCGCGGTTGGCCAGTCCGCTGATCCCGCAGCTTCGAGCAAATCGGCCGCACTAGCGCGCACAATGCACGCTCCTGTGAGAATGTCGCAATGGCGTTGCAGCTCCTCGTTCCAATCCGGCTTGAAGTGCGGATCGATCCTTCGCCGTGAGCGATCAAGCAAATCATCGTCGGCATAGACGACGGTACACGCCGCCTCCGTCTTAGCGATAGCAGCCGCATAGGCGCTGCCAGCATTCGGTGACACACGGTCGCCGCCCGATAGGGGCAGCACCCAGGGCGTCGCGGTGAAGTCGATACTCGACACAAGAGCGGCTAAGGAGCCTTCCGGCGGCGGACGCATGATCAAGTACTCGATCCCCGCAGCAGTGAGGCTGTCGCAAGTTGAATCTAGCTCGCGACAGCTTGCAGTGGATTGGACCAGAGCAATGACGGGAATGCGAGAGGTTGGATGCTGGGGACGGGACGAGGCAGACTCACTCATTGCCCACAATGCGTAAGCGTGAGCGGATCTGCTCAGCAGTGGCGCGAACTGGCCGCGGGCGCGGACGCGCTTGCGCAACACGCGCCATTTGGTGGCGGTAAGATAGCGCGAAGGAAACAAACGAAACGCGTCGAAATGGACTCGGAGTGTGAGCCAGAGCTTGATAACTCGGCTGTCAAAACTCTGGTTTTTATTCGAGGTCATCGCTCACCGCCTATAGCCATGTGTCGACCCGCCTCAAGCCCCCGTTGGTGCCGCGCTCGCCAGGACGAAGACGCCAGAAGGAGGCCGACGAGGTCATCCGATGGTTCGCTGACTGGCGAGCGGCAGCCGCTTTTCGCGTGGAACCGTTTCAACATGACGGTGAATCGGTTGATGTCAACGCCGAGGTGGGGCATTGGGCGACCGATTCACGCTCTGGAGTCCCTTTGATGCACGATACCGCGATGGAGATCGGCTGTCTGGTCATGAACCGGTATTCGGATCTTCCGAGGGCCAAAGTGCTGGAATTGGGCTCCTACGAGATCAACGGGTCGCTACGCAGCCACGCTCCGAAGACGACGGAATATGTCGGTATCGACCTTGAAGCAGGGCCGGGTGTCGACTTTGTCGTTGAGCCGGGCAAGCCTTGGCCCCTGGAGGACAACTACTTCGACCTCGTGCTCGCATCGTCGGTGTTCGAGCACGACCCGATGTTCTGGGCAACCTTCCTCCAGATGGTCAGGAAGGTTCGCCGAGGCGGCTACATCTATGTCAGCGCGCCTTCTAACGGTGCTGTCCATCGCTACCCAGAAGACCACTGGCGGTTCTATCCTGACTCCGGCCTCGCCCTTGAACGCTGGGCGTGCTCGCAAGGCGAACCCGTCGTCTTGGTCGAAAGTTTCACGGCAGGGAGGAAGGCGGATCATTGGAATGACTTCGTCGCTATCTTCCGCAAGGGGAAAAGTAAGCAGAGCCTGCCGACGAAGTTCATCTATGAAGAGATCACGACCTTCAACGCTATCGCTTGGAACCACAAGGAGCCAGTCAACGCATCAGATATGACTGAGGACATGCTCCTGATCGAGCAGGCGCATGCCCAGATCGGCGAACTGAACAAGCGTGTGGAAGTGCTCGATTGGGAAAATCGCGCGAACTGGGAGGAGCGGCAGAAGGCCGAGAGTGAACTCCTCCTGATTGGAGCGCGTCTGTCACAAGAACAAGCCGGACACGAGGCCAGTCGCAAGCAGATCATCGAGCTCAGTGCTGGTCTTGAGCGGCAGCGGATCGACTTCGAGGCCGCAGCGGCTACGGTCGCAACACTGCAGGCTGAATTGGCAAGCTGTACCGCCGAGTTGGCTGCCGCTGAGGAAGCTTGTACAGGTCTGAAAGCCGAAGTCGAAGAGCGCGAGGCCTCGCTGCGCTCCACCGCCGAAGAACTCGCGCAACTTCAGGAGCGACACGCTCTTTCGGTGAGCATACTTCTTCAGCGCGAGGAGGAGATCGAGCAGACCAGGTCAGAACTCGATCGCGTCCGCTCTGAACATCTTCTGGCACTGGAGGAGAAGGAGAAGCTTCAAGCTCGCCTTAGAGAAGCTGATTCATGGACGTTCAAGCTGGCTGGAGATCGGAAGCATTGGGAGATGCAAGCACAACGTGCGGCCCGAGCGCTCGATCAGCTCCAGGCTGAGCTTGGTGTCGAAGCGAGGCGCCTCACCGAGAAGCTCGGCCGCAGCGAGGCCGATCTGCGAGCGGAGAGAGCGGCCAAGTCTCAGGTGGAAGCCGAGCTCGCCGCGAGCCTTGCCGAGAAGGAGGAGCTGACGCGAGCGCTCGATCAGCTCCATGCTGAGCTTGGTGTCGAAGCGAGGCACCTCAGCGAGAAGCTCGGCAGCAGCGAGGCCGATCTGCGGGCTGAGAGAGCGGCCAAGCTTCAGGTCGAAGCCGAGCTCGCCGCAAACCATGCTGCGACGGAGGAACTGACTCGAGCCCTCGAACTTGTCGAGGCAGCTTTGGGGGAAAGGGAGGCTGCCCTTCAGGCCGCCATGCACGCGCGTCAGGAATCCGAGCAGAAGCTCGCCGCACGATTCAATGAGGTTGCGCAGTTAACTTCGATACTCGCTCAAGAAGGCAATTGGCGTGCCGCCTTCACGAGCGACAACGATTGGCTTCGCGACATGGTTATGACGGCGGCTCGCATGCCGAAGTGGTGGAGCTGGTTGCCGACCAGATGGCGTCGCAGTCGAGAGCACGCCTTCTATCGTCGCGCAGGATTGTTCGATGCCGCTCGCTACTTAGAGATACACCCTGACGTTGCGCAGGACGGGATGGATCCGGTCCGCCACTACATAATGCATGGCATGTCAGAAGGTCGAGAGCGTCCTCATTGATCTACCCAATCGAACGTACTGTACACCTGAGACTCACCTGCGACTGAAACGCCTATGATGGAGCGGAGAACATGCTAATCTAGATCCACAGCATAATGTCGACATGATCTACGCCCTGTAAGTAACACGATCCGCGGCCCAGGCGGAACGAAATGGTTAGCCTGTTTAGTAGCACGAGGAATTGTTGAGAATGTCGCAGTGGTCCCTTTCCAACTACTCTTTGGAAGACATCGACAATCTGCGCACTAGTGGTCAGTTCGACGAGCAGTGGTATCTGCAGGAATATCCGGATGTTGGAATGGTCGGCATCGATCCGGCCCTTCATTATCTCTGGATCGGTCGGCACCTGGGCAGGTATCCACGCTCGCCCATATTGATCTCGGATCCAGCGCCTACGGCGGTAACATCTGATCGGCAGGCAACCTTCCGGCTTGACCGCGCATCGCCGATTGCGCCGGGTGAGGACTGGCTAGTCTTCGTGGCGTATAGCGGTGACGGGACACTCAGCGACTGCCAAAGGCACCAAATCCGAAGTTTTGCAGACGCCGGTTATGCCGTCGCGCTGGTCGTAAACACCGACAGCTTTAGCGACATGGTCGATCCGCGCTGCGATGCAGCCCGGATTGTCATAGTTCGTGAGAACATCGGCTTCGACTTCGGCGCTTGGCGGCATGCTATCGAATTGCTGGGCGGCCTATCACTTGCTCGCTCCGTCTCCTTCACCAACGACAGCATTCTCCCCGCGCACGAAGATCAAGCTGCGATCGAGCTTCTTCGAAAAAGGATAGCCGAATCTAGCCTCGACGTGGCGTTCCTGACACGAAACTTGGAAGTTCGTCCGCATTGCCAGTCCTTCTTCTTTACGTTCAGTGCGCAGGCGCTGGCGAAAAAAGCGCTCGACGTTATGATCGACGTACCACTCTACTTGAATAAAGACGATCTGATCTACAGTGTTGAAGTGCACTTATCAGATCGATTTCAAGACGCTGGCTTCTCAACCGGACCGATTTTTGATCTTCCTGTAGAAGAAAATCCGACGATTCACTATTGGGAGCAACTTCTCGATCTGGGGTTTCCATACATCAAGGTCCAGCTGATCACGGCTGGTATAGTGGACATCGATGATGCGCGCATTGCGTATCGCCTGACACCTAGAGTCCATGAGATGCTGAGGGACCACTGCGCCCGGCGGATCAGCGTGCCCAAGACCCGAAACGTCATTCATGGCGGCGGTCCGCGGGCGGCTATGCCTATCGCTGGCTTGTTCAACGAATACGGTGCCCAGCAGGCCGCCAATCCGGCAGCTTCCTTGTTCCCGACGATCAAGGTTCCACTTTCCGGGCTGCTGGAGACGCCGCGGCGAATGCCGAGAGTGTTGGCCATCGTTCACGGATACTATACAGATCTTCTGCCGCAGATATTCAGCCAAATCGCGGGTCTCGGCATTGACGCGCGGGTGATCGTCACCACTGACACCACGGAAAAAGTGGCGCTCAGCGATGCCATTCTTGCTGACCATGGGCTGAATGGCCGTGCCGTGCTGTGTCAGAACCGCGGACGTGATGTAGCACCTTTCCTGATCGAGGGAGCGAAACATCTAGATGACGCTGAATTGATATTGCACCTCCACACGAAGAAATCTCCCCATGACAGCATCTACTCTGGCTGGGGTGAGTTTCTACGCGCAAATTTGATTGGCTCACGTGATATTGCTTTGTCGATTTTTGACATCTTTGAGAAGTCCAATGTCGGACTTGTCTACTCGGATCATTTTCCACCTGTTCTTGATCTCCGCAACTGGGGCTTCGATTTCGATCACGCCGCAGCTCTGCTCGCTCGCATCGGATGCAAGATCTCGTCGGATACGCCGCTTGAATTTCCGACGAGCACGATGTTTTGGGCGCGTCGCGAAGCCATCGAGCCACTGTTCAACCTGGGCCTCACCTACGAGGATTTCGAGCCGGAAGCCGGTCAGATCGACGGCACCTTGGCTCACGCAATCGAGCGGTCTTTACTCTACATCTGTGAACATCAGGGGTTTGGCCACGCCAAGATCACGTGCTTGGATGCACCAACCGATGCAGGTGCCCCTTTGATGCGGCTGCGCGCCGACTCGATAGCCTACGCACTGGATCGACCCACGCCGCGATTGAATGGAGGCCTGACGTTGCGCAGCGATTTTTACAATAGCGTTCCCGAAATCTATCCTGTCGGCGTGGCGTCGAGTTCCAGCAAGCGGCGGCGTCTCAACGCCATCCTGCCGACCATGCAGCCTGAGAAGATTTACGGTGGCATCACAACGGCTCTCACCGTAATTCGTCAGATTGCCGATCAGATGGGCGGTGACATAGACTTGCGAGTGCTGATCACGTCAGACTCCGTGGATCCGCCTTCGGTCCAGGCGCTAACAACACGTCTCGGGCGCCCCTTCGCCCAAGCCAATCCGCACGACGATGTCGCGGGTTGTTCGATAGTCGGTGTCGCCCATGCGCAACATCTCCCTATAAGCCTCCGCGCGACCGACATGTACATCTCAACCGCCTGGTGGACGGCTGATCTCGGCTTTCGACTTCTGGATGAGCAGAGAAGAATTTTTGGCTCCAACCCCCTGATGGCCTATATCATTCAAGATTTCGAACCCGGCTTCTACAACTGGTCGAACCATTACGCTCTAGCGGAGGCGACTTATCGCCGCCCAGACGACACGCTGGCTATCATCAACTCGGAAGAGTTGGCGGGCTACATGAAGGCTCGATACCGTTTCCATGCACAACATTATGTAGGCTACGAGCTGCACCCCGTCCTGAACAGCCTGATCGCTCCCACCCGGCCAGAGAAGTTGATCCTTGCCTACGGTCGCCCAACGGTGAACCGCAATTGCTTTGAACTGCTCTGCGAAGGCCTTCGCATTTGGCAGGGGCGCAACCCGCGGGCCAACAGCCAGTACGACATCGTCTTCGCGGGAGAGGCCTTCGATGGTGGCCGGTTGGCAGGCCTCGATAACGCCCGCAATGTCGGCAAGATGACGATTGAGGAATATGCCGAGATGCTGAACCGCGCCTGCGCAGGTATCTCACTTATGGTTAGTCCTCATCCAAGCTATCCACCGCTGGAAATGGCAAGCGCCGGGTGTATGACCGTGACGAACAGCTATGAGGGCAAGGATTTGACGCTCCGTTCTGATCGCTTCGTCAGCCTCAGCGCGATGACTCCAACAGCACTGGCAGACGCATTAGACACAGCGATCTCGCGGGTGGATTTTGCTACTGCCAAGCCCGTGCATAAAGTGCGAGACCTGCCGATAGATATGACGCCAGGCGACTATGCCGCACTGGCCGACTTGATGCTGTCCCGAGCGGGGCGCTCGTAGCGATCGGGAAGGTTAAGGGTAAGCGATGTTCTGAGCCCACCTTGCGCGGGTGATGCGGAGCGCCGAGTGTCCGCGCCCTGATTGTCGAGGGGCGCTGGTGCTATGACGATGTCATGTGATGATGCTGGTAGCAGCGGTGTACGGCGCTTTGAGGTCTTCACCGGTGTCGGCAAGCGCCGGGACTGGCCGCCTAAGGTGAAGGCTGGTCTGAGCCCCTAGATTTCCTCCAGCGATGAGTAGAGTCCGGCCCTGAGAAGGAGACGGACGGATGAAGCGGAGCAGGTTCAGCGAGGAGCAGATCATCGCTGTTTCGAAGGAGCAGGAAGCGGGGATGCCGTCGTCACGGGATCAGCTCGGCGACCTTCTACAAGTGGAAGTCGAAGTATGGCGGGCTGGAAGTGTCGGATGCCCGGCGGTTGCGCCAGCTGGAGCAGGAGAACGAGCGGCTAAAGAAGCTGCTGGCGGACTCGATGCTCGACAGCGCCATGCTCAAGTAGATCAGCGCAAAACATTCTAGCGCCCCGTGCCATGCGGCAGGCGGTGGCTCATCTCCAGGAGGTCTTCGAGGTGAGTCAGCGTCGTGCCTGCGCGGTGCTGGGCGCGGACCGGACCATGGTGCGTTACGTCAGTCGTCGGCCAGACGATGCGAAGGCCCGCGAGCGCATCAGGGAGCTGGCCAGCCAGCGTCGCCGGTTCGGCTACCGGCGGCTGCACTGGCTGCTATGCCGGGAAGGCTGCGCAATGAACCACAAGAAGTTCCGACGGCTCTATCGAGAGGAGCGGCTGCAGGTGCGCCGTCGTGGTGGTCGCAAGCGGGCGTTGGGCACGCGGGCACCGAGACGGTCCCACAGGGACCCAACCAGCGCTGGAGCCTCGACTTCCTATCCGATGCCTTCGCCTGTGGCAGACGGTTCCGGATCTTCGCCGTGGTCGATAATTACAGCCCGGGGTGCGTGCGCCTGATCGCCGACACGTCGATCTCTGGCGCGCGGGTCGGGCGTGAGCTTGATGCTGCAGTCTTCGAGCGGATGGCGCGGCCCCATACTATCGTCAGCGACAACGGCACCGAACTGACCAGCATGGCGATCCTGCGGTGGTCGAAGGAGCGCAATGTCGAGTGGCACTACATCGCGCCAGGCAAGCCCTACCAGAACGGGTTCATCGAGAGCTTCAACGCGCGGCTCAGGGACGAGTTCTTGAACGAGACCATCTTCACCAGCCTGGCTCATGCCCGCCAGGAGCTGGAAGCCTGGCGGCATGACTACAACCAATTCCGCCCCCACTCGAGCCTCGGGCACAGAACTCCGACCGAGATGGGGTCGGGATCAACCGGCAAACCGTATTGGGGGCACCCAGCATCCCGCATCGACGAGCTCCTGCCGCACGCCCACGTGGCCTGAAAACATCGCTTACGGTTAAGGTGAGTTGCAAGAGCCCGAAAACCGCATCTAAGTGCTCGCCTTTTTCCTAATCTGGGTGTATAATCCGGGGCGGGTTTTGCGGAGCAAATTTCATGGCCATTGCCAGCGCTGTATCGATCGAAACTCCGGATAGTGGGGCGCCGACCCCGCTGCCGATCGGGCCTGAAACCCCCGAGTGGTACGGCAGCAACCGCATTTCCAATGATCTCAAGCAACAGTGGATCGATCAAGGCTTCTCGGTGATCCGGAGCGCCTATACGCCGGATCAGATTGCCGCCTACAACGACATAGTTGCGCAAGTTCGAAAAGAGTTTGATACCGGTGCCGATGAGTTCGGTTTTGGAGACCGCATCGGTCAGCTCCATCAGCGGCACCCGGAGCTTCTCGAGCTCGCCGCCACCCCTGCAATTCTCGACTTCCTTCGCTGGGCACTCGATGATGAGCCAGTTGTTTTTGGCTCCCTCAATTTCGAGCGTGGCACGGAACAGGAAGCTCACATCGACGCCATTTTCTTCTGGCCTGAACCCACCTACTCCATGGCCGGCTGCTGGGTCGCGCTCGAAGATATATCAATCGATGCAGGACCCCTCTTCTATGTTCCACAAAGTCACAAATGGCCTTTCTACCTGAGCGAACATGTCGCTTCCGGCGATCCACGGCTCGCAGAAATGCGCCAGTTTTATGCTAAGACCGAAGATTCAAGTGCGGAGAAGCAGAAGTTCGTCGGGGAAATGGGGCTTGCTTGGACGGATTGCTTCCTGAAGCTGGAAAGCGACATGCGAACTGAGCGTAAGGTTCTTTCTCTCAAGGCGGGCGATGTCGTGTTCTGGCACTCGTTGCTCGCACATGGCGGAAGCCCGCGCATCGACCCGGAGCTGAGCCGGAAGAGCGCCGTGTTCCACTTCATAGGACGGAACACGAAGCTTTACACTTTCGAGCAGTTCATGCTGCACGACCGTGCTGCTCTCTCTTCCCAGGAGCCGCAACCCATGGACCTGCGGAACTACAAGGGTCTGATTGAGTATATGCGGTACAATCATTTCGTCACGCACACGCCAGAACCCGTGATCAATCCTCTCTAGAACGAGACTTCGTCCGGCTTCGGGATCACAGGGACTCGTAAACCGCCACCGCGTCATCGACGTTGTTGTAGATGGTGGCTCTCCCGTCATGCAGCACAACCGCCCGGTCGCAGACCGCACTGACTGTTTGCATGTCATGGCTTGCGATGATCATCGCGCGATCGGCACGCTTCTCGAATAGCTCGGCGTGGCACTTTCGTTGAAAGTTCTGGTCACCCACCAGGATGACCTCGTCGATAAGGTAGCAGTCGAACTCGATGGCGAGCGACAGCGCAAAGGCCAATCGAGCGCGCATCCCCGAGGAATAGGTCTTGACCGGCATCTTCAACGATGTGCCGAGCTCGGTAAAGTCCTCGACGAAGTCGCGCATCTCCGAGTAAGTGCGGCCATAGATGCGAGCGATGAACCGCGCGTTGTCGTAGCCGGTGAGGCTACCTTGGAAACCACCGTTGAAGCCGATCGGCCAACTGTTGGTCATTTTGCGGATGACCCGGCCGCTATCGGGCAACTCGACACCTCCGATCTGCTTGATCAGAGTTGACTTGCCGGCTCCATTGCGACCGAGCAAGGCGACCCGTTCGCCCTTCTGCACTGTCAGGTTTACTCCCTTCAGCACTTCCTTGCGGCCACTGCCGGCAGGGTAGCTCTTGCGCAGGTTCTCGCAGACGATCATTCGACCACCAGTCGCCTGCGAACGATCCTGCAGAGGAGCAAGCCGAGTGCCGTCACGGGCAGGATGAACTTGAGCGGATAGAGATAATCGAATTGCGGATCGATCGATGGACCGAACAGCCCGTACCGCATCATCTCCATTCCATGGACGGGAGGCGAGTAGAGCACGACATTCGCGGCCGAACGTGACAGTGAACTGACCAGGAAGAACGTGCCCGAAAACGGGATCATTATATAGAGCGTTACAGGCGTGACTTTCTCGAGGACTTCGCTCATCTCGCTCAGCGGGGCCACAACCAGCGCAACGGAGAAGCAGAAGGCCGCATAGTAGAGGGCACCCAGGATGATAAATCCTACATCGTAGGGCTGCGGGAACATGCCAAAGGCACCGAGCGCCAATCCGATCACCACATAAGCCATCATATGTCCGATCAGTTCGATCAGGAAGCGCACCAGCAGAATGTCGAGGACCTTGATCTGTCGATGGTACATGAAGCTTCCGTTTGCAGTGAAGCTCATGATCGACCGGGTGACGATGCTCCGAAAGAGCACGAGAGGAATGTAGCCGCTGACGGTGAACGCGATGATGTCCACACCAAATTCCAGCGGTCCCTTCTGAAATCGCCAGACCAGACCCACCAGCAGGGCGAACAAGATCGGTTCCACCATGATCCAGAGGAAGCCGATATTCTCTCGACCGAAACGCGTCGTAAGCTCGCGCAACATGAGGGCGCCGATGACGCGCACCTGAATGTTCCAGCCTTCGCGCAGCGATGCCATCGCCTCAGTCCTCAGGGGCGTGTTCGAGAATGCCGACGACGAACATCCAGATGATGAAGTAAAGGCACAGCGCAAAGCCGAGGATGGTCAGCACCGTCTTCAGCGCCTTGGGGTATTCAGGCAGGTCGGGCACGTTCGGCTCGACCACGCGTTCGAGGTAGAACTGCTGCTTGAGTGCCTCAGTGCGGGCCTGCTCAAGCGAGGTCTGTGACAGCACCAGCAACTGCGAGGCCAATTCCTGCTCGATCTGGAGCGCCTCGTAATCGGGAAGCTTGCGGCTGATGGTGTTGGTCCCGCCGCCGACGAGGCGGGAGTTTTGCCGTTCGATCTCGCGGGTTAGCGATGCGATCTGCTCCCGCAGAACAGGGATTGACGGATGGTCGGGCGTCACTTGGCGTACCGTAGAAAGCTGGGCTTCAAGAGCCGCACGCTCGGTGATCAAGCGGTTGGCGATCTCGACCACCCCGGTTGCCTCCTTGAGCGGTTCGACAAGTCTAGCCTGGCTCCGGTAGTCCGAAACCGCCTTCAGCGCCTTGTTCACCCGCGTCTGCGCCTCGACAACACGGTTCTCTGCTTCCGAGATCGCCTTGTTTCGTGCGTTCTCATTGAGCTGATTGACCAGCGTCTCGCTCTGCTGGAGCAAATGCGCATTGATGGCGGCGGCATCCTTGGGCGAGAAGGCGATGGTGCGCAGTACCACCAGGCCTGTATCGTTGTCCCGGCTGATCTCGATCTTGGTGCGGTAATAGTCGAACAGGTCCTCGAACGCGTTCTTTTCCCAGATGCGCGGGAAGCGCGAAAGTAAGTCGATGCCGGGATCGCCGTAGGCCTTCTTGATGTCGAGCTTCTTGTCGAGCGTCTCGAGCGCCGAGCGTGAACGTACGAAATCAATCACTTGGTTCGATTGCTCCTGCCCGCTCGACAGGCCAGTCGACTGGATCAGGTTCGCAAAGGAGGTGGTCTGCGCGGCGCGTTGATTCGGCGCCTTGATCACGAACCGGGACTCGGACACGTATTGGTCAGAGGCAATCCCGTAATAGTAGACGGCGCTGAGAAGTACGGGGAGAATGACTCCCACCAGAAACCAGGAATTTTGGGCGAGTTTCTGACCGGCGTTGCGAAGGAAATTCATGCGCGCCCTATGGAGGCTTGTACCGTCCAGCGCTAGTCTAAATTGCTCACTCACAGAGCAGCGCTGCGCCTATCACTTTCCCGTTGACGCTAGCAGGCGGCGGTGCCATGGGCGCCCTCGGACCTCTGAGTCGGAGGCGATCAGGGGAATTCTTAGCATCATGAATAGCCAGACGAACAGGCGCGGGATCATCCTCGCGGGCGGGTCCGGCACGCGTCTCTATCCGTTGACGCGCGGTGTGTCGAAGCAGCTGATGCCGGTCTTCGACAAGCCGATGATCTACTATCCGCTGAGCACGCTGATGCTGGCCGGGATCCGCGAGATCCTGATCATCACCACGCCCGAGGATGCCGCGCAGTTCAAGCGCGTGCTGGGCGACGGGTCGGATTTCGGGGTGCAGCTGTCCTACGAGATTCAGCCCCGGCCGGAGGGCCTCGCGCAGGCGTTCCACATCGGCGCGGACTTCGTGCGCGGCGGGCCTTCGGCGCTGATCCTGGGCGACAACATCTTCTACGGCCACGGCCTTCCCGATCTGCTGCGCAGCGCCAACGCCCGCGCCGCCGGCGCGACGGTGTTCGCCTACCGGGTGAGCGATCCCGAAGCCTTCGGCGTGGTCGAGTTTGACGCGGCCGGCAAGGCGATCTCGATCGAGGAGAAGCCCCGCGTCCCCAAGTCCAACTACGCGGTGACCGGCCTCTATTTCTACGACGAGACGGTGGTCGACCGCGCGCGCGACATGAAGCCGTCGGCCCGCGGCGAGCTCGAGATCACGGACCTCAATCGCCTCTATCTCGACGAGGGCGCGATGTCGGTCGAGATCATGGGGCGCGGCTTCGCCTGGCTCGATACCGGCACCCATGCCTCGCTGCTCGATGCGGCCACATATGTGCGCATCACCGAGGAGCGGCAGGGCCTCAAGATCGCCTGCCCCGAGGAGATCGCCTGGCGGCAGGGCTTCATCGACGATGCGCGCCTCAGGCAGATCGCCGAGCCGCTGAGGAAGTCGGGCTACGGCGAGTACCTGCTCGCCCTGCTCACCGAACGGGATCCGGCATGAACATCATCGAGACCGCCCTTGCGGGCGTGCTGATCATCGAGCCGAAGGTGTTCGGCGATGCGCGCGGCTTCTTCATGGAGACCTGGAACGCGGGCACCTTCGCTGCCGCCGGGCTCGACCTTGCCTTCGTGCAGGACAACCACAGCCGCTCGCAGAAGGGTGTGCTGCGCGGCCTGCACTTCCAGAACCCGGGTCCGCAGGGCAAGCTGGTGCGGGTGACGAAGGGCGCGGTGTTCGACGTGGCGGTCGATCTTCGCAAGTCTTCGCCGACCTTCGGGCAGTGGACCGGGATCGAGCTGTCGGCGGCGAACAAGCGGATGTTCTGGGTGCCCGAGGGCTTCGCCCACGGCTTCCTGACATTGGAGGACGATACCGACTTCCTCTACAAGTGCACCGCGCCCTACGCGCCGCAGTCCGAGCACACGCTCGCCTGGGACGATCCGGCGGTCGGCATCGACTGGCCCGACATCGGCATGGCGCCGCTGGTCTCCGACAAGGACGCGCGCGGCACCGGCCTTGCCGACGCGGCCGTGTTCGCGTGACGGAGGGCGGCGCATGAGAGTGCTTATCACCGGTGCGGGCGGCCAGCTCGGCGGGGCGCTGCAACGCACCGCGCCCGGCTGGGCGGAGATCAGCGCCATCGACGTCGCCGACTGCGACCTCACCGACGCGCCGATGCTCACCGCGCGGCTCGTGGTCGAGGCGCCCGAGGTGATCCTCAACGCCGCCGCCTACACCGCGGTCGACCGCGCCGAGAGCGACGAGGACACCGCGCGCGCGATCAACGCCGATGCGGTGGGCGTGATGGTCGAGGCGATGGCGGCGACTGGGGGCAAGGTCGTCCACGTCTCGACCGACTACGTCTTCGACGGCACGAGCCCCGTCGCCTACCGGCCCGAGGATACCCGCAATCCCCAGTCCGCCTACGGCCGCACCAAGGCCGAGGGCGAGGACCGCCTGCGGCCTGAGGACCTGCTGGTGCGCACCGCCTGGGTTTACGAGGCGGGCGGCGCGAACTTCGTGCGCACCATGATCCGGCTTATGAACGAGCGCGAGGAGCTTGGCGTGGTCGCCGATCAGGTCGGCTCGCCGACCTGGGCGACGGGGCTGGCGCGGACCCTGTGGGCGCTGGTCGAGCAGGGCGCCACCGGCACCTTCCACCACGCGGACGATGGCGCGATCAGCTGGCACGACTTCGCCGTCGCGATCGCCGAGGAGGCGCACGCGCTCGGCCTCGTGAAGCGCGTGCCCGTCATCAACCCGCTGACCACCGCCGATTATCCCACCCCGGCGCGGCGCCCGGCGTTCTCGCTGCTCGATTGCAGCAAGACCCGCGCCACCCTCGGCGACCGCGCCGTTCCCTGGCGCGAGAACCTGCGCCTGATGCTCGAAGAGGAAGCAAGACTTGGCTAACGTGCTTGTGACCGGCGGGGCCGGCTTCATCGGCGGCAACTTCGTCCACTACTGGAACAGGCAGCACCCCGAGGACCGGGTGATCGTGCTCGATGCGCTGACCTATGCGGGCAACCGCTCGACGCTGGAAGGCGCGCCGAATGCCGAACTGGTCGAGGGCGACATCCGCGACACCGATCTGGTCGAGCGCCTGCTGCGCGAGCATGGGATCACGACGCTCGTCCACTTCGCCGCCGAGAGCCATGTCGACCGCTCGATCAGCGGGCCCGATGCCTTCATCCACACCAACATCCTGGGCACCAACAGCCTGTTGAAGGCCGCGCGCAGCGTGTGGCTGGCGGGCAGCGGCACCCCTCACCGCTTCCACCACATCTCGACCGACGAGGTGTTCGGCTCGCTGGGCCCCCATGATCCCGCGTTCAGCGAAGTGACGCCCTATGCGCCGAACTCGCCCTATTCGGCGAGCAAGGCCGCCTCCGATCACCTCGTGCGCGCCTATCACCACACCTTCGGGCTTCAGGTGACGACCAGCAACTGTTCGAACAATTACGGGCCCTACCAGTATCCCGAAAAGCTCATTCCGCTGTTCCTCCTGAACGCGCTCCACGGGCGCAATCTGCCGATCTACGGCGACGGGATGAACGTGCGCGACTGGCTGCACGTCGAAGACCACTGCCGCGGGATCGAAGCCTGCCTGCAGCGCGGGGTTCCGGGCGAGACCTACAACATCGGCGGCGGGGCGGAACTGCCCAACATGACCGTGATCGACACGATCTGCGCCGAAGTCGACCGCGCCTTCGCCGAAGTGGACGGCCTCGCCCAGCGCTACCCTGACGCACCGGCCGCGCGCGGCGAGCCCACCAGCACCCTCAAGACCTTCGTCACCGACCGCGCCGGCCACGACCGCCGCTACGCCATCGACGAAACCAAGGCCCGCGCCCAGCTCCACTACGCCCCAGCCCATGGCTTCGAAGAGGGCCTCGCCCAAACTCTGCGCTGGTACCTCAACAACGAACAATGGTGGCGGCCGCTGATCAAGGATTAAGGCTCTTGTCCTGACCTCATGACAGCACCGGTCTACAGTCGTGGAAAACTGTCAACCGGAACGCACTGGCACGACGCATTGACTGAAATCCGCGATGACCCGACCAGCCGAGCCCGCTTCGTATTGGCATAACCGCCGCAGATAGGTTAGCAATTCTCGCTACCTGTAGAGACGAAGGTGGGGATGCAGATCTATCCGGTAATCCTGTGTGGCGGACGCGGTACCCGCTTGTGGCCCGTCAGCCGAAAGGCTGTGCCCAAGCCGTTCCTGCCCCTCATGGGCGAGGAAACAATGTTCGAGCAGACTCTCCGCCGGTTCGCGCGCGATGCTCGTTTTGCTTCGCCCCTCGTGATGGCGGGCGCGACTCACGTAGATCTTATCAAGGCCCAGCTTGGAGATGCGCAGGGTGCGCGGCTCGTTGTCGAGCCGGAAGCTAGGAATACTGGTCCGGCCATAGCCCTTGCAGCTGCGCTTCTGCCCGAAGACGCCATAATGCTGATCTGCCCCAGCGATCACCATATCGCCGACAGCAACGCCTTCCGCGCTGCGGCCTTTGCCGCAGCCCAGATGGCGCGGCAGGACTACCTTGTCTCCTTCGGGATTGCTGCGGACCGCCCGGAGACCGGCTACGGCTACCTGCGGCGCGGTGAACCTCTCCTCGGCGGGTTTGTGGTTCGTGAATTCATCGAAAAACCCGACCTCGCGCGCGCGACGGCTTATCTGGCTAGCGGCGAGTACAGCTGGAACGGCGGCATCTTCGCGTTTCGCGCGGGCCACTTCTTGGCGGAACTCGCGATGCACCGGCCCGAGATGGCCCGCCTCGTCGCCGAAGCTGTCGCAGATGGTGTTTCAGAGGGCGCGATCTTTCGCCCTGCACCTAAGCCATTCTCGGCGATCGCTAGTGAGTCGGTGGACTACGCTGTGATGGAGAATACCATGCGTGCCACTATGGTGCTGGCAGATATGGGCTGGTCAGACATCGGAAGCTGGGCCGCGCTTGCTGACGCGCTCGCCGACGAGGCCGACGAAGCTGGCAACATCAAATCCGGCCAAGTCGATCTGATCGGCTGCAACAGAGTTCTTGCGATCAGTGATGGACCGCGGATCTCCGCGATCGACCTTGAAGATGTGTGCATCATCGTGTCAGACGGCGAGATCCTCGTGACCACCCGCAACGGGGCGCAGGCAGTGGGCAAGCTGCCGAGCGCCGTGTGCCAGTGAGCGGATCTGCATTCCTGCCCCGCCTTCTGGCGACCCGCACGGTCGAGAAGGTCTGGGGCCGCGATCACTTACCACCTCCGTTTGCCACGCCGCCAGGTAAACGGATCGGCGAGATCTGGTTCGAGCCACCGCCTGAGCTTCCGCGGGTGCTGGTCAAATACATTTTCACGTCCGAGAGATTATCTGTCCAGGTTCATCCTTCCGTAGAACAGGCGCTGCCCGGCGAAGCGGGCAAGGAAGAGTGCTGGCTAGTGCTCGACGCGGAGCCCGGTGCGCGTCTCGCCATCGGTTTCGAGCGCGAAATGACCGCTGACGAGGTCGAGGCTGCCGCTCGCGACGGGTCCATCGAGACCTGTCTTAATTGGCACCCTGCCCAAGCTGGCGACTTCTTCTACCTTCCCGCCGGCACCGTGCATGCGATCGGAGGTGGGTTATCGATAGTCGAAATCCAGCAGGCCAGCGACACGACCTTCCGCATCTATGATTATGGCCGCCCACGGGAGTTGCACCTCGAACGAGCACTGGAGGTCGCAAAACTTGGCACGTACGATCCGAAGAACTCCTCTAAAGCGTCGAGCAAACACGCGCTGGTTGACGGGCCATGGTTCCGGCTCAATCTGGTTGTTGGCGAGCCGGACGAAGCCATCATGATCAAGTATCGCGGGCCAATGCTGGCCCTACCGTTGCAGGGGGAAATTGCGGCTTACTCCGGTTCCTGCAAAGCCATAGCCGGCGAATGCTTGCTGGCCGACGGCTTGAATTCCCTTGATTTTAGCGCGTCGAAGTTCACCCTTCTAACACAAGCAACTTAGGTTGCCTGGCAGCCGTTCCAGCATATCCAAAACTTCTTAAGCGGAAGGCCGTTGCATTTCGGCTGAAATAGCCCTCGTCTGCAGAACAGACGTCGACGCATCCGTAGAGCCACGTGGGGCTTAGTGCCAGTCCGGCATTGACATAACGGGCCAGCACCGATCTTTAGGGTGGCCGAACATGGACGAGGGGGGCAGAGGATGATCCGTGCTGCAGACGCGTTTTCGCGGGACCCGCCAAGCATGGTTCGATTGCAATCGCACCCCCGGCGGTGCCACTGAGCCGCCAAGGAGATCCTGACGTCATGCAACACCAGTTCGACCCGACCGTCCTTCGCGAATACGACATTCGCGGCGTGATCGGAGAGACGCTCGGCGCCGATGATGCGCGGGCGATCGGCCGCGCGTTCGGGACGCTGCTGCGCGAGGCGGGGGGCAAGACCGTGGCGGTCGGCTATGACGGGCGCGTGAGTTCGCCGATGCTCGAGCACGCGCTGGTCGAGGGGCTCACCACCAGCGGCTGCGACGTGGTGCGGATCGGTCTCGGGGCGACCCCGATGCTCTATTACGCCGAAGCCTCAAGCGAAGAGGTGGATGGCGGCATTCAGATAACTGGCAGCCACAATCCCCCCAATTACAATGGCTTCAAGATGGTGTTTCAGGGGCGGCCGTTCTTCGGCGCCGATATCCAGAAGCTCGGGAAACTGGCAGCAGACGGAGGCTTCGCCAGCGGCGCCGGGACGGTGACCTCGCGCGACATCCTCAGCGAGTATGTCGAGCGCCTGCTCGAGGGTCTCGGCGGTATCGAGCCCGGCAAGCTCGAGCGCCTCAGGGTCGGCTGGGATGCGGGCAACGGCGCCGCCGGCCCCGCGCTCGAAGCGCTGGCCGCGAAGCTGCCCGGGGAACACCATCTGCTCTTTACCGAAGTCGACGGTCATTTTCCCAACCACCATCCTGATCCGACTGTCGAGGCGAACCTGACCGATCTCAGGGCGCTCGTCGCGGCAAAGAACCTCGATTTCGGAGTGGCTTTCGACGGGGACGGAGACCGGATCGGTGCGATCGACGGCGAGGGCCGGGTGATCTGGGGCGACCAGCTGCTGATGATCTATGCCGAGGATGCCCTCGCGCACCTTCCCGGCGCGACGGTGATCGCCGACGTGAAGGCGAGCCGCGCGCTGTTCGACCGGGTCGCCGAACTGGGCGGCGAGCCGCTGATGTGGAAGACCGGCCACTCGCTCATCAAGTCCAAAATGAAGGAAACTTCCGCGCCGCTCGCCGGCGAGATGAGCGGCCACGTCTTCTTCGCCGACGATTACTACGGCTTCGACGACGCGCTCTATGCCGGGATTCGCCTGCTCGCCGCGACCGCCCGGCTCGGCCGCTCGGTGACCCAGCTGCGCGATGCGATGCCGCAGATGCTCAACACCCCGGAGATGCGCTTCCAGGTCGACGAAGCCCGCAAGTTCGCGGCGATGGAGGAGATTGCCAGGCGGCTCTCCACCAATCCAGGCCCCGAGGTCGAGAGCGTCAACACCACCGACGGCGTGCGGGTGAACACCGCCGACGGCTGGTGGCTGCTGCGCGCCTCGAACACGCAGGACGTGCTGGTCGCCCGCGCCGAGAGCGACAGCGAGGAGGGCCTCGAGCGGCTGCTCGGCCAGATCGACGCGCAGCTCGCCCAATCGGGCCTCGAACGGGGCGAGAGCGTCGGCCACTGATCAGCCGCCAGAACCGGCCGGAGTTCTAATTGCTTAGACGATGGCCAGCGCTCTGACCGCGATGTGCTCGTGCCGGTCGATTTGCGAATCACCGACAGTGAGCGCTGCCGCTTGCAAATTCTTCTCGGAAACCGACGAATTCTCCGGTGACAGAACAAGATGAGTTACTGATCAAAGCAAGTAACGACGTCAAAATTCATTCCCGTTGTCAGGCCCGTCGACTTTATTGACCGATATGTCAATTCGAACCAAAGCGACTATCTCGCTCATCGCGGAGGTCGCGCAGCGTTTCCTTTATCTGCCGAGCCAGCATCCCCTGATAGCGGCCAACCAAGAGTTGATCCATGATCGGAACGTTTCGTCGACCGGTTCCATAGGACCCCGCCCCCTCAGATAATTGCAGATCGGCCTGCTCCGACTCGGCAATCGCCAGTCGGCGCTCGCGCCAAAACAGCATCGCCAGGCGTTCAACCAGCAGGGACTCTCTCGCTGTTTCTGGTCCGTATTCGGTCACAAGCTCCTCTAGCAGATTCGCAAAAAGGTCGCGATCCTCATGGCCTGCGAGAAAGTTCGTGCTCAGCACTCCATGCCGTAAGGCATTTCTGCTGCTTGCCGCGCGTCCTTCAGGTGTCCTCGGACCCGTACTCCTCAACGCGTTTTGCCGGTTGGCTTCTGCCTGTCGTCTGCTTGTCATTTGCTCATTAGCTAGTTGCAGTGTTTCTCTTCGACGCGCCACGAGCCGTATCCATGGGGTCGATCAAAGGCGGTGCCGCGCCACCTGCAGCAAAGATGAATTGACCAGCCGTATGCAAATCAAACCAAACGAACCCATTGACCCGCAAATCATTGGAGAAAGGGACAGTTTCCGAGGATGGGAGTGCCGAGAACCTTTAGGTGAATGCCCGTGCATCAGGTGACATGCTAAAGGTTGCGCTCTTCCGAGATCGAAGGCTTAGAATTCTCCGCCTCGTCGTGACGCTCACCCTAGCGCGATGTCCGGCGCGTCTTCCTGCTTCATGCCGACGACGTGGTACCCGGCATCGACATGGTGCGTCTCGCCCGTGACGCCCGAGGCGAGGTCGGAGAGCAGGTAGAGCCCAGCCCCGCCGACGTCCTCGATGGTGACGTTGCGGCGCAGCGGCGAGTTGTACTCGTTCCACTTGAGGATGTAGCGGAAATCGCCGATCCCGCTTGCGGCCAGGGTCTTGATCGGCCCTGCACTGATCGCGTTGACGCGGATGCCGCGCGGGCCCAGGTCGTTGGCGAGATACCTGACGCTCGTCTCGAGCGCCGCCTTGGCGACCCCCATCACGTTGTAGTGCGGCACGACCTTTTCGGCGCCGTAGTAGGACAGCGTGAGGATCGCGCCGCCGCTCTCGGGCATCATTGCGCTGGCGCGCTTGGCGATCGCCACCAGCGAATAGGCCGAGACGTTCATGGTCAGCAGGAAATTGTCGAGGCTGGTGTCGACATACTTCCCGCGCAGCTCGTTCTTGTCGGAGAAGCCGATCGCGTGGACCACGAAGTCGATCGTCTCCCACCGCGCCTTGAGCACGGCGAAGGCGGCGTCGAGGGACTCCATGCTCGACACGTCGCATTCGAAGGTGAAATCGCTGCCCAGTTCGGCGGCGAGCGGCTTGACGCGCTTGGCCAGCGCCTCGCCCTGGTAGGAGAAGGCGAGCTCCGCGCCCTGCTCGGCGAGCTTTTTGGCGATGCCCCAGGCGAGCGACTTGTCGTTGGCGAGGCCCATGATGAGGCCGCGCTTTCCTGCCATCAATCCGTTCATTCCTCGCCTCACTCTTCGGGTGCCGGGGCCGGCAGCGGCGGCGACTCCACCAGCGCCAGCGCCGCGTTCAGCTGCGCGCCAATAACGAGCCCGAGCCCGACGAGCCAGAAAAACAGCAGCGTGACGATGCTCCCGGCAAGGCTGCCGTAGGTGAGGTCATAGGCAAATGCGGTGCGCAGGACCACCGGCAGGGCGGCGGAAACGACCAGCCACCAGACGGTGGTGAACACCGCGCCGGGCCATTTCGGCCATTCCTTCCCCCGGAAGTGCGATGGCGTGAGGGTGAGGAACAAGACCCACAAGGACAGCGCGAGGCCAAGGCCCGGCACGATCCGCGACAGGCGCAGCGTGCCGATCCACTGGCCGAGTTGCGGGACAACGGCCTGGATCACCTCCTGCGCGCCGCCGATCAGCACCTGCGCGAAGAGCGAGAGCATCAGCGTCACCACCGCGCCGAGGATCAGACCGGCCGACAACAGCCGCTTTTTCCAGAAGGTGCTGGTGCTGGTGGTGCCATAGGCGCGGCGCAGGATGTCGCGGATCGTCTCGATCAGGCTCGAGACCGTCCACAGCGCCACCGCGCCGCCCGCCCACAGCAGCCAGCCCGATCGTGCGGTGATGACCGTTTCGGCGACCGGGACGATCACGCTCGCGACCGAGCTGGGCATGGCACGGGCGACGGCGAAGATCATCTCCTGCGCGTTCTCGCGGCCGCCGATGATGTCGAACAGCGCCGCCCCGAGGATGAAGAAGGGGAAGATCGCGACCATCGACAGGTAGGCGAGATTGCCCGCGTGGATGAAGCCATCGTTGAAGGTGTCGATCGCCACGCGCTTGGTCACCGCCCAGGCACGTGACGGGGTGCCGGGCTGCTCGGCGGCGGCGGGGGCGGGGATGGGCGCTTGCGTTTCGGTCACCGGCTCGGCCGTCCCGCCCGGCCCTAGAGGCCGAACTTCTCGCGCGGGCGGGCGGTGTCGATCCAGCCTTCGAGGCGCTGCTCGAGCGGGGCGAGATCGGCGGGAAGCTGGATCTCCAGCGTCACCAGCTGGTCGCCGCGTTCGTTCTTGCCGTCCACGATCCTGGCATTCTTGCGTGTCCAGCCCTTGCCCGCAAGCCGCATCACCGTGCCGCTGGAACTGCCCGGCTTGATCGTCAGCATGACCGCGCCGTCGACCGTCGGGCACTTCACCTTGGCGCCGCGCACCGCCTCGTCGAGGGTGATGGGCAGATCCATGCGGATATTGTCGCCCTCGCGCCGGAAGAAGGGGTGGCTGCCGACCTCGACCATCACGATCCCGTCGCCATTGCCGCCCGGGCCGGGGTGGCCCTTGTCCTTGAGGCGCATCATCGTGCCGTCCTCGACGCCTGCAGGAAGCTTGAGGCTGATCGCCTTGCCGTCGGCCAGCGTGATCCGCTGATCGCGCCCGGCGGCGGCATCGACGAAAGGCACCGCGAGGCGGTACTGGATGTCGGCGCCGCGCTTGGGCGGCGGGGGCGGAGGCTGGCGGCCGAAACCGCGCCGCGCGCCTGCGCCCTGCTGGCGGCCGCGCCCGCCGAACAGGCCCTCGAACAGGTCGGACAGGTCGACGTCGTCCGCGCTGCCGCCGGCGCCGAAGCCGCCGAAATCGCCCGGGTGCGGCCCGCCGCCCGGCCCGGCGCCATAGGCGCTGCCGCGGCCGAAGCCGCCGCGCGCGCCCATGCCGGCGAAGGGATTGGCAGGATTGCCATCGGCGTCGATCTCGCCCCGGTCGTACTGCGCGCGCTTGTTCTTGTCGGAGAGCAGATCGTAAGCGCGGGTCACCTCGGAGAATTTCTCCGCCGCCTTGGGGTTGTCCTTGTTGCGATCGGGGTGCAGCTCCTTGGCGAGCTTGCGGTAGGCGCTCTTGATGTCGGCTTCCGAGGCCGTGCGGGGTATGCCGAGCGTTGCGTAAAGGTCGCGCATGGTGGTTTAGCTAGGTGAGACAGCGCCCGCGTGCAAGCGGGGACCCCGGTGGGGAGAAACGCGCGGTTAACCCAATGCGCCTTTCGCCGGCTCGCCCGCGTAGCTATGGGCCTTCTCCACATCTGCGAGGATCCCCTTCATGTCCGATACCGCCCCGCTCGACGATGCCCAGCTGGCCGACAGCGTGCTGCCCGCCGGCATCGATCCCTTCGCGCTGTTCGAGGAGTGGTTCGCCGCCGCACAGGTCGGCGAGATGAACGATCCCAACGCCATGGCGCTCGCCACCGCGACCACGGGTGCGGCGCCCTCGGTGCGCATGGTGCTGCTGAAGGGCCACGGCCGGGGCGAGATCGAGGGCGGCGGGTTCACCTTCTTTACCAATGCGACAAGCCGCAAGGGCGGCGAGATCCGTGCCAATATGCAGGCTGCGCTGCTGTTCCACTGGAAGAGCCTGCGCCGCCAGATCCGCATCGAGGGGCCCCTGACCGAGGTCTCTCCGGAGCGCGCCGACGCCTATTTCCACTCGCGCCCCTACAAGAGCCAGGTGGGCAGCGCCGCCTCCGACCAGTCGCGCCCGTTGCCCGAGCGCCGCATCTATATCGAGCGGGTCCACACCATGTGGGCCGAACACGAGGCTGCGGGCAAGGTGCCGCGCCCGGCACACTGGACGGGTTTCACCCTGAGCCCGCGCCGCATCGAGTTCTGGATCGACCGCGACAACCGCCTCCACGACCGCCGGCAATTCGTCCGCGAGAGCGCCGATGCGCCCTGGTCCGACACGCTTCTCTACCCCTGAGGCCCAGCATGACGCTCAAGATCCCCTATTGGCACGTCGATGCCTTCTCCGCGCAGCCCTTCGGCGGCAACCAGGCTGCCGTGATGGTGCTCGAGGAGTGGCTGCCCGACGATACCCTTGTGAAGATCGGGGGCGAGAACCTCTTCGCCGAGACGGCCTTCGTGGTGCGCGACACGACCGGGGAGGCCGATTGGGAGCTGCGCTGGTGCACGCCCACTTACGAGATCGCGTTGTGCGGCCATGCGACGCTGGCGAGCGGGCATATCCTGCTCGAGCGCGACGGCGGGGAGCGGGTGACGTTCCGCACGCGGAAATCGGGCATTCTCGAGGTCGTGAGGGCGGGTGACGGCTACGAGCTGGCGCTGCCCGCGATCCACACCGCGCCGGGCGACTATCCGGAGGCGGTCGCGCTGCTCGGCGCCGCGCCGCGCGAAGTGTGGCGCAACGACAGCCGTTACAATATCTTCCTGTTCGAGGACGAGGCGCAGGTCCGCGCGCTCGACCCCGATATCCGCGGACTGGGGATGCTGGGCACGGACCAGTTCATCTGCACCGCGCCCGGCACCGCCACCGACATCGTCAGCCGCGTCTTCGTCCCCGGCGGCGGCGTGGACGAGGACAGTGTGACAGGCTCGGCCCACGCGGTTCTCACGCCGTTCTGGGTGGAGCGGTTGGGGCGCAACAATCTGCGTGCCCACCAGGCTTCGCAGCGCGGCGGCGATCTGACGCTGCGGCTGGATGGCGCTGGAGAAAATGGGCGTGCATGGCTCGGCGGGCCGTGCGTCACCGTGGTCGAGGGCAGTTTCACCCTCTGAGGCAATCGGTCGCGCAGCGGCCGCAAGGCCGAACGGCCGCCCGCAGCGGGCGCAGCTTGCTGCGCGTCTAGCGAGGACCGCACGCCGGATGGCGTGCGGAACACTAAGGCGCCGGGTAGAGCTCCAGCACGTCCGCCGCCTGCTGGAGCATCGGCGGGCGCTCCTTCGCGTCGGAGTGGCCGAGGCGCACAAGCGTCACCCGCTGGCTCGGCGAGACCAGCACGTATTGCCCCATGTGGCCGATCAGCGAGAACAGGCTCTCGGGTGCGCGGTCGGGGAACAGTGGGTGATCCCCCGGCTCGCGGCCCGGCACCGGGCGATTGAGCCAGATCTGGAAGCCGTAGTGCGGGCTCTTCGGCGAGGGCGTCACCATCGCCTCGACCCAGCGCTGCGGGACGAGCTGCTCGCCGCCCGGGGCGCGGCCCTTGCGGCGCAGGAACTCGCCGAATTTCGCCCAGTCGCGCGCGGTCGCGTGCATCAGGCTGCCGCCGATCAGCGTGCCGGATGCGTCGAATTCCGGCACCATGCTGGTCATGCCGAGAGGGCCGAACAGGCGCTGCTGGAGGTAGTCCGCCACCGCCTTGCGCCGCGCCTCGGGCCGGTCGCTGGTGGTGAGCGCGCGCGCGGCGATATCGGCAAGGATCACGCTGGTGTTCGAGGAATACTCCCACTTCGCACCCGGCTCCGCCTCGAGCGGCTGCTCTGCCGCCCACTTGGCCATGTTGTCGCGCCCGTCGAGGAACAACATCCTGACTTCGCTGGATTCGTAGGGCGGTTCGCCGGCCTCGGTGTGGCGCAGCCCGCTGCGCATCTGGAGGAGATGGCGCAAGGTGATCTCGGCGCGCGGGTCGCCGGGGCGTTGCCACAGGGGAACGGGGGCGGGAGCGTCGAGCGCGAGGAGGCCGTCGGAGACCAGCATCCCGATCAGCACGCCGGTCACCGTCTTGGCCATCGACCAGCTGATAAACCTCGTCTTTTCGTCGTAACCCTCGGCATAGCGTTCGGCGGCGAGCTTGCCGTCGGCGAATACCACCACGGCCCGGGTTTCGCCGAGGCCGGGCATGGTGAAGAGATCGTCGATCTGACGGGCCAGCTGGTCCCGCGGCGCGCCGGCGTTGTTGGTCACCGCCGCCTTCGCCGCCTCGCTGAGGGGCTTCTCGCCTACAGGCGCCGCGCCGCAGGCGGCAAGCATCAGCAGGGCTGGCGCGAGGATAATCGCGCGGTTAAGGACGGCGTCGCGGAGGGTCATCGCGCCCTCATTCCTCGATGCATGAAGGCTTGGCAATGGCGAAATCACCCACCTCGGCGCGCGCGCGGCCTGCCACGCGGTGGGGGTGGTGGGTGCTTGCTGTCATCGTCCTCGCGATTGCCGGAGCGGCCACGGTTTTCCGAAAGGAAATCAACGGTTACGGCACCATCGCCTCGGCCTATTCGGCGCGCGTCGCCTGTTCGTGCCGGTTCGTCGCGGGCCGCCCCCTGAAGGACTGCGCGAAGGACAAGCTCGCCGGGATGGAGGCGGTCACGCTGGTCGAGGACGAGAAGGCGATGAGCGTCACCGCCCGTTTCCCGCTGGTCGCCAGCGCCACCGCCACATACCGCAAGGGCTATGGCTGCGTGCTGGAACCCTGGGAGGAGTGATGATCTGCCCCGCCCGCAATGTTTCACGTGAAACATTGCCGCGAAGCGGGGGCTGGAGGGGGTCTGGCAGGGGTCTGGACCGGGTTTAACCCGGTTCTGGGCCGGGCGAGGCCCGACTTCGGCGGGGCTGGACAGGGGATGCCTCGCCCCTCCGTTCGCCTCGAGCCCTTCGGCAGGCTCAGGATGAATTGCCGACTTCGTCGTCAGTCGAGAGGCCGGTACGGGGTGTCTCGACTACGCTCGAGGCGAACGGGGTTCAGTGTTCGCCCACCTTCTCGGTCGAATCGATCCAGCCGCCGCCGACCACCCGTTCCCCGGCATAGAGCACCGCCGCCTGGCCGGGGGCGACGCCGTATTCGGGCGAGGCGAAGCGGATCGTCACGCCTGCGCCGTCCCCGAGTGTGCCGTCGAGCGTCACCGGCACCGGCTTGGCGAGGCTGCGCACCTTCGCGGTCAGCGGAGCATCCGGCAAGGGCCCGATGCGGTTCGTCTCGCTGAGGCGCGCGGCGCTCACCGCCAACATCCGCCTCGGCCCGACCCGCACCTCGCGGGCTTCGGCGTCGAGGCCGATCACATACAAGGGCTCGGGCTGGCCGCCGATCTCGAGGCCTTTCCTCTGGCCGACGGTGAAGTGGACGATACCCTTGTGCTCGCCCAGCCTTTCGCCGGTCGCCGCATGGACGATCGCGCCCGGCGCCGCGCCCTCGGGCCGCACCTTGGTAACGATCTTTGCGTAATCGCCGTCGGGCACGAAGCAGATGTCCTGCGAATCCGGCTTGGCCGCGTTCCTCAGGCCGGCCGCCTCGGCCAGCGCCCGCACCTCCTGCTTGGGCATCCCGCCCAGCGGAAAGCGCAGGTAATCGAGCTGCGCTTCGGTGGTGCCATAGAGAAAATAGGACTGGTCGCGCGCCGGATCATGGGCGCGGTGCAATTCCACCCCGGCCTCGCCGATCACCCGGCGCACATAATGCCCGGTGGCAAGGCAATCCGCCCCCAGCTCCCGCGCCATGCGGAAGAGGTCGGTGAACTTGGGCCCCATGTTGCAGCGGATGCAGGGGACCGGGGTGCGCCCGGCGAGATATTCGTCGGCGAAGGCCTCGACCACCTCTTCGCGGAAGGCGCTTTCGTGGTCGAAGACATAATGCGCGATCCCCAGCCGGTCGGCCACCGCGCGCGCATCGCGGATGTCGTCGCCCGCGCAGCACGCGCCCTTGCGGCCGGTCGCCGCGCCGTAATCATAGAGCTGCAAGGTGATGCCGATGACTTCCGCGCCGCTCGCATGGGCAAGCGCGGCCACCACCGAGGAATCGACCCCGCCGCTCATCGCCACGACGATCCGGCATTCGCTCGCGGGGCGCGGCAGGTCGAACAGCGCGGCGGCGTCGGCTGCGGCGGGCAGGCCGGGGGTGAGGGAAGCGGGGGAGGCCATGGACGAGCGCGCCTATAGCCCCGCCCGCACGGCTGCGCCAGAGGCGCGCGGTCCCTCCTTGCCGATCCCGACCGGACTATTCCTAAGCCGGGGTAAATGGCGGCTTTACCGGATTTTGACGCCCTCGTGGCTAGGAAGGGCCATGATGTTCGAGAAAGCCAAGCCCCTGCACGCAGCCAAAGGCTCTGCGGGCGGCGCCCCGGGCGCCGCTGGCACCGACGTGCGATTCGCCTCCGGATCGGCGCGCCGTGCGGGCGATGCGCTGCGCGCGCTCGAGTGGAGCGAGCTCACCGCCCGCCTCAACGCCGCGCGGGACCTCAGGATGCTGCTGCGCAGCGAATCGCAGGCCCCCATCGAAGCGGTCGCCGCGAGCTTCGGCGATGCCGCGGCAAGTTATTTTGCGCTTCTCGACGATGACGAACCTGCCGTTAACCGTGATGGTTTAGGACAAAGGAATGCTCCCGGTGCGAAAGTCCTGCGCGACGATCCGAACCGCCCGGGCGATACGGAAGGAAACAGCTCCGATGCGCCCAGCGGCGATGTGAGAGACACGAAATGATTGAGAACCAGGACATCCGTCCGGCACAGGTGATCGGCCCGCTCGGGGAGCCGCTGACCCTTGCCGACCTGCCCTCGCCCGATACCAAGCGCTGGGTCGTGCGCCGCAAGGCCGAGGTGGTGGCCGCCGTCAACGGCGGGCTGCTGACGCTCGACGAGGCGCTGGCGCGCTACGGCCTCACGCTCGAGGAGTTCGCCTCCTGGCAGCGCGCGGTCGATCGCTCCGGGATGCACGGGCTGCGCGTCACCAAGATCCAGCACTACCGCGAGCTCTACGAGCGCCAGCTCAAGTACTGATCCGCCCTGCGCATCGCGCCGGTCGATGCTTTCGAGGCCCGCTCCGCCCACCGGCGGGGCGGGCCTTGCCGTTGCGCGCGCAATCCGTGCCTTTCGTCTAGGCGGGAAGTCATCGGTCGATGCACGGATTGCAGCCGTGACCCGCGCGCTCTATGAGGCGTTGCACTTGGTGCCTTATGCGAATAATACACTCACTGGGCCGCGCGCGCCGGTTCCGGGTGAAGGAATGGCCATGAATTACGAGACGACGATCAGCGCCGATGCCGGTGACGGGGTGACCGCCGACTATGCCGCCGCGCGCAGCGGCCCGGCAGCCGCCGTTCCGCGCTGGCTGATCTTCGGGGTGGGGGGGCTGTTTGTCCTGCTGCTCGCGATCGGCGCCTTCTTCGCCTTTGCCGGACGCCAGCCCGCGCCGGCTTCGGACAACAACAGCCAGGCCGCGACCGTCACCGTCGTCACCCCCGGCCGGACCATGGTCGCGGGCGAGATCGAGGCCCCCGGCACGCTCGCCGCGCGCCGCCCGATGCCGGTCGGCATCGCGGGCGAGGGCGGGCAGGTGGTGCGCGTCACCGTGGATGCCGGGGATTGGGTGCGCCAGGGCCAGGTGCTCGCGGTGATCGACCGTTCGGTGCAGGTCCAGCAGGCCGCCGCCCAGGCCGCGCAGATCGATGTCGCGCGGGCCGACGCCAATCTCGCTCAGGCGAACCTCGACCGCGCGCTCCAGCTGGTGGCGCGCGGCTTCGTCTCCAAGGCCGATGTCGACCGCCTGACCGCGACGCGCGACGCTGCCGTGGCGCGGGTCAAGGTCGCCGAGGCGCAGCTGCGCGAACTGCGCGCCCGCAACCAGCGGCTCGACGTGCTCGCCCCGGCGAGCGGATATGTCCTCGCCCGCAATGTCGAGCCCGGCCAGACGGTCGGCGCCGGCAGCCAGGCGCTGTTCACCATCGCCAGCGGCGGCGAGATGGAAATGCTCGCGCGGGTCTCGGAAGAACAGCTCGCCAAGCTTGCGGTCGGCACCTCGGCGGCGGTCGTCCCGGCCGGATCGGACCAGCGCTTCACCGGGCAGGTGTGGCAGCTCGCCCCGACCATCGACCAGACGACGCGGCAGGGCACGGTGCGCATCGCGCTCGATTTCTCGCCCGGCCTGCGCCCCGGGGGCTTTGCCACCGCGCGGATCAACAGCGGCAGCTTCAGCGCCACCGTGCTCCCCGAAAGCGCGGTGCTGGCCGATGCCAAGGGCAGCTTCGTCTATGTCGTGGGCGCGGACAAGAAGACCGAGCGCCGCGCGGTCAAGACCGGCGCGGTGACACCGAACGGGATCGCCATCACCGAGGGCCTCAATGGCTCGGAGCGCGTGGTGCTGCGCGCCGGCGGCTTCCTCAACCCCGGCGAGACCGTCAACCCGCAACCTTTGCAGAAGTAGGGCGTCCATCCGGCGCGCGGCCCGGGCCGTAGCTGGCACGGGGGCGCACGATACCCGGCGCGACAACAGGCAGGACTTTCATGGCACTTCGCGACATCTCGGCCTGGTCGATCCGCAACCCGGTGATCCCGCTGGTGTTCTTCACCGGCCTGCTGTTCGCCGGGCTGGTCAGCTTCATGCGGATGGACGTGACGCAGAACCCGGATGTCGAATTCCCTGCGGTCATCGTCACCATCGCCCAGCCGGGCGCTTCGCCCACCGAGATCGAGAACCAGATCACCCAGCGCGTGGAAAGCGCGGTGCGCTCGATCAACGGGGTGGATTCGATCCAGTCGACCGCCACCGAGGGGAGTTCGCTGACGGTCGTCGAGTTCGAGATCGGCACCGACCTGATCGAGGCGGTCAACGAGGTCGAGACCGCGATCACGTCGGTGCGCGGGAGCCTGCCCGACGGCATCCTCGAGCCGCGCATCAACAAGGTCAACGCCGTCGGCGGCGCGATCGGCGTCTTCGCGGTCGAGGCCGACGACATGACGCTCGAGCAGCTTTCGTGGTTCATCGACGACACGGTCGCCAAGCGCCTCTTGAAGATCGACGGGCTGGCCGAGGTCGGCCGCTACGGCGGGGTCGACCGGCAGATCGAGGTGATCCTCGATCCGGCGCGGATGCAGTCTTTCGGCGTCACCGCCACGCAGATCAACGCGGCGCTGCGCCAGAGCAACCTCAACGCCGCGGGCGGCCTCGCCGAAGTCGGCGGCACGCGGCAATCGCTGCGGGTGCTCGGCAATTCGCCGACCGCCTACGCGCTCTCGCAGACCCAGATCGCGATCGGCGGCGGACGCACCGTGCGGCTCGCCGATGTCGCCGAGGTCAGGGACGGCATCTCCGAGCGCACCCAGCGCAGCGAGGTGAACGGCAAGGAGGTCGTCAACTTCTACCTCAACCGCGCGCGCGGGGCATCGGACCTTGCGGTCTACGACAGCGCCTTGAAGGAGATCGAGAAGATCACCGAAGAGACGCCCGGCGTGCGGTTCATCGCGCTGTCGAACGCCACCGATTACACCCGCGGCCAGTACAAGTCCTCGATGTGGGCGCTGGTCGAGGGCGCGGTGCTCGCGGTCGTTGTGGTGTTCGTGTTCCTGCGCGACTGGCGGGCGACCTTCATTTCCGCCGTCGCCATCCCGCTCTCGGCGATCCCGACCTTCTTCTTCATGAACTGGTTCGGGTTCAACCTCAATTTCCTCTCGCTGCTCGCCCTTGCGCTGGTCGCGGGCGTGCTGGTCGACGACGCGATCGTGGAGATCGAGAACATCGTCCGGCACATGCGGATGGGCAAGACCGCCTACCAGGCCTCGATCGACGCCGCCGACGAGATCGGCCTGCCGGTGGTCGCCACCAGCTTCTGCATTGTCGCGGTGTTCCTCCCCGTCGGCCTGATGCCGGGCGTGTCGGGCCAGTTCTTCCAGAACTTCGGGATCACCGTGGTGGTCGCGGTGCTCATGTCGCTCGCCGTCGCGCGCATGATCACGCCGCTGATGGCCGCCTATTTCCTCAAGGCAAAGGGCCACGGGGAACATGGCGGCGGGCGGATGATCGACACCTATATGCGCGTGCTCGCCTGGACGCTTGACACCGGCAAGATGGCCGTGCGCCGCGCCGGGCTCACCGGGCCGCGCCGCCGCTGGCTCTACGTGCCCGCGCTGCTGCTGACGGTCATCATCCTGCTGGCGGTGCCGGCGATCGCGATGTTCACCAGCTTCAACGCCATCGCCGCGCTCGGCATCCCCAAGATCATCGCCGCCGCCGTGTCGAGCGACACCACCGGGGGCCTCTACAAGCTGGTCGACAAGGTCTTCGAGGTGACGCAGCTGCTGTTCGTCTCGCTGCTGTCGCTCGCCGCGCTGGTTGCCGCCTTCAAGCTGATCGAGCTGCCGGCCCGCGGATCGTCGCGCTTCGCTCGCTCGCAGCGCTGGCTGACCGCGCGCTTCTACGATCACCGCCTGTGGATGCTCGGCATCGGCTGGTTCTCGCTGCTGGTGACGATCCTGCTGTTCGGCCAGATTCCCGGCCAGTTCCAGCCCGATATCGACAACGAGAACCTTCAGGTGCAGGTCGAGATGGTGCCCGGCACCTCGCTCGCCGAGGCCAAGCGCGTCGTTAACGGCGTCGCCGACGAGCTGCGCAAGGAGCCCGAGGTCGAGCGGCTGCTCGAACGCATCCGACTGGGCGAATCCTCGACCATCTTCGTCAAGCTCAAGAAGGACCGCGAGCGCACCTCGATCGAATTCTCGCGCGACCTCGCGCCCAAGCTCGCCCGCTTCGCCGACGCGCGCGTGCGCTTCCAGTCGCAGCGCATCGGGTTTGGTTCGGGCCGCGACATGACGGTGATGCTGGCGGGCTCGGACCCGGTGAAGCTCGAGGCGACCGCCCTCAAGCTGGTCGAGGAGATGAAGGGGCTGAAGTCGCTGGTCGCCCCGCGCATCAGCGCCGACCTCAACCGGCCCGAGATCATCATCACCCCGCGCGCCGAGATCGCCGCCGAACTGGGCGTGACCACCGCCGCGCTGTCGCAGACGATCCGTATCGCGACGCTGGGCGAGATCGAACAGAACGCCGCGCGCTTCTCGCTGTCGGATCGCCAGATCCCGATCGCGGTGCGTCTCTCCAGCGAGGCGCGCAGCGATTTCAGCACCATCGAGAACCTGCCGGTGCCGCTCGCCAATGGCGGATCGGTGCCGCTGAGCCGCGTCGCCGACATCAGCTTCGGTTCCGGCCCGACGGCGATCCAGCGCTACAACCAGAACCGCCGCGTGCTGGTCGGCGCGGACCTTGCGCCGGGCGTGCTCAAGGGCGATGCGCAGGCGCAGATCGACCAGCTGCCGACGCTCAAGAACCTCCCGCTCGGCGTGATCCGCGATCAGGTGGGCGAGGAGCAGTTCCAGGCCGAGCTGGTCCAGAACCTGCTGATCGCCATCGCCGCCGGGGTGCTTTTGGTCTTCGCGGTGCTGGTGCTGCTCTACAAGCGGCTGATGAGCCCGCTGGTCAACATGACCTCGTTGGCGCTCGCCCCGCTTGGCGGCATCCTGCTGATCTGGCTGGTCGGGATGCCCAACTCGATGCCGGTCTATATCGGCATCCTGCTGCTGCTCGGGATCGTCTCCAAGAACTCGATCCTGCTGATCGACTTCGCGATCGAGGAGATGAACAAGGGCATTCCCAAGCTCGAGGCGATCATGGACGCCGGGCACAAGCGCGCCCAGCCGATCGTCATGACCACCGTGGCGATGACCGCAGGCATGGTGCCGGTGGCGTTGTCGCTGTCGGGCGACGGGGCATGGCGCCAGCCGATGGGGATCGTGGTGATTGGCGGCCTGGTGCTCTCGACCCTGCTGACGCTGCTGATCGTGCCGGCGGGCTTCAGCCTTGCCGACGGCTTCGAGAAGCGCGTGGGCCCGTGGCTGCGCAACCGGATGCTGACCTATCGCCCGGGCGACGAGCGGCCCGGAATCGCGGCCGATGCGGCGCCCGCCCTGCCCCTGCCCGGACACGGCCTGCCGCCGGGCCATTTGCCCGCGGAATAGGCGAGGGGTGACTTGTCCGCCCCCGGCGGGCTAAGGCACGGATATGGCGACGCGCTCACTTGTGCCCCTCACCTTCGGCGGTCAGCCGCTGACCGTCGACCGCGCGCGGCGGATGCGCTGGATCGCGACCGGAATGCTCGCCGGCATGGCGGCGATCTTCCTCGCCACCCACGGCCTTGCCACCGGCGGCCACCCCGCCTGGGGCTATGTCCACGCCTTTGCCGAAGCCGCGATGGTGGGGGGCCTTGCCGACTGGTTCGCGGTCACGGCGCTGTTCCGCCATCCCCTCGGCCTTCCAATCCCGCACACCGCGATCATCCCCGAGAACAAGGACCGCATCGCCGACACCATGGCGGCCTTCCTGCGCGAGAACTTCCTCACCCCCGCGGTGGTCGCGCGGCGCATGGCGACGATGAACGTCGCCAAGGCCGCAGGCGAGTTTCTTGCCGCCTCGCCCGAGAGGGGCGGGGATGCACGCTCGCGAATCACCAGCGGGGCGGCGGAACTGCTCGCCGAGGTGCTCGAATCCCTCGACCCGGACCGGCTCGGCACGCAGGTGAGGAGCGGCCTTGCCGGGCAGCTTGCGAAGCTCGACATCGCCCCGCTCGCCGGCCGGATGATCGAAACCACCATGGCCGACAAGCGGCACCAGCCGCTGATCGACGGCTTCGTGCGCTGGGCGGGCCTCACCATCGAGGACAACGAGGACACCCTGCGCGAGATCATCCACCAGCGCGTCGCGGGCGTGCTGCGCTGGGCGGGGATCGACAAGACCATCTCCTCGAGCGTGCTCGACGGGCTCTACAAGCTGCTCGCCGAGGTGCTGGTCAATCCCGACCACCCCTTGCGCGCGAAGATCGAGGAGGGGCTCTCCAAGCTCGGCCATGACCTCCAGCACGATCCCGACACCCGCGCCAAGGTCGAGGAGATGAAGCGCGACCTGATCGCCAACCCCGCCGTCGCGGTGTGGTGGACCGGGGTGTGGGAACGGATGCGCCAGTCGCTGATCCGCCGCGCCCGCGATCCCGAAAGCGGGATGGGCGAGGAGATGCGCGCGATGCTCTCGGAGCTCGGCGGAGCGCTCCAGAGCGACGCGCGCCTCCAGCACCAGATCAACCGCTTCGCCCGCCGCACGATGGTCGGCGTCGCCACCCGCTACGGCGACCAGATCGTGCGGCTGGTGTCCGAGACGGTGAAGCGCTGGGACGCGCGCACCATCACCGACCGTGTCGAGGGCGCGGTGGGCCGCGACCTCCAGTTCATCCGCATCAACGGCACGCTGGTGGGCGGGCTCGTCGGGATGACGCTCCACTTCATCAATACGCTGCTTTAGCCGGGTGCGGCCCGCTGGGCCTTGCGCTATCCCTGGAAGGCCACACGCAGGCCCGTGCGCAGCCGCCAATAGGACGCCGTCGCCTGCCCGTCCGGCCCGAGCGCCGGCCGGAAGCGTTCCTTCATCGCCGTGGCGCACATCGCCTTGTCGAGGTCTTCATAACCGGTCGCGACCAGCATCCGGCAATCGGTGGCCTTGCCCGCCGCATCGGTGAAGACAACGAAGTCGATGGTGCCCTGCTGCAAGGTGCGCTGCGCCGGACGCGCGTAGGCGTTGCGCATCTGCGTCATGAACCGCTCCTGATCCGCGGGGGCGGCCGAGCGTTGCAGGCCGTATTGCACCTCGGGATCGAGGCCCCAGCTGCGCATGATCTGCGCGGTGCAGGCGTTGAGGGCCTTGGCGGCATCCCCCAGCGCGCCGGTGGCGAAGCTCACACCGCCACTCCCTTGCGCAACCGCGATCCGATCGACGCTTTCGGCCGCAGCCGGATCGATATGGCTGCGGTTCCCGTCGCGCTGCGGCGTGCCCTTCTCCAGCCACACGCCCTCGAGAACGGCGACGTGGCCGAACTGGCTATTGGGCTCGATGCGCGCCTTCTTGTCGAATCCGGCATGACCCTCGGCAAAGGTCACCCGCAGCGGCGCCTCGGGGCGGAAGGCCGCCAGCGACGGCCCGGCGAGCGCGATCCCCACGGCCCGGTCCGGCGCGTTCTGCTCGAGGATCAGGAGATGCGGCTGGCCGCCTGCCTCAAAGGCGCGTTGCATTCGGCACAGGCCGCCCTCGGACGAGGTCTCCCAGTCGCCGGTGGGCGTCGCGACGGCGGCAGGCGCGGCAAGCGCGGGCGTCGCGCAGGTGAGGGCGGTAAAGGCAATAAGAGCAAGGCGCATAAGAAAACCTCCAGCAGTCGCGCATGACTGCCGGAGGTTCGTGTCATTTCAAAGTCGTTTGCGATGAACCGCTTAAAGTGCGGCCGTCAGCTCCGGCACGATGGTGTAGAGGTCACCCACCAGGCCCACGTCGGCGACCTGGAAGATCGGGGCGTCCTCGTCCTTGTTGATGGCGATGATGACCTTCGAATCCTTCATGCCGGCCAAGTGCTGGATCGCGCCCGAGATGCCGATGGCGAAATAGACTTCCGGGGCGACGATCTTGCCGGTCTGGCCGACCTGGTAATCGTTGGGGACATAGCCCGCGTCCACTGCCGCGCGGCTCGCGCCGATCGCGGCGCCGAGCTTGTCCGCAAGCGGCGTGATGATGCTCTCGAAGGTTTCCGCGTCCTTCAGCGCGCGGCCGCCCGAGACGATGATCTTGGCGCTGGTCAGTTCCGGACGCTCGCTCTTGGCGATTTCCGCGCCGACGAAGCTGGAGGTGCCCGCGTCACCGGGGCCGCTGACGGCTTCGACGGTGCCCGAGCCGCCCTCGGTCGCCGCCTTCTCGAAGGCGGTGCCGCGCACGGTGATGACCAGCTTGGCATCGGTCGATTCGACCGTGGCGATGGCGTTGCCGGCATAGATCGGGCGGGTGAAGGTCTTGGGGCCTTCGACCGAGAGGATCTCGGAAACCTGCATCACGTCGAGGTGCGCCGCAACGCGCGGGGCGACGTTCTTGCCCTGCGTGGTCGCGGCGGCGAGGAAGGCATCGTGATCGGCCATCAGGCTGGCTGCGAGCGGGGCGACGTTTTCGGCAAGGCCGTTGGCATAGGCCGCGTCGTCCGCAACGTGGACCTTGCCCACGCCCGCGATCTTGGCGGCCGCTTCGGCCACGCTGCCGCAATTGTGGCCGGCGACCAGCAGGTGCACTTCGCCGAGCTTGCTCGCGGCGGTGACCACGGCGAGGGTCGCGTCCTGCAGCTTGGTGTTGTCATGTTCGACGAGAACCAGAGTCTTCATTGAACTTACCTCTCATTGGAAACCCGTTCGCTTCGAGCGAAGTCGAGAAGCCTGTCTCGACTGCGGGCTGCGCCCTCCGCTCGACACGAACGGGGGCGGGGTTGATCCTTACGCGATGCCGAGGGTCTTGAGCTTGCCGACCAGTTCGGCAACGTCGGCGACCTTCACGCCGGCCTGGCGCACGGCGGGCTCCGCGACCTTCAGCGTCTTCAACCGCGGGGCAAGGTCGACGCCGTAATCGGCGGCGGTCTTGGTCGCGAGCGGCTTCGACTTCGCCTTCATGATGTTCGGCAGCGAGGCGTAGCGCGGCTCGTTCAATCGCAGGTCGGTGGTGACGATCGCGGGCAGCGCGAGCTTCACGGTCTGGAGACCGCCATCGACTTCGCGCTTCACGGTCACGCTGTCGCCCTCGACTTCGACGGTGTTGGCGAAGGTGCCCTGCGGACGGCCCATCAGGGCTGCGAGCATCTGGCCGGTCTGGTTGCTGTCATCCGAGATCGACTGCTTGCCGAGGATCACGAGGCCCGGCTGTTCCTCATCGGCGATGGCCTTCAAGATCTTGGCGACCGCCAGCGGCTCGACCTCTTCCTCGGTCTCCACCAGGATCGCGCGGTCGGCGCCCATGGCGAGCGCGGTTCGCAGGGTTTCCTGCGCCTTGGCCGGGCCGATGCTGACGGCGACGATCTCGGTCGCGGCGCCCTTTTCCTTGAGGCGGATGGCTTCCTCGACCGCGATCTCGTCGAACGGATTCATGCTCATCTTGACGTTGGCAAGATCGACGCCGGTGCCGTCGGCCTTGACCCGCGGCTTGACGTTGTAATCGATCACCCGCTTGACGGGGACGAGGATCTTCATGGGGCTTGTCCTTCCTCTCAAAGAATCACGTGAGCGCCATCCAGCGCCTTGGCCGCCCGCCTAGCTTGCGTTTACGTAAACGTCAAGCGAGGCGGGCCGCTGTTGGAATGCGCGAAGTTGATACGAACCAACCCGCGCACCGTATGAACCAAGTGAACGAAAGCCCCCGATCAGGCGGCCTTCTTCACTTCCGCGACGATCTTCTGCGCCGCATCGCCGAGGTTGTCGGCAGGCACGATCGCGAGGCCCGAATTGGCGAGGATCGCCTTGCCCTCGGCCACGTTGGTGCCCTCGAGGCGCACCACCAGCGGCACCTGGAGGTTCACGTCCTTGGCCGCCTGAACGATCCCGTTGGCGATCACGTCGCACTTCATGATGCCGCCGAAGATGTTGACGAGGATGCCTTCCACCGCCGGGTCCTTGAGGATGATCTTGAAGGCCGCCGTCACCTTCTCGGTGGTGGCGCCGCCGCCCACGTCGAGGAAGTTCGCCGGGAAGGCGCCGTTCAGCTTGATGATGTCCATCGTCGCCATCGCGAGCCCTGCGCCGTTGACCATGCAGCCGATGTTGCCGTCGAGCTTGATGTAAGCGAGATCATATTCGCTGGCTTCGACTTCCGCCGGGTCTTCCTCGGTCTCGTCGCGCAGGGCTTCGATATCGGGGTGGCGGTAGAGGGCGTTGCCGTCGAAGCTCATCTTGGCGTCGAGCACCAGCAGCTTGCCGTCTTCGCTTTCGACCAGGGGGTTGATTTCGAGCATCTCGCAATCGGTGGCGAGGAAGGCGTCGTAGAGCTGCTTGGCGAGGCGTTGCGCCTGCTTGTTGAGGTCGCCCTGAAGCTTCAGCGCGAAGGCCACCGCGCGGCCGTGGTGCGGCTGGAAGCCCTGTGCGGGGTCGATGCTGAAGGTGGTGATCAGCTCGGGCGTGTCATGCGCCACGGTCTCGATGTCCATCCCGCCTTCGGTCGAGACGACGAAAGCGACGCGGCCGGTGGCACGGTCGACCAGCAGCGAGAGGTAGTATTCCTTGGCGATGTCGACGCCATCGGTGATGTAGAGGCGGTTGACCTGCTTGCCCGCTTCGCCCGTCTGCACCGTCACCAGCGTGTTGCCGAGCATTTCCTTGGCGTGGGCTTCCACTTCCTCAAGGCTCTTGGCGAGCCGCACGCCGCCCTTGGCATCCGCGCCCAGCTCCTTGAACTTGCCCTTGCCGCGCCCGCCCGCGTGGATCTGCGCCTTCACGACATAAAGCGGCCCGGGCAGCTTCTTGGCGGCTTCCACCGCTTCCTCGACGCTGAGGGCGGCGTGGCCTGCGGGGACCGCGATCCCGTGCTTCGCCAGCAGTTCCTTGGCCTGATATTCGTGGACGTTCATGGCGTATCGATCCCTTCTTCGCAAATCCTGGGGAGGGGTTTGTCTGCGGGGGGCCTAAGCACGGATCGCCCCTCTTGAAAAGTGCCCTGTGCAGGCGCAACAGCAAGCCTCCCATGATTGACAGGAACCACCTGGAGGCCATCGTCCGCGAGGCGGGCCGCATCGCCCATTCGCGCTGGCCGGGCGCGGGGCACGCGCTCGAAAGCTGGGACAAGACGCCCGGCAATCCGGTGAGCGCGGCCGATCTCGAGGTCGACCGCTTCCTGAAGCGCGAGCTCGGCCGCCTGCTGCCGTCCGCCGCCTGGCTTTCCGAGGAAACCGCCGACGACAAGGCGCGCACGCAGAGCGGGCTGATCTGGCTGGTCGATCCGATCGACGGCACCCGCGACTTCGTGCGCGGGCGTGATGGCTGGGCGGTGTCGGTCGCGCTGGTGAGCGCGGGGCGTCCGCTGATCGGGATGCTCGCCGCGCCCGCGCGGGGCGAGGAGTGGCTCGCGGTCGCCGGGCAGGGGGCGACGCTGAACGGTGCCGCCATACGCGCCAGCCAGCGCACCGAGTTCGCCGGCGCGCGGGTGCCGACCTATGCCCTGCCGAAGGACGACAGCGATCTCGTCGCGGTGGAGCAGCCCAATTCGATCGCGCTGAGGATCGCGATGGTCGCTGTCGACCGCGCCGATCTCGTGGCGACGCTGCGCTGGGGCTACGAATGGGACATCGCCGCCGCGACCCTGATCGCGCGCGAGGCAGGGGCGGAAGTCACCGATGCCTTTGGCCGCCCGCTCGCCTACAACAAGCACGATCCGCGCGACTTCGGCGTGCTGGTGTGCTCGCCTGCGATTCACGCCGAGGCCGTGGCGCGCCTTGCCGAACGGGCGAAGGCACTGCGCTGAAACGCGAAACGGGCCGCCCGCGAAGGCAGCCCGTTCCTCGTGATCACAAGACCGTTCAGCGGTTGGCGCGCGCGGCGTTCACGTCGTCCTGGCTGACCGGGATGATCTTGATCTCGACGCGGCGGTTCAGCGGCTCGTTGACGTTGTCGCCGGTCTTGACCCGGAGGTAGTCGTACTGCTCGCCATAGCCGCGGGTCGCCATGCGGGCCCGGGCGACGCCGCGCGCGGCGAGGTAATCGGCCACCGCCTGCGCGCGCTGCTCGGACAGCCGCTGGTTCGTCGCCGGCGCGCCGGTGGTGTCGGTGAAGCCGTAGACGTCGATCAGGCTGTTCGGATACTGCACCAGCGTCTGGGCGACGTTGTTGAGCGTGTCGTAGAAGCCGGGGTTGATCGCCGCCGAGCCGGTCGCGAAGGTCACGCCGTCGGGCAGCCGCACGAGGATCGCGTCCTGGTTGCCGATCTCCTCGACATCGACCCCGCTGCCGGCGGTCTGCTCGCGCAGCGTCTTGATCTGGTCGTCGTACTGCTTGCCGAAGATCGCGCCCGCCGAGCCGCCGATGCCCGCGCCGATGATGCGGCCGGTGTCGCCGCCGATCGCGCCGCCGAGCAGGTAGCCGAGCGTGCCCCCGAGCCCGGTGCCGATCGCGGTGCGCGAGACCTTGCGTTCGCCGGTATTGGGATCGGTGACGCAGGCGCTGGTGCCGAGCAGAGCCAGTGCCGCCGTGCCCGACAGCAGAATCCGTGAAACGGTCATAAATTGTCTCCCTTCATTCCCGCGCCACGATACCGCCTTTCGAAGTCGCGGTGAAGCACGGGTCGATGATGATCCTGCTGTTACGGTTGTGACCTTCACCGCAGATGAACGCACTAGTGATCGGGCCCCGCAGATGTTCCATCGCCTGACGGATTGGATGGCAAGCGGGGCGGATTGTGCTAGCGCCGTGCGCGTGACACCTTTCCCCTGGCCCGACCTTGCGATCATCGTCGCGCTCGTTTTTCTGAATGGCGTCTTCGCCATGTCCGAACTGGCGATCGTCTCGGCCAAGACCAGCACGCTCGAGACCCGTGCCGAGGCGGGCTCTGCAGCTGCGCGCATCGCCATTCGCCTGGCGGCTGAGCCGGGCAAGTTCCTGTCGACCGTGCAGATCGGCATCACCCTCATCGGCATCATCGCCGGCGCCTATTCGGGCGCGAGCCTGGGCGGGCCGGTGGGCGAGCGGCTGGCCGCGATGGGCGTGCCGGCCGAATATGCGCCGGAAGCGGGCTTTGCGGTGGTGATCGCCTTCACCACCTATCTCAGCCTCATCGTCGGCGAACTCGTGCCCAAGCAGCTTGCGCTTCAGGCGGCGGTGCCGGTCTCGCTGGTGATGGCGCGCCCGATGGCCTTCCTGGCCAGGGCCGCGGCACCGCTGGTGTGGGTGCTGGATTCGAGCTCCGCCGCGATCATCCGCCTGTTCGGCATCCGCAGCGGCGACGAGGGCCGCGTCACGGCCGAGGAACTGCGCATGATCTTCGCCGAGGCGACCCGGTCGGGCGTGATCGAGGCGGAGCAGCGGCAGATCCTCACCGGCGTCGTGCGCCTTGCCGAGCGGCCCGTGCGCGAGATGATGACCCCGCGCACCGAGGTCGACTGGATCGCCGCCGATGCCGATGCCCAGGGCATCCGCGAGCGGATCGAGGGCAGCACCCACTCGCTGCTCCCGGTCGCCGACGGATCGCCCGACACGATCCTGGGCGCGGTGAAGGTGCGCGACGTGCTGGCCGAAATGGTCGCGGGCCGCGCGGTGTCCTTGCGCGACATGATGCGCAAGGTCGAGGTGGTGCCCGACCAGCTCGACGCGATGGACGCGCTCCGTGTGCTCCAGTCCGCCGAGGTGGCGATGGCGGTGGTCCACGACGAATACGGGCATTTCGAGGGGATCGTCACCCCCGTCGACCTGCTCACCGCGATCGTCGGCAACTTCGCGAGCGACAGCGACGACGGCGATCTGCCCTCGGTGGTCGAACGCGAGGACGGCTCGCTGCTGGTCTCGGGCTCGCTCTCGGCCGATGCGCTCGCCGACCGGCTGGGGCTCGAATATGGCGAGGACCGCGAATTCGGCACGGCGGCGGGTTATGCCCTGTCGGTGATGAAGAAGCTGCCGCACGAAGGCGAGCACTTCACCGATCAGGGCTGGCGCTTCGAGGTCGTCGACATGGACGGCCGCCGCATCGACAAGCTGCTGGTTAGCCGCGCGGAGGATTGACCCCGAACGGGATCAGCGCTGTCAGGCGCTGGGGATGACGGTGGCCGCCGACTGCCCGTCGCCCTCGGGGGCGGCGATGATGTCGCGGGTGACGCGGCCCTTGGCGACGGTGTTGGTGCCGGTGTCGCCGACCACCGAGCGGATGCTCGGATCGGCGCGGCCCGCGCGGTCGAGCGCGCTCGTTTCCACCTTGCTGCGGGGTGCAGGGCCGCCGAACAGCGCCTCGAGCGCCTGTTCGGATGCGCTGCCCTCGGTCGGGCGCGGGGCGCCGGGGGCGGGCGGGGTGAGGCTGAAATCGGGCGGCACCACCAGCGGCGCCTGGCGCTGCACCGCGAACTCGTCGGGCCGGGCGCGGTTGAACACCCCGCCGCCGCCGCCACAGGCAGCAAGCATCGCCGAGGCGCCGACAGCCAAGATCAGGGGTGCAGTCTTACGCATTGTGTTGTTCTCCACGGGGCGTGTCCCCGGTCTCGATTGCGCCCTTGTCGCGCACCAGCAGGCTGCGGGCAAGGATTATGAGGACGCCGATGGTGATGGCGGCATCGGCGATGTTGAAGATCAGGAAGGGGCGGAAGGTGCCGATATGGAAGTCGGCATAATCGATCACGTAGCCCAGCTCGAAGCGGTCCTTGATGTTGCCGAGCGCCCCGCCGAGGATCAGCGCGAGGCCCGCAATGTCGCCGAGCTTGCGCTCGCGCAGCATCCATACCAGCACGACGAGGGCGATGCCTGCAGTCAGCGCCACCAGCCCCCAGCGCATCTCCATGTTGCTCGCCTGGAGCATCCCCAGCGAGACGCCGCGGTTCTCGGCATAGGTGAGGTCGAAGAACGGCAGCAGTTCGATCTGCCCTACCTGCCGCAGCGCCAGCGGACCGACGACCCAGAGCTTCACCGCCTGGTCGAGGATCGCCACCAGCGCGGCGAGCGCGAGGCCGATCAGCCGGTTGCGGGTGACAAGGCCGCTCATGCCGCCGCGTCCGCGTCCATGCCCGCCACCACCGTCGTGCAGCGACCGCACAGCGCGCCGTCCTCCGCCACGTCGGGCAGGAGCCGCCAGCAGCGGCCGCACTTGTGGTGGTGGGTCTTGGCGACGGTCACGCCGTCGCCCTGCCCCCGGGTGACTGTCGCGGTAATGAACAGCTCGGCGAGGCCCTGGTCGCTGACCCCTTCGGGGACGGCGGCGGCAGGCACTTCGACCTCCGCCTCGAGGCTCGAGCGGATCGTCTTGTCGCGGCGCAGGGGCTCGATGGCCTCGTTCACGCTGTCACGCAGGGCTCGGAGGCTGTCCCACTTGTAGGCGAGGTCGCCGTCCTGCCAGTCGTTCGGCGCCTCGTCGAGTTCGAGCAGGTGGACGCTGCCCGCGCTCGGATAGCGGCTCGTCCAGACTTCCTCGGCGGTGAACACCAGCACCGGAGCGGCGTAGCGGATCAGCCGCTCGAACAGGATGTCGAGCACCGTGCGATAAGCCATGCGCCGCGAATCCGCCGGATCGTCGCAATAGAGCGCGTCCTTGCGGATATCGAAGAAGAAGGCCGAGAGGTCCTCGTTGCAGAAGTCGACCAGCGCGCGGACATATTCGTTGAAGTCGTAGGCGTCGATCGCGGCGTGCAGGGTCACGTCGAGCCGGAACAGCTTGTCCAGCACGTACCGTTCCAGCTCGGGCATCGCGGCGTAGGTCACCCGCTCGGCCTCGCCGAACCCGTCGAGCGCGCCCAAGAGGTAGCGGAAGGTGTTGCGCAGCTTGCGATACTGGTCGCCCACGCCCTTCAGGATTTCATCGCCGATGCGGTGATCCTCGGTGAAGTCGACCGAGAGCGCCCACAGCCGGATGATGTCCGCGCCGTAGGTCTCCATCACCTTGAGCGGATCGACCGTGTTGCCGAGGCTCTTGGACATCTTCTTGCCCTTGGCGTCCATGGTGAAGCCGTGGGTGAGGATCTGGTCATAGGGCGCCCGGCCGCGGGTGGCGCAGGATTGCAGCAGCGAGGACTGGAACCAGCCGCGATGCTGGTCCGATCCTTCGAGATAGAGGTCGGCGGGCCAGCGCAAGTCCGGCCAGCGCCCGCTTTCGAGTGTGAAGGCGTGGGTGCAGCCCGAATCGAACCACACGTCGAGGATGTCGGTGACCATCTCGAACTCGGCAGGGTCGTGGTCCGGGCCGAGGAACGCGGCCTTGTTGGCGCTGTTCCACGCGTCCATGCCTTCCGCGTTCACGGCCGCGACGATGCGGGCGTTCACTTCGGCGTCTTGCAAATACGAGCCGTCAGGCCGCACGAACAGCGTGATCGGCACGCCCCAAGCGCGCTGGCGGGAGAGCACCCAGTCGGGCCGCCCCTCCACCATCGCGCCGATGCGGTTGCGGCCCTTGCCGGGGGTGAACTGGACGCGGGCGATTTCGGCGAGGGCGGTGCTGCGCAGCGTCTCGACTTCGCTCGACGCGAACGGCTGGGGGGTGGTGTTCTCAACTCCGTTCGTGTCGAGCGTAGTCGAGACACCCGGCAAGGGCTTGTCCATCGGCACGAACCATTGCGGCGTGCAGCGGAAGATCACCTTGGCCTTGGAGCGCCACGAATGCGGGTAGGAGTGCTGGTAGTTGTCGCAAGCGGCAAGCAGCGCGCCTTTTTCTTTCAAACGGCTACAGATCGGCCCGTCAGGCGCATTGAATTTGGGGTTGATGACGCTCCCCATTCCGCCGAGCCAGAGCCAGTCATCGCGATACTTGCCGTCGTCCGTCACGGCGAAGACGGGGTTGATGCCGTTGGCCTTGCACAGCTCGAAGTCGTCCTCGCCGTGATCGGGCGCCATGTGGACGAGGCCCGTGCCGCTTTCGGTGGTGACGAAGTCGCCGGGGAGCAGAGGGCGCGCAGTTTCGAAGAAACCGCCAAGGGAATGCATCGGATGGCGGGCCTTGGTGCCAGCCAGCGCCGATCCCTTGATTTCGCGCTCAATGTCCCAGCGCATGTCGGGGAAGTTCATTGCGCCAAGGTCGCGCTGCATCTGGCTTACGACCCGATCACGAAGCGCGGGCTCCAGTGCCTTTGCCACGAGAAAGCGCTTACCAAGCCATGCGCTATCAGGGTCCTCGACGCCATCGAGACCGACCTTGGTCACGCGGGCCACGACATAATCAACCTCAGGCCCATAGGCCAAAGCCTGGTTCACCGGGATCGTCCACGGCGTCGTCGTCCAGATTACCGCGTGGGCGCCGACCAGTTCGGGGATCGGGCTTTCGACGATCTCGAACGCCACATCGATCTGGGTCGAGGTGATGTCCTCGTATTCGACCTCCGCCTCGGCCAGCGCGGTCTGTTCGACCGGGGACCACATCACCGGCTTGGAGCCGCGATAGAGGTTCCCCGCCTCGGCCAGCTTGAGCAGCTCGGCGACGATCACCGCCTCGCTCTCCTTCTGCATGGTGAGGTAGGGGTGGTCCCAATCGCCCATGATGCCGAGGCGCTTCAATTGCCCGCGCTGCACGTCGACCCATTGTTGGGCGTAGGCGCGGCACTCGTCGCGGAAGGCTTTCACCGCCGCCTCGTCACGCCCGGCACCGGTGAGGACGGGCTTGGCCTTCTTGTCCTTGCGGTACTGCTCCTCGACCTTCCACTCGATGGGCAGGCCGTGGCAGTCCCAGCCGGGCACGTAAGGCGCGTCTTTGCCGATCAGGTTCTGCGTGCGGCAGACCATGTCCTTGAGGATGTGATTGAGCGCGTGGCCGATATGCATGTCGCCGTTGGCGTAGGGCGGGCCGTCGTGGAGGATGAACTTCTCCCGCCCCCGGCGGCTGCTGCGAAGCTGATCGTAGAGGCCCTCCTGCTCCCAGCGCGCGGCGATGCCCGGCTCCTTCTGCGGAAGGCCGGCCTTCATGGGGAAATCGGTCTTCGGCAGGAAGACGGTGTCCCGGTAATCGCGCTGCGTGCTGTCGTCGCTCATGGTGCGCGGGGCCTTAGCCGCAAGTACCGTCAGTGCAAAGACTCGTCATTGCGAGCGGCGAAGCCGCGCGGCAATCCAGAGTGTGCGCGTGCCGCCCTGGATTGCCGCGCTACGCTCGCAATGACGAGGAAAGGAGCCGCCGAGCTTCAGCGCAGTCCTTGTCCATCTGTTCGATCAGGGCATCGAGGCTGTCGAACTTCGCCTCTCCGCGCAGGTAGTGGTGGAAGGCGATCTCGATCTCCTGCCCATAAAGATCGCCGGAGAAATCGAAGAAATAGGGCTCGAGCAGCTCCTTGGGCGGCTCGAACTGCGGGCGGATGCCGATATTGGCCGCGCCTTGCAGGACCTCGCCAGTGGCGAGGATGCGGCCTGTCACGGCGTAGATGCCGTATTTGGGGCGGATGTAGTTCTCGACCCCGAGGTTGGCGGTGGGGTAGCCGATCGTGCGCCCGCGCTTGTCGCCGTGCTCGACGATGCCGCGGATCGCGAAGGGGCGGGTGAGGAGGCGCGCGGCCTCCTGCGGGTCGCCATTGCGAAGGGCCTCGCGGATGCGGCTGGAGGAGACCACCTCGCCATCCGAAGCCACGGCCTCGACCACGCGCGAATGCAAGCCCAGCTCGCCGCCGAGCGTGCGCAGCAGTTCGACATTGCCCTTGGCGCCGCGCCCGAAGGTGAAGTCCCCGCCGGTCACCACCCCGTGCGCGCCGAAACGGCTCACGAGGATCTCCCGGATGAAGTCCTCCGCGCTCGTGCCGGCAAGGTCCCGGTCGAAGTGGAACACCAGCATCGCCGTCGCCCCTGCGGCGAGATAGAGCTCCTGGCGCTGCTCCAGCGTCGTCAGCCGGAAGGGCGGGAGTTCGGGCTTGAAGACGCTCACCGGGTGGGGATCGAAGGTGGCGATGATCGAGGGGCGGCCCTCGTCGTGCGCCCAAGCGATCGCCTCGCCCGCGACGGCCTGATGCCCGCGGTGGAACCCGTCGAAATTGCCGAGCGCGATGACCGCGCCGCGCAGCGCCTCGGGGACGGGATCGCGGTGATCGAGCCAGCGCATCAGGCGGCGTCCCTGCGGTAGGTGACGAAGGAAAAGGCCGGGTAGGGCCCATCGGCCGCATGGTCCTCGCTTGCGGTCTCCACCCATTCGGGGCCGAGTGCCGGCACGAAGGTGTCGCCTTCGTAATCGGCGTGGATCTGAGTGAGTTCGACGCCGGTGGCGAGCGGGAGGAAGGTTGCGAACACCGCCGCCCCGCCGATCACCATGACGGTTTCCTCGCCTGCCAGCGCGAGCGCCGCCTCGGGCGTTGCGGCGACCTCGGCCCCCTCGGTGTGCCATCCGGCGTCGCGGGTGAGGACGATATGGCGCCGTCCCGGTAGCAGGCCCGGCAGGCTCTCGAAGGTCCTGCGGCCCATGATCATCGGCTTGCCGAGGGTCAGCGCCTTGAAATGCCGCAGGTCCGCCGGCAGCCGCCATGGCAGGTCGCCGGCCAAGCCGATCGCGCCATTGGCGGCGCGGGCGTAGATCAGCACGATGTCGCGGCTCATGGGAGCGCGTGCCCGACGCGGGTGACGTGGCCCATCTTGCGGCCCTCGCGCGCCTCGGCCTTGCCGTAGAGGTGGAGGTGCGGCTCGCCCGGCTCGGCGAGCATGGCGTGGGCGGCCAGTGCCTCCTCGCCGACAATGTTGCGCATCTCGATCGCCTCGAAGCGGGTCTTCGTCCCCCCCAGCGGCAAGCCGCAGATCGCGCGGATGTGGTTCTCGAACTGGCTGGTGGCCGCGCCCTCGATCGTCCAGTGGCCCGAGTTGTGGACCCGGGGTGCCATCTCGTTGAATACCGGCCCGTCACGGGTGGCGAAGAATTCGAGCGTAAGCACGCCGACATAGCCCAATGCCTCGGCCACCCTTGCCGCAAGGTCGCGGGCGGCAGGCACCTGCGCCTCGACCAGCGCGCCCGCCGGCAGGATCGAGCGGGCGAGCATCCCGCCCTCGTGCAGGTTCGCCGTCGAATCCCAGAAGCGCGTCTGCCCGTCCTTGCACCGCACCAGGATCACCGAGAATTCGGTCTCGTAGGTGATGAAGCCCTCGTAGATGCAGGGGACGCCGGGGAAGCGGATGCCGCTCGCCTCGAGCGCCGAGCCGACCCGCCACTGGCCCTTGCCATCATAGCCCTCGCGCGCAGTCTTGAGGATGCCGGGCGTGCCGATCCGCGCCACCGCCTCGGGGAACTCCGCCTCGCTGCCGACCGGGGCGAAGGGCGCGGGCGTGCCGCCGTGCGCGAGGGCGAAGCGCTTTTCGGCAAGCCGGTCCTGCGCAACCTCGAGCGCGGCCTTGGGGCAGGCCAGCAGGCGGGAGGGCAAGGCTTCGACGGCGGCGACGGGGACGTTCTCGAACTCCCACGTCACGACGTCGCAAGCCGCCGCGAAGCGGGCGAGGGCGTCCGCGTCGTCCCACTCGGCGGTGAGGAAAGCGGAACACGCATCGGCCGCGACATTGTCGCCCTCGGGCGCGTAGCCGATCACCCGGTAGCCGAGTTGCAGCGCGGCCATGGCCATCATCCGGCCGAGCTGTCCGCCGCCCAGGATGCCGATGGTGGAGCCGGGTGGAAGCATATCCTCGTTTCTACCCCGTTCGCCCTGAGCTCGTCGAAGGGCCGTTCTTCTTCTTCGGCGGGGGCATAGAGAAAAGTGCAGGGCTTCGACAAGCTCAGCCCGAACGGAAAATCGCCGTCAGCCCTCCGGCACCTCGCCGACCGCGGCGGTCTTGGCCGCGCGCCAGTCCTGGAGGCGCTCGGAGAGGTCCTCGTCCGACAGCGCCAGAATCGACGCCGCCAGCAGGCCTGCGTTCTTCGCCCCCGCCTCGCCGATCGCGAGCGTGCCGACGGGCACGCCGCCGGGCATCTGCACGATCGAGAGCAGGCTATCCATGCCGCTCAAGGCCCTGGACTGCACCGGCACGCCCAGCACCGGCAGGTGCGTCATGCTGGCGATCATGCCGGGGAGGTGCGCCGCCCCGCCCGCGCCCGCGATGATCACCGAGAACCCCTCGCCCTCGGCCCCCTTGGCGAAGGCCACCATCCTGTCGGGGGTGCGGTGCGCCGAGACGATCCGCGCCTCGTAGGCGACCTCGAGCTCGTCCAGCACCTCGGCGGCGCATTGCATGGTCGGCCAGTCCGACTGGCTGCCCATCACGATTGCGACCTTGCCCCCGATGGTGTCCATCATGCGTCCTTCAGGTAATACCGCTCGCCCGTCACGGCGCCGCCGTCGAAGTCGTAGATGATCGGCTGGCCGGTGGGAATCTCGAGATCGGTGATGTCCGCGTCGGAAATGCCCGAGAGGTGCTTGACCAGCGCGCGCAAGCTATTGCCGTGCGCGGCGATGATCACCGTCTCGCCGGCCGCGAGCACGGGCAGGATCGCGCTCTCCCAGTAGGGCAGCACCCGCTCGATGGTGAGCTTGAGGCTTTCCGTCGATGGGATCGCGATCCCGGCATAGCGCGCGTCCGCCGCGAGATCGAATGCGCTCCCCGCTTCCAGCACCGGCGGCGGGATGTCGAAGGAGCGGCGCCAGATCTTGACCTGCTCGTCGCCGTGCTTCGCGGCGGTCTCGGCCTTGTCGAGCCCGGTGAGGCCGCCGTAGTGCCGCTCGTTCAGGCGCCAGTCCTTGACCTCGGGGATCCACAGGCGCCCGGCCGCTTCCAGCGCGAGGTGCAGCGTCTTGATCGCGCGGGTCTGCAAGGAGGTGAAGGCATAGGAGGGCAGCACGCCCTTTTCGCGCATCAGCGCGCCCGCCGCGCTCGCCTCGGCAACCCCCTTATCGGTAAGATCGACGTCCCACCACCCGGTGAAGCGGTTTTCGAGGTTCCACTGGCTCTGGCCGTGGCGGACGAGGATGAGCTTGGGCATGGTGTCTCCGGATTGCCGGCCTGCGGCGGGGGCGGCCTGGTCCTCTGGGGAATGGAGCGGCGGCGTTAGCTTTCCGGCGCGGGATTGGGAAGGGCCTGCGCATCGTGCGAATCGCCCGCCAGCGCCGCCACCGCGCGGGCCTGCGCCTTGCGGCGGCGCAGGTTGTCGCGCAGCCGGGCCGCCAGCCGCTCTTCGCGGGACAGATTCTTGCGAGGCGCTTCACCCATGCGTAACGCCTTGCCGATATGCCGCGCCTTCATCAAGTCCGCTTGACAATGAGGGGACGCGCGACAATAGCGCGCGCCCATACCGGCGCTGCTGTAGCTCAGTGGTAGAGCGCACCCTTGGTAAGGGTGAGGTCGGGAGTTCAATCCTCCCCAGCAGCACCAGTAGGTCACGAGGTTTCGCCCACAGTGGGTCGCCCCGCTTCATTACATTCGTTAACCATGCCACTCTTGCCGGCTATCGGCCGGACGCGCGATCATGCGTGCAGGGGGATCGCATGGGGGTTCTTGAATGTCGGGCGCAGTCGCTTCGCGGTATGTCGCGTCGTTCTTCATCGAATTGTTCAGTGAATTCTTGCGGTTCGGGGTTCATCAGAACCACCTGACGGTCGAGGAGGTCGCGATCATCTGCGTCGTCGCCTCGGAAAGCACCCGTGATCTTCGGCGGGACCCCTTCGCAACCCGCACCTTCGGCGGGGAAGAGCGCGCGATCCCGGACGAGGCGCGGCCTTCGGTCAGCCTCAAGTTCATCCACACCAGCCTCGGCATGAGCCGCGAGACCACCCGCCGCCGGGTCATGGGCCTCGTCGAGCGCGGCTACCTGAAGCGGTCGGGACGCGGCGTCTTCTTCCCCGCACAGGTCGGGCCGGATGACTACACCCGGGACATCCGCAATTTTCTCGTGCGCAAGCTCAGGGACCTCGATGGCTACCTGGAGAAGATTCCCGACTCATCGGCGCACGCAAAGGTGCTCTTGGCCCACATTGGGCTGCCGACATTGCCCGACATGGTGAATCAAACGATTGCAGAGGCGGGATGCTGCTCCCCTTCGGATCGCACCATGAAACAGAACAAAGGGACCGCCGTGTTGCCGCCGCTGGCTGCGGTGGGCGAGGCCATCGCCAAGGGTCGCAGGCGGCGCCGCCTGTCGACGCTCCGGGTCGCGCAGATCACGCGCATTCCGGAGCGTTACGTGCGATGCATCGAAGCCGGCGATTTCGCCAGCCTGCCCGGCAAGCCCTTCGTCTTCGGGTTCACCCGCACGATCTGCACCCTGCTCGAACTGGACGCGGAGCCCTTCATCCGGGTGATCGCCGCACAGATGTATGCCCGCTGCACCGAGACGCCGGGCATCCATCCCCCCGCCTGGTCGCCCGGCGCGATGCTGCGGCGCATGGCATTCGCCCGCCGCGCCTGACATCGCAATTGCGCTGGCAGCATGGGTGACCGGCTGTATAGAGCGGCTCATGGCCGACAGCGACGACAACTGGCGCCTTTGGGGTGAGCGCGATCCCTATTACGGCGTCCTCACCGACCCGCGCTTCCGCAGGGACAGCATCGCTGCGCACCGCGAGACCTTCTTTGCGGACGGAAAGGCCTTTGTCGACCATTGGCTCGCCGAGTTCGAGCGGTGCTTCGGCCCCCTGCCGCGCGGCCGGGCGCTGGACTTCGGCTGCGGCGTGGGACGGCTGACCATCCCTCTTTCCGATCACTTCGAATCGGTCGTCGGGCTCGATATCTCCGAGGGGATGCTTGAGGAGGCGCGTCGCAACAGCGCGGGACGCAACATCGCCTACCTGCCCTCCGACGACACATTGTCGCAGGTCGAGGGTGCCTTCGACTTCGTCAACAGCGTGATTGTGCTCCAGCACATCCCCGTCGCCCGGGGCATGGCGATCCTTGCGCGCCTGCTAGCGCGGGTCCGCAGCGGCGGGGCGTGCTGCGTGCAGGTCTCCACCAGGCGCAACCATGGCTGGTGGGACGAGCTGCGCTATCGCATCCGCCACGCGGTGCCGGGCGGTCAGCCGCTCATGAACCTGCTCGAGCGCCGGTCCGTCGATGCCCCGGTCATGCAGATGAACGAATATGCGCTCGACGACGTGCTTGCGCTGCTGCGCTCGCACGGCTTCGAGCATATGCTGCTGCGCTACGAGCGCGATGCGTCGAACGATTCGGTGACGATCCTCTCGCGGCGGGACTAGCGGCAAGGCGATCGCGCGCCATGCGCGGGCTTTGCAGCGCGCGCGCCTTGGCCTATTGCGCTGCCGCCGGCTGGCCGCGAGAGCCACAGGAGTCCGGCCGGAGATTGTCATGCACAGGCCCCTCCTCGCCCTCGGCGCGATCCTGCTCGCTGCCGCCGCCCCTCCGGCGGCCGACTGGTCGAAAACCGCGACCCGCTCCGCCGACGGCGCGATCCTCGTCGGCAATCCCAAGGCACCCAAGACGCTGGTCGAATATGCGAGCTACACCTGCGGGCATTGCGCCGAGTTCTCGGTAGAGGCCGCCAGCGAGCTCGACGCGCAGATCGGCGCGGGCAAGGTGCGGCTCGAGTTCCGTCACGCGCTGCGCGATCCGGTCGATCTGACCGCCGCAATGCTGGCGCGCTGCGCGGGGCCGGCGACGTTCCTGCCCGCGACCAAGGCGATCTATGCCGCGCAAGGGGCGTGGATGGGCAAGGCGCAGTCCTACGTCGCAGCCAACGAGAAGGCGCTCGCCGCCGCCGCCCCGGGCGCGGCGCGGCTGATGGTCGCCAAGGGCAGCGGCCTCCTCGGCGTGGTCGCGCCGCTCGGCGTCACCGAGGCGAAGGCGACGGCCTGTCTCGCCGACAAGGCCGAGCAGGACGTCCTGATCGCGCAGGCCAACGATGCCTGGGGCGCGAAGAAAATCCCCGGCACGCCGCACTTCACCATCAACGGCACGGCTTCGGCGGACAACCGCTGGCCGGGGGTCAGGGCCGAACTCGCCAAGCCCTGAGCCGCGCGGCCGCTCGGCCGGCGCGTCGGCGGCAAGCCGGGAGGGCGCGCCATGCCTGTGCTCGTCACGCAGGCGGGGCCTCGGACACCGGCGAGAAGAAAACCGCTTTAGGCGCGGGGCGGCGCGCGCCAGCCGGGGCCGCGTCGGTATTCGACGTCACCGGGCCCCAGCACCCGCCCGTCGGCCGCGATCACCGCGACCGGCTGGACCGGAGCGAGGGTTTCGCGGTCGACCACCGCCACCGGCTCGCCCTCGCTCGCGAAGATCCACCGGTCGCCCCACTGCATCATCGCCGCGGTGACGGGAAACAGCGCCTCGCCTGCGGGGCTGAGGCGGTAGTGGAACCGGTCGACCCCGGGCCGCACCGGCTCGCGCAGCAGGATTCCGTGATCGACGAGATGGCGCAGCCTTTCGGCCAGCACGTTGTTGGCGATCCCCAGACTGCGCGCGAACTGCGAGAAGCTGCGCGCGCCGGTAAAGGCGTCGCGCACGATCAGCAGCGCCCACTTGTCCCCGAGGATCTCGGCGAACTGCGCGATCGAGCAGCGATAGTCCTTGAGCGAGGTTCGGGTCATCCCGGCAAGGATAGGCAGGATGCCGGGCCGAGGCAATCAGCACCGCCGGCGCGCGGTCCGGCCGTCCAGCTTTTTGTTGCTTCAAGGAACCAAAAATGCTTGGTTGCCTCAAAGAACCAAACCGGGAGACAGCCATGCAGACCCTCACCCTCGAACGCGACGGCGACCTTGCCGTCATCACCCTGCGCAACCCTCCGGTGAATGCCTTCTCGGCGCAGCTTGGCCGCGATCTGCGCGATGCGCTGCACGATGTGGCGACGGGGGATTATCGTGCGCTCCTCACCCGCGCCGAAGGGGCGAATTTCTGTGCCGGGGCCGACGTCAGCGTCTTCGTCGGGAAGAATCGGCGCAGCGGAGCAGGCCTGGTGGCCGACGTGCTCAACCTTATCGAGATGATCGAAGCCCTGCCGATCCCCACCGTGGTCGCGGTGCAGGGCCTTGCCATCGCGGCGGGGATGGAGCTGATGCTCGCCCACGACATCGCGATCGTCGCCGAAGGTGCGCAGATCGGGCAGATCGAGGCGATGATCGGCACCACCACGCTCGCCGGCGGCGCGCAGCGCATCGCCGCGCGTGCCGGCGTCGCACGGGCCAAGCAGATGGTGTTCGAGGCGCGGCGCTACGACGCGGCCACGCTGGAGCGGTGGAACATCGTCAACATGGTGGTCCCCGATGCGGCGCTCGACGAAAAGGCGCGCGCCTATGCGCAGCGGCTGGCACAGGGGCCGACGGCGGCGCACGCGGTCACCAAGTCGGTGATCAATGCCGCCGGCCGCGCCGCCATCGCCGCCGGCGACGAGGCGCTGCGCGCAGGCGCGCCGATCCTGTTCGAGACCGGCGACAAGCAGCGCGCCGTCGCCGCGTTCATCGAACAGGGCTCGCGCGCCTTTGCCAGCGGGACCCTGCATTACGAGGGGAGCTAGGCGCGCCCCTCGAAGCGCCTCAACCGCCCTTGCGGCTGTCCTTTGCCGCCTTGACCACCCCTGCATCCCAGGTCACGCGGGTCTGGGTTTGCGGGTTGAAGCGGTTGTCCTCGTATTTCGCGCGTTCGGCGGCGGCGATTTCCGCCTTGGTGAGGAACTCGCTGGGCTTCAGCGCGAAGACATCGATGCCGCGGGTGATCTCGGTGCCGTAGATGCGGCCCTTGTACCAGTAGGTCGACCAGTAGCCGCCGACGATCATCTGCTTGGCGTCCACCGGCCCGCGGTCGAAGAAGGCGATCTCCTTGGGGTTGGCGCTGTCGGTGAAGTCCATCACCGAAAGGCCGCCCTGGTACCAGGCCTGCGCAAAGATGTCGCGGCCGGGCACGGGGATGATCGAGCCGTTGTGCGCGACGCAGTTCTCCTTGTCGGTCTGGGCTGCCGGCATCTTGTAGTGCGCGCGGAAGACGAGCTTGCCATCCACGATGTCGTAGATCGCGTTGGCGCCCCAGGTCTTGGGGTCTGACGCCTTGCAGCGCGGCCGCCCGCCGCCGCCCCATTCGTCGGTGAAGATCACCTTGGTGCCGTCATTGTTGAAGGTCGCCGAGTGCCAGTAGGCGAACCCGGTGTCGGTGACGACGTCGAGGCGCTTCGGGTTGAGCGGGTCCGCAATGTCGAACAGGATGCCGTTGCCCGAGCACGCGCCTGCCGCCAGCTTCAGCGCCGGGAAGACGGTGATGTCGTGGCACTGGTCGGTGCGCGAGGTGTCCTGCGTGCCCTCACCGTGGTCGCCGCCCTTCCACAGGCCGGCGATCTCCCCGGTGGTCTCGTCGGCGAAGACGCGCGGGGACTTGACGATGCGCGCCTTGGAGGGATCGGCGACGGGCACCTCGATCACGTCGATCGAGAACAGCGCGGTGCGGGTGTCGCCCGGCGTGCCGCCGATGCAGCCGGCCAGTTCCTTCTCGTCGCGGATGCCGGCCGTGCCCGAATTGTAGATCACGAGACGGGTGGGGTCGGCGCTGACGATCGAGTGGGTGTGGCTCCCCCGGCAGGTCTGCACCTGGCCGACCTGGCGCGGCGCGGCGAGATCGGAGATGTCGAAGATGCGCAGGCCCCGGAAGCGCTCCGGATTGACCTTGCCCGGCGCGCCGGTGAGCCCGCAATCGGTGCGGCCGCGGGTCTGCTCGACGCTCATGACGAGGAGGTTGCCGACCACCGAGACATCGCCCTGCCCGCCGGGGCACACGACGCTGCTCTTGAGGCTCGGCACGCCGTCCGCGCCCAGCTGGTAGATGTTGAAGCCGTGGTAGGAGCCCGCCACCATCACGTCGCCGAAGAAGGCAAGGTCGGTGTTGGCGAAATCGAGCAGCGGGGAACGCTCGGCGAATTCGGTGAGGCTGTCCTCCTCCTCGCGCTCGGGCGTGGCGGCGGCGGGGGCCGGCGTGGCCGCAGCGACGGCAGGCGCAGCGGCAGGCGCGGCTTCGGCGGGCTTGGCGGTCTCGTCCTTCTTGGCGTCCTTCTTGGGCGCGACCGGCGGGCGCAGGTCGGCGGGGTTGTCGGGGTTGAAGAAGCCGGCCGGCTTGGGCAGGCTCGCGATCTTGGTGAGGTTCCAGATCGCCTCGCCCGCCTTGTCGAAGCCGGCAGCGAGGCCCACGCGCGGATCGCGCGAGAGGCCGGCGAGCAGCTTGTCCATCTTGCCGATCTCGGCCTTCTGTTCGCTCTCGATGTCGCCGACGAACTGGAACAGCACCGGATCGGCGGCGGTGCCGTCCTCGTCGAGCAGCTTCTTGACCATGTCGAGCGCGCCCTCGTGGTGGGCGATCATCAGGGTGAGGAACAGGCGATCGAACTCCGCGCCCTTCGCCTGGCCAAGCGCCTTCATCTGCTCGGGGCTCGCCATGCCCTTCATCATGTGATGCATGTGTTCGCTGTGACCGGCCATCTTCGGGTCCTCGGTCGGCTCGCCGCGCTCCTTCAGCCAGGTCTGCATGAAGGTGATCTCGTCGGCCTGGCTCGAATCGATGCGGCCGGCGATGGTGAGGAGATCGGCATTGTTGGTCCGATCCTTGGCGAGCCGCGCCATGTCGAGCGCCTGCCCGTGGTGGACGATCATGTGCTGCATGAACGCCGCGTCCTCGGGGGTGTAGCTGGCCTTGGCGAGCTTGGTCGCTTCGGTTGCGGTGAGGGTCTTGCTCGCCTGCCCCGGCGCGCCCGGCTGGACGATCTGCGCGCTCTGGGCATGGGCGAGGCCCGAGCCGGACAAGAGCAGGGCGGCGGCAAAGGCGGCGCGCACGGCGGGCGTGCGCGAGGCGGTGTCGGTCATGTCAGTCCCCTTGGATCGAAGTTGACGCCCAGACTGCCCGCCCGGGCCCGGCAGTCAAGTGCGCCCTTGACCTGCCAAGAGCCGTTTCGACGAACCGGCGACAGCGCCCGAGCAAGGGCGTTCCCGCGACTCGCCGCACATTTTGCCGAGTCGGACGCAGCACGGGCTCCGTTCGCCGCACGCGCCGAACGGAGGCCTTGCAGCGCCCGGCCGTGCAGTCATAAGATCGACGTTAAGCCCGCCGCAACCCTGCTGGAGTAGCTTTAGCGACATGGCATCCCCACGCTTTTTCGCCGCCCTCACTGGCCTTGCTGCCGCCTTGTCGGCGATTGCCGCCCCGGCTGCGGCGCGGGACAACGATCTCCAGGCGACCTTCGACAGCACCTTCGGCACCCAGCCGCGCGCGCCGCAATCCTACGATGCGGTCTATGCCTCGAGCTTCCAGCAGCGGATCGCCGAACTCGCCAACCCTGCCCTGGGCCGGATCGGCGTCGCGGCGGTCGACCTTGCCACAGGCGAGGAAGTGATGGTCTTGGGCGACCAGCTGTTCCCGATGGCCTCGACCAGCAAGATCGCGGTCGCCGCGACCTATCTGGAGATGGTCGAACGCGGCAGGTTTACCCTGTCCTCCGAATTCCCGCTGATGATGCCGGTCGCCTCGGCCAAGTATTCATCGCCCAAGGCGCCGGTGCGCCCCGGGCAGTATATGCCGGCGATCGACCTCATCGAGATCATGATCACCCGCTCCTCGAACCCCGCCACCGACGCGCTGCTCGCGGCGGTCGGGGGCCCTGCCGCCGTCAACGATTTCATGCGCCGCAAGGGGATCGGCAATTGGTCGATCGACCGCGACATCGCCACGCTGGTGCGCGACGACGGGCAGTATAACCCGGCGACCTATGTCGACACCCGCGATGCCGCGACCCCGCGCGCGATGGTTCGCCTGCTGGCGGGGCTCTACAAGGGCGAGTTCCTGTCGGATTCGAGCCGCCAGGTGATCCTCTCGGCGATGAGCCGCACCGTCACCGGCAAGCGCCGCATCCCGGCGAGCATTCCTCTCGAAGCGCGCGTCAGCCACAAGACCGGCACCCTCAGCAACACCGCGAGTGACGTCGGCCTGATCGAATGTCCCGATGGGCGGGTGATCGCGGTGGCGATCTACGTCACGGGGCAGGGCACCAAGCAGGCGCGCGACGATCGGATCGCCGCCATCGCCCGCGCGCTCTACGATGGTTTCGCGGTGCGCGCGCAGCAGAACCCGGTGCGCAACTGGGCGAACGCGCCTTACGGCAATGGCGGATAACCCGCCCTACCAGTCAAATGCCTGACGGGAGGCAGCAAAGAGGGCGGCCCCGCAAGGGAGCCGCCCTCCGCGTTTCCTGAAGCGGAGCGGTTGCCTTACTCGGCCGCTTCCTGCTCCGCCCGCTCGGCGACGCTCGCCGCGTCGTTGGCGATGTCGTCGGTGGTGCGCACCGCGGCATCGGCTGCCTCGTCGGCCGCCGCCTCGACGGTCTGGGCGCTCTGGGTGGCGGTCTCCTCGATCGCCTCGCCGGCGTTGTCGGCATTGGCTTCGGCGTCGGCGGCCATCGCGTCGACGGCCTCTTCACTCTTTTCCTCGGTCGAATTGCTGCACGCCGCGAGGCCGAGCGCCGAGGTGGCGATGGCGGCGGCGAGGATGATCTTGCGCATGGTTGTTGTGTCCCTCTGTCCTGCGGATCGTCCGGGCCCGTGATCGGCCCGGCGCAGCACCAAACCTAGGAGCGTGGGCCGCACAGGACAAGGCGATTGCCGCAGCTATACGCGATTTCGCCTCATTTTCGCCACATTTGGCGCCCGCTTCGTCGCAGCCTTACGGCGCAAAGCCAAACCCCTACCCGCCGCCCCGCGCGCCTGCTAGCAGGCGGCATGGCCGAAAAGCACCACCTCTATCTCGTCGATGGCTCCTCCTACATCTTCCGCGCCTATCACCGGCTGCCGCCGCTGACCAACCCGGAAGGCACCCCGGTCGGCGCGGTCTACGGCTACACGACGATGCTGTGGAAGCTCGCCGCCGATCTCGACGCGGCCGACGGGCCGACGCACCTCGCGGTCATCCTCGACGCGGGCTCCGTGTCCTTCCGCAACGACATCTACGAGCACTACAAGGCCAACCGCCCCGAGCCGCCCGAGGATCTCGTTCCGCAGTTCCCGCTGATCCGCGACGCCACCCGTGCCTTCAGCCTGCCGTGCATCGAGGTGCCGGGGCTTGAGGCGGACGACCTCATCGCCTCCTACGCGCGCGAGGCGCAGCGGCGCGGCTGGGATGTGACCATCGTCTCGTCCGACAAGGACCTGATGCAGCTCGTCGGCGAACAGGCAGGCGCGCGCATCGACATGCTCGACACGATGAAGAACCAGCGCATCTGGCTTCCGGAGGTCGAGGAGAAGTTCGGCGTCGGCCCCGAGCTGGTCGGCGACGTGCTGGCGCTGATGGGCGACAGCGTGGACAACGTGCCCGGCATCTTCGGCATCGGCCCCAAGACCGCGAGCAAGCTGATCGCCGAGCACGGCTCGCTGACCGCCGCGCTCGATGCGGCGCAGGACATGAAGCCCTCCAAGCTGAAAGAGCGCCTGATCGAGGGGCGCGGCGATGCCGAGCTTTCCAAGGTGCTCGTCACCTTGAAGGAGGATTGCGCGTTGCCCCAGGCGCTCGAGGAAATGGTGCTCGGCCCCGTCCCGCCGGAGCCGCTTGCGCAGTTCCTCACCTTCCACGGCTTCACCTCGCTGCTACGCCGGCTGGATGCGGGTCACGGCAGCCCCGCGCGCCCGACCGAGCTGAACCCGGCCAAGCCCAGCACCCCCGCCGCCAAGCCGACGGGCGAGGGCGAGGGCAATCGCCAGCCGCTCCCGGACTTCCCCAAGATCGACCACGCCGCCTACGAAACGGTGCAGACGATGGAGCGGCTGGAAGCGTGGATCGCCCGCGCCCGCGCGGCGCAGATGGTGGCGGTCGATACCGAGACGACGAGTCTCGATCCGATGCGCGCAGGGCTCGTGGGGGTGAGCCTTGCCCTGGGCCCGAACGATGCCTGCTACATCCCGCTCGCCCACGGCGGCACGGATATGTTCGCCGAAAGGCCGCAGCAGGTGCCGATGAACGACGCCATCGCCGCGCTGAAGCCGCTGCTCGAGGACGCGGCGGTCCTCAAGGTCTTCCACAATGGCAAGTATGATCTCAACATCCTTGCCCGTGTCGGCATCGACGTCGCCCCCATCGACGACACGATGGTGATCAGCTTCAACCTCGACGCCGGTCGCGGCGAGGAGGGCATCGGCGGCGGGCACGGCATGGACGAGCTATGCCAGCGCCACCTCGATCACAACGCCATCGCCTTCAAGGACCTGTGCGGCACCGGCAAGAAGGCAATCGGCTTCAACGAGGTGCCAATCGACCGCGCCACGCACTACGCCGCCGAAGACGCCGACATCACCTGGCGGCTCCACGCGATGCTCAAGCCGCGCCTGTCGGTCGAGGGCGGCAGCCGCATCTACGAGCGGGTCGACCGCCCGCTGATCCCGGTGGTCGCACGCATGGAGCGCGAGGGGATCAAGGTGGACTCAGGCCGGCTGGCGCGTTTGTCGGAGGAATTCTCGGTCGAGATCGGGCGGCTGGAAGGCGAAATTCACGGCCTCGCCGGGCAGGAGTTCACCGTCGGCAGCCCCAAGCAATTGGGCGAGATCCTGTTCGACAAGCTCGGCTACAAGGGCGGCAAGAAGGGCAAGACGGGGCAGTATTCGACCGACGTCTCGGTGCTCGAGAAGCTGGCCGTCGAGGGCGCGCCGATTGCGAGGAAGGTGCTGGAGTGGCGCCAGCTTGCAAAGCTGAAGTCGACCTACACCGACGCGCTCCAGCAGGCGATCAACCCGGAGACGGGCCGCGTCCACACCAGCTACAGCCTCGTGGGCGCGCAGACGGGGCGGCTCTCGTCCACCGACCCCAACTTGCAGAACATCCCGATCCGCACCGCGATCGGCCGCCAGATCCGCGAGGCCTTCGTGCCGGAGGCGGGCAACGTGCTGCTCGCGGCGGACTATTCGCAGATAGAGCTGCGGCTGGCGGCGCACATGGCCGATGTGCCCGCCTTGAAGGAGGCCTTCGCCGCCGGCGAGGACATCCACGCCCGCACCGCGGCCGAGATGTTCGGGCACGTCGACCGCGACACGCGCGGCCGGGCCAAGACGATCAACTTCGCGATCCTCTACGGCATCAGCCGCTGGGGCCTCGCCGGGCGGCTGGAGGTATCGCCCGAGGAGGCGCAGGCGATGATCGACACCTATTTCCAGCGCTTCCCCGGCATCCAGCGCTATATCCACGAGACTTTGGAGAGCGTCCGGGCGCGCGGCTATTCGGAAACCCTGTTCGGCCGCAAGACGTGGTTCCCGCGCATCAACGCGAAGAACCAGGCCGAGCGGCAGGGGAGCGAGCGCGCCGCGATCAACGCGCCGATCCAGGGCACCAGCGCCGACATCATCAAGCGTGCGATGGCCCGGATGCTCCCGGCGCTGGCCGAGGCGGGGCTCACCGACGTGCGGATGCTGCTGCAGGTGCACGACGAGTTGGTGTTCGAACTGCCCGAAGAGCGAGTGGAGGCCGCGACGCCGATCATCCGGCAGGTGATGGCCGAGGCCGCGCTGCCGACGGTCGAGCTGACGGTGCCGCTCGGCATCGAGATCGGGACGGGGCTGAGCTGGGACGCGGCGCACTAGCCGCAATCGTCACCCGGCGAAAGCTGGGGCCGAGGGCGGCGTAGCCCCGCCTTAGCCCCCTGCTTGCCCGGGTTTCGACCCCTTCCAGACCCGTCCTCGAACGGCGAATTCAGCGCGATTTCGCCCTAGATCCCGGCTTTCGCCGGGATGACGTCATTCAGAATGTTTCACGTGAAACATTGGCCCGCGTCAGTCGTGCTTCCTCTCCCGCGTCGGCGTGAGCATATCGGGCGAGAGGAAGCCGATCGGCTGCACGGCCGCCGCGCGCTTCTTCAGCTCGCCGCGCATCTGCTGGTATTCGTTCTCCATCTCCGGCGTGACGGTCGCCCGCGAATCCCTGAGCGCCGCCTCGAAATCGCGCCGCTCGACCGCGGAGACCTCGCCGCCCACCCGGCGCAGCGCGGCAAGGCCGGCACGGCGCACCACGTCCTCGAGATCGGCGCCGGTGAAGCGCTCGGTCTCCGCCGCGATCGCGGCAAGATCGACGTCGTCCGCGAGCGGCATCTTGGCGGTGTGAATGCCGAGGATGTGCTCGCGGCCCGCCTTGTCGGGGGTGCCGACATAGACCAGCTCGTCGAACCGGCCCGGGCGAAGCAGCGCCGGATCGACCAGCGTCGGGCGGTTGGTCGCGCCGATCACCACCACCGATTGCAGCTCCTCGAGCCCGTCCATCTCGGCAAGGATGGTGTTGACCACGCGGCCCGTCACCTGCGGCTCGCCCTGGCCGGAGCCGCGCGCGGGGACCAGCGAATCGATCTCGTCGATGAACACCACGCAAGGCGCGACGGCGCGGGCGCGGGCGAAGAGGCGGGCGATCTGCTGCTCGCTCTCGCCATACCACTTGGAGAGGAGGTCCGAGGACTTCATCGAGATGAAGTTGGCCTCGGCCTCCTTGGCGACGGCCTTGGCGAGCAGGGTCTTGCCGGTGCCGGGCGGGCCATAGAGCAGGAAGCCCTTGGCGGGACGGATGCCGAGGCGGCGGAAGGCGTCGGGGTTCTTGAGCGGGAGTTCGATGCCCTCGCGCAGCCGGTCGGTCGCCTCGCCCGCACCGCCGATATCGTCCCAGCCGACATTGGGCACCTGCACCATCACCTCGCGCATAGCCGAGGGCTGGACGCGCTTCAGTGCGCTGAGGAAATCGTCGCGGGTGACGCACAGATCTTCGAGCACCTCGGGCGGGATGGTGCGTTCGTCGAGATCGAGGCGCGGCATGATCCGGCGCACCGCCTCGATGGCGGCCTCGCGGGCGAGCGCGGCGATGTCGGCGCCGACGAAGCCGTGGGTGACGCGGGCGAGTTCGTCGAGGTCGACAGCGCTTTCGAGCGGCATCCCGCGGGTGTGAATGCTGAGGATCTCGCGCCGCCCGCGCTGGTCGGGGACGCCGATCACGATCTCGCGGTCGAAGCGGCCGGGGCGGCGCAGCGCCTCGTCGATGGCATCGGGGCGGTTGGTGGCGGCGATGACGACGATGTTGGCGCGCTTCTCCAGTCCGTCCATCAGGGTGAGGAGCTGGGCGACGAGGCGCTTTTCCGCCTCTCCGGGGACCTGGGTGCGCTTGGGCGCGATCGAATCGATCTCGTCGATGAAGATGATCGCGGGCGCCGCGCGGGCCGCTTCCTCGAACACTTCCCGTAGGCGCTTTTCGCTTTCGCCATAGCCGGAACCCATGATTTCCGGCCCGTTGATGATGAAGAATTCCGCGTCGCTCTCGTTGGCGACGGCCTGCGCCAGCCGGGTCTTGCCCGTGCCCGGCGGGCCGTGGAGCAGCACGCCCTTGGGCGGCTCGACCCCGAGGCGGATGAACAGCTCAGGGTAGCGCAGCGGCAATTCGACCATCTCGCGCAGGGCGCGGATCGTCTCCTCCATGCCGCCCACGTCGTCGTAGTTGACGACGGCGCGGCCATCGCGCGGTTCCTCGAACTCGGCGCGCAGCTCGACCTCGGTGTTCTCGTCGATGTGGACGAGGCCCTTGGGGCTGGTCGAGGCGACGGTAAGGCGGATCTGGGTGAGGGCATAGGCGGGGGCGCGCAGCAGCTGGCGCACGTCCGCGGGCATGTTCTGCACGGGCTGCTGGCCGGTGGTGGCGACCACGTCACCCGCCACGAGAGGTCGGCGGAAGAAGTTGCGCTTCAAGGCCTGGGTGGGCCCCTGAAGGCGCATCTCGCGCTGGGCCGGGGCGAACACCACGCGGGTCGCAGGGCGCGATTCGCCGCGCGCGATCTCGACGTGCTCGCCCGACCCGGCTTCGGCATTGGCGCGCTGGAGGCCGTCCAACCGCACCACATCGAGCGCGTCGTCCTCCGGGTAGGCGGCCATGGCGATCGCGGCGGTGGTGCGCTTGCCGCGGATCTCGACCACGTCGCCCTCGGTGATGCCGAGTTTCTGGAAGGCGGTGCGCGGGATGCGGGCGATGCCGGCCCCCGATTCCTCCTGGCGCGCGGGTGCGACCTGGAGGCGCGCGGTGCGAATCGGCATTTCGGTGGCGGCATCGGCCATGGGCGGGTCCCTGCTCATTCGTTTTTTCGAGAGCGATAGCTAGGAACCAGGCCGGGCGAATGCAATCGCGCGGCGGCGCAAGGGCCGGGGCGTGCGTCGGGCGCGGCACAGAAAAAAAGCCCGGCACAAGGTGCCGGGCTTGGAAAGTTTGGGAGAGGATGCCTGAAAGGCACGTCCCAAATGGCCCAGATCGATCGATTGTGCAAGTGCGAAACGAGCGACTTTGGTTGCGAATTACGCAAACATCGCGGGGATCAGCACTATTTTATGCACAAACTTGCAAATCACCTGCCCAAAATGACGGCAAACGCTCGCCTCTTGGGCAGAAATGAGACTCTATGACGGTTTTGCGACGCAACATGAAAGGTGATTCGACTCGTGCGCCTTCATGATGTCGACAGCCGCGGCGTAACGCACTAATCAGCGAGCCGATCCCGCCGGGCGGGGTTCCATCTCCGCGATGCGAGACGAGGCAGGGAGGCCCGATGACCAAGCTCTACCCCGACGCCGCCAGCGCGCTTGCCGGTGTGCTGCGCGACGATATGCTGATCGCCGCCGGCGGCTTCGGACTGTGCGGCCTGCCCGAGCGCTTGCTCGATGCGATTCGCGATTCGGGCGTCAAGAACCTCACCTTCGCCAGCAACAACGCCGGGATCGACAACGAGGGCATCGGCAAGCTGCTGCGCACCCGGCAGGTGCGGAAGATGATCTCCTCCTACGTGGGCGAGAACAAGGAGTTCGAGCGGCAGTATCTCGCCGGCGAGCTCGAGGTCGAATTCTGCCCCCAAGGCACGCTGGCCGAACGGATGCGCGCCGGGGGCGCGGGCATCCCCGGCTTCTACACCCGCACCGGCGTCGGCACCGAGGTCGCCAAGGGCAAGGAGCACAAGGACTTCCCCGATCGCGACGGGGTGATGCAGACCTACATCCTCGAACACGGGATCTTCGCCGACCTGTCGATCGTCAAGGCCTGGAAGGCCGACGAGACCGGCAACCTGATCTTTCGCAAGACCGCGCGCAACTTCAACCTGCCGGCCGCGACCTGCGGGAAGGTCTGCGTCGCCGAGGTCGAGGAAGTGGTGCCAGCTGGCAGCCTCGATCCTGACCAGATCCACCTCCCCGGGGTGTTCGTGAACCGCATCGTGCTCGGCAGCCCTTACGACAAGAAGATCGAGTTCCGCACCGTCCGCACGCGGGAAGCGGCGTGATCTGGCGGAGCACCCCGGCGCTTGCCTCGCTGCTGGCGCTTGCCAGCGCGGTGCTGCCCGGTTGTGCTGGGATCATCCCGGCGGTGGCGGGCGAGACCGCCCCGGTCTCGGTCGAGGCACCTCCCCGAAGCGTTGGGGCGTCCCTTGCTGCCGCGCCCTCGCCCGAGCCCTCAAGGCCGTCGCGCGAGGAGCGCAGCCGCACGCCCGCAGCGACGCCTCCTGCCGCTGTCCCTGTCGATGCGGCCGTCCCTGCGGCGCAGAACGCCTCGCAAGACCAGCCTGTGCCTCCCCCGCCAGGCTTCGCACGCTTCCTGCGCTTTACGCTGATGGCGGCGCGCGATGCCAAGGCGGGCGCCGCTCTACCTTCGGCCCTGTTGTCTGACCCGATCGCGCTCGACGGCCGGCGCCGCCGCTGTGCGGTGGGCGAGCAGCTTGTCGCGGTGATCGATCTCGATCCGCAAGGCGGCGTATTTGCGCCTCCGCCCGTTCCGGTGAGGGCGCCCGCCCTCGCGGCCGGCCTTGGCGAACTGCGCGCGGCCGGGGTGGAGCTCACCTGGATCTCCGACCTGTCCACCGACCGATCAGGGGCCCTTCGCACCGCGCTCGAGCAATCCGGGCTCGACCCGCGCGGGCAGGACATCATCTCGCTGCGCCGCGACGAGGGCGACACTAAGGACCAGCGCAAGTCCAGCCTCGGCGGCTTTGCCTGCATCGTCGCCATCGCCGGGGACGAGCGGCCCGATTTCGACGCGCGCTTCAAGTATCTGCGCAAGCCCGAGGCGGGGGTGGCGCTCGAAGGACTGATCGGCGACGGGTGGTTCATCGTCGAACCGCTTGTCGGCAACTGAGGACACGACACAGGCATGACCACGCTTCCCACCGGCTGGACCCGCGACGAGATGGCGGCGCGCGCCGCCCGCGAACTGAAGGACGGCTACTACGTCAACCTCGGCATCGGCATCCCGACGCTGGTCGCCAACCACATCCCCGAAGGGATGCTGGTTACGCTCCAGAGCGAGAACGGAATGCTCGGGATCGGGCCGTTCCCCTATGAGGACGAGGTCGATGCCGACCTCATCAATGCCGGCAAGCAGACCATCTCCGAGCTGCCGCACTCGGCCTATTTCGACAGCGCGACCAGTTTCGCTATGATCCGCGGCGGGCATATCGACCTCACCGTGCTGGGCGCGATGGAGGTGGCCGAGAACGGCGACATCGCCAACTGGATGATCCCAGGCAAGATGATCAAGGGCATGGGCGGGGCGATGGACCTTGTCGCCGGGGTCAAGAAGATCATCGTGGTGATGGACCACACCGCCAAGGACGGCAGTCCCAAGTTGATCCCCCAGTGCACCCTGCCGCTGACCGGCGCGGGCGTGGTCGACATGGTGATCACCAACCTCGCGGTCTTCCAGCGAGGGGCCAAGGGCGAGCCTTTCCGGCTGATCGAAATGGCGCCGGGCGTCACCGCAGAGGACATCGCCGCCACCACCACCGCGCATTACGTGGTGTGATGCTGCGTGCGGCGGCGCTCGGCGTTCTTGCGCTGGCAGGGGTGATCGGCGGGATGCTGGCCTTCATCTCCCCGCCGCGACTGCTGTCGCATTACGACCGGCTGGCGGGTGGGCGCGAGGGCTCATACCCGGCGGCGGAGGGCGTGCCTTTCGGCAGCCACGGACAGAGCCTCGATATCTGGGCGCCCAACGACCAGAGCGCGGCGCCGCTGCCGGTGGTGATCTTCTGGTATGGCGGCGGTTGGGCCAAGGGTGACCGCACATCCTATGCCTTTGCCGGACGGGCGCTGGCCAAGGCGGGGTTCCTGGTGGTGATCCCCGATTACCGCAAGGTGCCGCAGGTGCACTTCCCTGCCTTCCTCGATGACGGGGCCGAGGCGGTCGCCTGGGTGCAGGCGAACATCGCGCAGCACGGTGGCGATCCGGAACGGGTGGCGGTGATGGGCCATTCCGCAGGGGCCTATCAGGCGGTCATGCTGGCGCTCGATGCCAAGCGACTGGCGGCGGCCGGCGTCCCGCCCGGCTTCATCAAGGCGGGCGTGGGACTGTCCGGCCCGTACGACTTCCACCCCTTCACCTCCGACCGTGCCATCGCCGCCTTCAGCGCATGGCCGCGTCCGGAGGAGACGCAGCCGATCGCCTTCGCCCGCAAGGATGCGCCGCCCTCGCTGCTGGTCACTTCGGACGGCGACGAGACCGTGCGCCCGCGCAATGCGAACAACCTCGGCGCAAGGCTGGCGGGTTTGGGCGCCCCGGTCGAGGTCAAAAACTACGGCCCGCTCGATCACGAGGAGATCGTGATGGCGCTGTCCGTGCCGTTTCGCGGCAAGGGGGCGATCCTGGCTGACTCGGTCGCCTTCCTCAAGGCGCGGATGGGCGAATAGTGATGTGGCTGGCCGAACCCCGCAACCCGAACGCGCCGCTTGCCGGCCTCAAGGTGGTGGAACTGGCGCGGGTGCTGGCGGGGCCGTTCTGCGGCCAGATTCTCGCTGACCTCGGCGCGGATGTGATCAAGGTGGAGAGCCCGGAAGGCGACGGCACCCGGTTGTGGGGCCCGCCCTGGGTCGAGCGGACCGACGCCGAAGGCCGCGTCCACCGCGAGGCCGCCTATTACCACGCCTGCAACCGCGGCAAGCGCTCGATCATCGCCGACTTCGCCGACGCCGACGATCTGGCGCGGGTGAAGGGCCTGTGCGCCGGGGCGGACGTGTTGATCGAGAACTTCAAGACCGGCAGTCTCGCGAGGTTCGGGCTCGACTATGCCAGCCTCTCGGCCGCCAATCCCCGGCTCGTCTACTGCTCGATCACCGGCTTCGGCCAGACCGGACCGCGGGCGCACGAGGCGGGGTATGATTTCGTCGCGCAAGGGATGAGCGGGCTGATGTCGCTCACCGGCGAGCCGCAAGGCCACCCGGTCAAGATGGGCATCTCGATCAGCGACCTCGCCACCGGCGTGTGGGCCGCCAACGGCGTGCAGGCGGCGCTCTTGATGCGCGCGCGCACCGGGCGCGGCCAGCAGGTCGACATGAGCCTGCTCGATTGCTCGGTGGGCCTCCTCGCCAACCAGGCGACATACTTCTTCACCACCGGCCACAACCCCCCGCGGATGGGCAACGCCCACGCGCAGGTCGCGCCATACGGGGTCTTCGCGGTGAGCGACGGGCATGTGATCCTCGCGCCCGCCAATGACGGGCTGTTCCACAAGCTGATGGCGGTGCTCGGGCTCGAGCATCTCGCCACCGACCCGCGCTTTGCCGCCAATGGCGACCGCACCGCCAACGCCGCCGCTCTGGATGCCGCAATCGCCGAGGCCACGGCAGGGTGGACCAAAGAGGGGCTGCTCGATGCCTGCCATGCCGCTGGCGTCCCGGCAGGCCCGATCAACCGGCTGGACGAGGTCTTCGCCGATCCGCAGATCGTTGCGCGCGGGATGCGCATCGAGCTCGGCGGGATGGCAGGGGTGCGCAGCCCCTTCATCTTCTCGGATGCGGAGCTGGCACTGGACCGCCCCTCGCCGATCCATGGGGAGCACGGCTAAAGGGGGGCCGGCGGGTCATCCGAGCGGACCTCTCACCGCCGGAGCGTGTAGCCAAGACCTCGCGAAAGCCCCCGCCACAGCCGCTCGAACGGGCCCTGTCCTGCCTTGGCGACCCACAGCGGCGACCAGGCCAGCATCGCCGCGACCGGAATCAGGCCCACGGCGAAGGCCTGCCAGCGCGTGATCTCGCCGAACAGGCCCAGGCCCCAGCTAGCGAAGATCGCCGACAGGATCACGCTCGTCATCAGGTAGTTGGTGAGCGACAGCCGCCCGACGCTCGCCAGCCGTGCCACCGCCGCGCTTTCGCCGCCGAAGAAGGCCATCGCGAGCGCGGCGTAACTCAAGGCCAGCGCCATGTCGAAGGGGGCGGAAAGCAGCAGCGTCACCGGGCCGACCAGCGCGCCGGGGAAGCCCGCGCTCACCAGCCAGCCTGCCAGCACCAGCAACGCAGGCAGCGCCACCAGCGCGGCGAGCCCCGCGACGCGCTGCAACCGGAAGGTGCGCCACTCGCCCTTCAGCATCCCGCCACGCCACAGCCCCATGCCCAGTGCGATGGCGGAGAGATTGAGCGGCAGCGCGGCGACCAGCGCGGTCATCTGCGCCGGAATGCCGAGGCTGCGGCGCAGCACGCGCTCGCCCAATCCTTCGCGCCCCTGTTCCAGCAGCGCGGTGATCGCGGCGGGATCACGCCCGAACTGGCGCTCGGCCCAGAGCACCATCTCCGATCCTTCTTGCCCCCGCGCCCATGCCACAAGCGACGGCCCGAGCAGCCCGAAGCCGAGGAACACGTGCACCCCGAGCAGCCCCAGCGACACCGTGACCAGCGCGCGGGCGGAAAGCCCCGCCAGCAGCGGCAGGAACAGCCCGGCCAGCGCATAGGCGCGCAGCACATCATTGCTGGCAAGCAGGATCGCATGGGCGAGACCGAGGGCGAACAGCACGATCATGCGCGCGTAATGCGCCCGCCACGGGGTCTCGCCCGATCGCTCGATCAGGCTCAGGCACCCCGCGCCGAACAGCATAGCGAACAGCGTGCGGAACTTGTCCTCGACGAACACGAAGCTGCCGAGCCACACCCAGTAATCGGGCGGGCCGACGCCGCCGAACGCGAGCGGGTTGTAGTAGGCCGGCCCCGGCATCGCGAAGGCAATCACGTTCATGCCGACAATGCCAATAACGGCGATCCCGCGCAGCGCGTCGAGCGCGAGGATGCGGTGGGGGGCGGGGTGCGCGGTCACGGGGCGATGTCTAGCGCATCTGCCGCAGTGGCGTAGGGGGTTTCTAGGGGTCGGCGCAGGCCCACCCCCGGCCCCTCCCGCAAGCGGGAGGGGAGGATTAGCGCCAACCAGTCCCCCTCCCGCTTGCGGGAGGGGTTAGGGGTGGGCACGAACCGGGCGCTTAGCCCAGCGCAGCCTTAAGATCGTCGACGAGGTCGAGGCGCTCCCACGGGAAGAAGTCGCCGTCCGCGTCGCGGCCGAAGTGGCCGTAGGCCGCCGTCGGCCGGTAGATCGGCTTGTTGAGCCCGAGGTGGGTGCGGATCGAGCGCGGGGTCAGGCCGCCCAGCTTGGCGATGCCGAGGATCGCCTGCTCGATCTTGTCGTCGCCGACGGTGCCGGTCTCGTGCGTGTCGACATAAAGCGACAGCGGCTTCGACACGCCGATCGCGTATGCGATCTGGATGGTGCAGCGCGTCGCGAGGCCCGCCGCGACCACGTTCTTGGCGAGGTAGCGGGTGATGTAGGCCGCGCTGCGGTCGACCTTGGTCGGGTCCTTGCCGCTGAACGCGCCGCCGCCGTGCGGGGCCGCGCCGCCGTAGGTGTCAACGATGATCTTGCGGCCCGTCAGGCCCGCGTCACCGTCGGGCCCGCCGATCTCGAAGCTGCCGGTGGGGTTGATGAAGTATTCGGTCTCGCCGAGGAGGTTTGCCGGGATCACGTCGGCGATCACGCCCTTGACGTAAGACTCGAGCTCGGCCTGCTTGGCCGGATCGTTCTCGTCATAACCCGCCTTGTGCTGTGTCGAGACGACGACGGCGGTGGCCGCAACCGGCACCGAGCCTTCGTAGCGTAGGGTCACCTGGCTCTTGGCGTCGGGCTCGAGGAAGGGCGCCGCGCCCGAGTGGCGGTCGGCGGCCATGCGCTCGAGAATCTTGTGGCTGTAGTAGAGCGTCGCCGGCATCAGGCCCGGGGTCTCGTCGGTGGCGTAGCCGAACATGATCCCCTGGTCGCCCGCGCCTTCATCCTTGTTCTCGCCGGCGTCCACGCCCTGCGCGATGTGCGCCGACTGGCCGTGCAGGCGATTGATGAATTCGAACTTCTCCCAGTGGAAGCCGTCCTGTTCGTAGCCGATGCGCTTCACGGTTTCACGGACGGTCTTCTCGATCTCGTCCTGCGCGCCTTCGGCCCATGCGCCATTCTCGTAGATGCCCTTGCAGCGGATCTCGCCGGCCAGCACCACGAGCTGGGTGGTGGTCAGGGTTTCGCAGGCGATGCGCGCCTCGGGGTCCTTGGAGAGGAACAGGTCGACGATCGCGTCCGAGATCTGGTCGGCAACCTTGTCCGGGTGGCCTTCGGAAACGCTTTCGGATGTGAAAAGATAGTCGTGGCGCATGGGTCCCCCGGGGGCTGATAGTGCGGTTCGGCAGCGGGATGGGGCACCTTATAGAGATATAAGGAAACCTTTATGTCTCGCCTCTGGCGCCCCGCACTAGCCGCGCGGGCGGGGGAGTGCAAGCACTCTCGGCCCAAACCATTTCTGGCCCAGGCCGAGGATCACGAACAGGCCTGCCCAGCCGAGCGCCAGGGCATTGCCGAAGCGGGCGAAGAGCGTGGGCGGCTTGGCGGCAGGCACCAGCCCGCTCACCGACCCGGCCTTGCCCGTGCCGATCGCCTCGCGCACCACGCCGCCTGCGTCGATCACCACGCTGATCCCGGTGGTGGTCGAGCGGATCACCGGCAGCCCCTCCTCGATCGCGCGCATCCGCGCCTGACCGACGAATTGCGGCGAGCCCCAGGCGCCGAACCAGCCGTCGTTCGAGGGGTTGAAGAGGTAGTCGGGGCGATTCGCGATGGTTGTGACCTCGCCCGGGAAGACGATCTCGTAGCAGATCTGCACCCCCACCTTGCCCTGCGCCCCGAGGTCGAGGGTGCGCGGGCCGGGCCCCGGGACATAGTCGATGCTTCCCGCCACCAGCCGTTGCAGGCCGAGCGGTTCGAGCAGCGGTCGCATCGGCAGGTATTCGCCGTAAGGCACGAGATGCGCCTTGTCGTAGCCGGCGACGATCCGCCCGGCGCCGTCGAGCCCCATCACCGAATTGCGCGCGCTGACGAGCTCGGGAATGCGGCCCGGACGCTCCTTGAAGTTGAGGTTCACGACCCCGGTCAGCAGCGTCGAGCGCGGCCCGATCACCATGCCGATGCGGCGCCGGGCGAAAACCGGATCGCCCTCGGCGGTCGCATCGTCGTAATAGGGCGCCGGGTAGCCGTCCTCGAGCAGATCGGGGATGGCGCTCTCGGGCCACAGCACGATGCGCGACTGGTCACGGCCCGGTGCGGTAAGGCGAGCGAGGCGCGCGAACTGCTCCTCGTACTTGGAGGGGTCGTTGAGCTCGGCCTGCGGGAGATAGGGCTGGACGAGGGTATAGCGCCGCGGGGAGTCGGGCGCGGGAGGGGCGCTCATGACGCTCATGGCGAAGACGAGGTAGGCGACCGGTAGGACCACGCCGGCCCAGTTCCGCCGCAGCGCGCTATCGAGGATCAGCGCGGCGATCAGCACGGTCAGGCCGGAGAAGGCATAGGTCCCCAGCCAGGGCAGGAACGTGGCGAGGCCGGGCCGCTCCCACCCGCCCAGCAGCATCAGCCCGACCGGCGGCCAGGGATAGCCGGTGAACACCCAGCCGCGCAGCCACTCGGTGACGGTCCATGCGCCCGCGAGCACCAGCCCGAAGGCCCACAGCGGGCGCCGCCTGGCGAGGAGGTGCGCGGCGAGCGCGGCAAGGGCGGGATAGACCGCGAGGTAGACGCACAGCAGCGGCACCGCGGCCCAGCCGAGCGCCTCGGGCATCTTCGCCTGGTGGGTGAAGGCGGTCGCGATCCAGTTGTTGGCGAGGCTGAGGTGCGCCCAGCCGAACAGCCAGCCGCGCCATGCCGCGCTACGCCAGGTCGGGGCCGTGTGGACGAGCCACGCGAAGCCCGCGAGCGCGGCAAGGCCCAGCGGCCAGAGGTGCAGCGGCGGGTAGGCGCAGGCGCCGAGCAGCCCGAGCAGAATGGCGGCGAGGCCCGGGCGACGCTGCGCCAGCGCCGCGAGCGCGGCACCGGCCTGCTGTGGCCGCCCGGTCATGCGGTTTACTCGACGGTTTCGAGCGCGCCGCCGGTTTCGCCCGACCCCGCGTCGTCACCGCGGATCGAGGGCGGGAGGATCGAGCTGTCGATGCCGCCCTGACCTGCCGAGCGCTCGCCGTCGTCGGCGCTCTTGCGCGGCTTGCGGGTGCGCGCCGGCTTGGGTTCGGCATGATCGGCAGGGCGCTCGGCCTTCTCGGCGCGCTCCGGACGGTCGCCGCGCTTCTCGCTGCGCGGCCCGTTACGATCGCCATCGCGATGGCCGCCCTCGCGGGCTTCGCGAGGCTTGCGCTGCTGATGCTGGCGGCGCTGGCCGCGCGGGCGCTCGTCCGAGCGCTCGTTGCCGCGATCCTCGGCGAGGAAGGGTTCGCCCTCCTGCCCGGGCTCGCCTTCGAGCACCTCGGGAGCGGGCGCGGAGTCCTGCTGCTCGTAAACCGAGCGGGCCGGCGCGTCGCTGCGGCGGCCGAAGTCGAAATCGTCCTCGAAATCGTCGACCTCGCGCTCGTCATTGCGGCGCTGGCCGCCGCCGCGCTGTTCGTCCTGACGGGCCTTGTTGTCGGCGATCACGCGGAAGTAGTGGTCGGCGAACTGGAGGTAGTACTCCATCTGCACCCGGTCGCCGTTGTGCTGGGCGTCCTGGGCGAGCTTCTTGTACTTGTCGAGCATCTGCGGGGCATTGCCGCGCGCCCGGCTGTCGATGCGGTTCAGCTGTGCGCCGTTGCCGCCCTGGTTGCGGTTGCCACGGCCACGACGCCGGTTGTTGCGATTGTTATTCAAGGAAGTTGTTCCTTATCAGTGACCTGGCGCGAATTCACTCACTGCCCGCGCGGTCCACAGACCCCTTGCCCATGCGCCACGAGCCCGACCGTCCCGGGACGTGGTGCGCGCTCCGCGCTTCCGCAGCCGGGGGCTTGCCCTGACGGCCGTATCAGCTGAGTTTAGGAGCTTGGCGCAGCGGTTTGCGCCCTTCGCAATCCGTCTGGCCTGACATGGACGTAGCGATGCGAAACCGGTTTGCCAAGCCTTGGCTGCGCTTTTCTCTCACGCGAGGGCGAGCGCGCGGGGCCGCCCAGCCAGATCGCGGCGGAGCCGGGTGGCAAACCCGGACGCGCGGGCGAGGGCGCCGACCGCCTCGGCCTGATTCGCCCCGATCTCGAGGATGGCGAGGGCGCCGGGGTTCATCAGTGTGCGCAACTGCGGGACCAGCAGGCGGTAATCGTCGAGCCCCTCGGGCCCCGCGAACAGCGCGCTGGCAGGCTCGAAGTCGCGCACCTGAGGGTCGAGCGCGGCGTCGTGTTCCACATAGGGCGGGTTGCACAGGATGAGGTCGAAGGTGCCCAGATCGTCGGCCCAGCCAGGGGTGCCCCAGTCGCGCCGGTGCCAGGCCGACCGAGCGGCAAGGCCAAGCGCGGCGGCGTTCCCTGCGGCGACCGCCAGCGCGCCGGGCGAGGCGTCGATGCCGAGCCCCTGCCAGCCGTCGCGGTTCGCCAGCACCGCCAGCAGCAGCGCGCCCGTGCCCGTCCCCAGATCGAGCGCGCGCCCTTTCGGCCCGGCATGATCGAGCGCCGCTTCCACCAGCGTCTCGCTGTCGCCGCGCGGGATCAGGGTATCGGGGGTTACCCTGAGGGTGAGCCCGTAAAACTCGGCCTCCTCGATAATGTAGGCGACCGGTTCTTGGCCCATGCGCCGCTCCACCAGCGCCGCGAAGCCCGGCGGCGCGGGACCCTGCATCGCCTTCAACAGCATGGCCGAGCGGGTGAGGCCGAGCGCGTGCGCCATCAACAATTCCGCATCGAGCCGCGCGGTGTCGCTCGTGGCGGCAAGGCGCTCGGCAGCGGCGCGCAGGGCTTCGGCGACGGTCATCGCTCGCACCCGGCGACGTGCCCCCCCATCCCCGTTCGTGTCGAGCGAAGTCGAGACACCGCACACAGGCCTCTCGACTTCGCTCGAGGCGAACGGGGGTGGTGGAGGATCATCACTCCGCCAGTGCCGCCAGCCGCTTGCCCTCGTCCTCGGCGATCAGGGCATCGACTAGCTCGCCGAGACCCGGCCCGGCGAGCACCTCTTCCAGCTTGTGCAGCGTCAGCCCGATGCGGTGATCGGTGACGCGCCCCTGGGGGAAGTTGTAGGTGCGTATCCGCTCCGAGCGATCCCCGCTGCCGACCATCGCGCGCCGCGCCTCGGCCTCGGCGCCCTGGGTGGCCTCGCGCTGCGCGTCGTAGAGCCGCGTGCGCAGCACCTGCATCGCCTTTTCCTTGTTCTTGTGCTGGCTGCGGCCGTCCTGGCAGGTGACGACCGTGCCGGTCGGCAGGTGGGTGATGCGCACCGCCGAATCCGTGGTGTTGACGTGCTGCCCTCCGGCGCCGCTCGCGCGGTAGACGTCGATCTTCAGGTCCTTCTCCTCGATCTGGATGTCGACTTCGTCCGGCTCGGCCAGCACCGCCACGGTCGCCGCCGAGGTGTGGATGCGCCCGCCGCTCTCGGTCACGGGCACCCGCTGGACGCGGTGGACGCCGCTCTCGAACTTCAGCTTGGCGAAGACGCCCGTGCCGGTGACGTTGGCGATCACCTCCTTAAAGCCGCCAATGTCGGAGGCGGCGATGCTGACCGGCTCGACGCGCCAGCCCTGTTCGGCGGCGTATTTTTCGTACATCCGGTAGAGATCGGCAGCGAAGAGCGCAGCCTCGTCGCCCCCGGTGCCCGCGCGGATTTCGAGCATCGCGGGCTTGGCATCGGCGCCGTCGCGCGGCAGCAGCGCGATCGCGAGACGGCGTTCGAGATCGGGAAGGGTGGCCTTGAGGGCGGCGAGTTCCTCCTCGGCCATGGCCTTCATCTCGGGATCGGCGAGCATTTCGGTGAGGCCGTCCATCTCCTCACGCGCGGCCTTCACCTCGGCGGCGATCTTGGCGACGGGTTCCAGCTCGGCATAATCGCGGGAGGCGCGGACAAAGGCCTCGCCCTCGAGCGTGCCGGACGCCATGCGCGCTTCCAGCTCCGCAAAGCGGTGCGCGATCTGGTCGAGGCGTTCGGGGGGGATTTGCATTTCTGGTTTCTACTATCGTCGGCCCGCACTTGATGCGGGCCTTGGCTTTCTAATGGCGGGCGGAGGAAAAGGAAGCCCAGCCCCGGGTCAAGTCCGGGGCGACGCTAAAGGCTGGTTTGGTGCTCAAATTGGAGAAGCTGGATTCCGAGAGCCTCGTCTTCAGATTTGACCCGGCCTGTCACCTTCCCATCGACCATCTGGTAGGCCAAGATGGCCTTCGCGCCCGATTTCACCGCCTTGTCAAAGCGCTTCCTCGGGCTGCCAGACAGGAACGCATCGCAGGTCAGTCCCTTAGCGCGAAGGCCCATTTGCGCAGCGATGGCGACAAGCATACTGGCATCGTCCTCGGCCACGATTGCAACATCAGCCTTAGGCTCGGCTCTCTCCCCCACCAGCATCGCCAACCGCTCGATCCCCGCGGCCCAGCCGACCGCGGGCGTCGGCGCGCCGCCTAGCGACTCCATCAGCCCGTCATAGCGCCCGCCGCCCAGCACCGTGCTCTGCGAGCCCAGCGCGGCGGCCGAGGCGCTGCCCTCGTCGGGGATGAACTCGAACGCGGTGTGGCGATAGTAATCGAGGCCGCGCACGAGGCTTTCGGCGCGCACCCACTTCACGCCCGCCGCATCCAGCCCGCTGGTCACGGCGGCGAAGAAGGCGCTCGCCTCCTCAGACAGGAAGGCGTCGATCTTGGGCGCATCGGCGAGGAAGGGCTTGTCCCTCGGGTCCTTGGAATCGAGGATCCGCAGCGGGTTCTTCTCCAGCCGCTCCTGAGATTCCTCGGAGAGCTGATCCTTCACCGCCCGGAAGTAGTCGATCAGCGCCGCCCGCCACGCCTCGCGGCTCTCCGCATCGCCCAAAGTGTTGAGGTGCAGGGTGACGTCGTGGATGCCCAGCTCGCGCAGCAGCTGATCCGCCATCGCCAGCAGCTCGACATCAGCCTGCGGCTCGCCCGCGCCGATCACCTCGGCGTCGATCTGGTGGAATTGGCGGTAGCGGCCCTTCTGCGGGCGCTCGTAGCGGAACAGCGGGCCGTGGGTGGCGACCTTCAGCGGCGCATATTGCTGCCAGCCGTTGGTGAGGAAGGCGCGGGCGATCCCGGCGGTGAATTCGGGGCGCAGGGTCAGGCTCTCGCCGCCGCGGTCGTCGAAGGAGTACATTTCCTTGGAGACCACATCGGTCGTCTCGCCCAAGGAGCGCGCGAACACCTCGGTCTTCTCGAACACCGGCATTTCCACCCGGCGGAAGCGATAGAGGCGGCGCACGCGCTCGAAAGTTTCGACCACGAAGGCGAAGGCCTCGGCATCGGCGCCGAAGATGTCCTGGGTGCCGCGGATCGCCTGGGGTGTCTTCCTGCTCATGGGCCGCGCAGTTAAGGCCACGCAGCCCCTTTCGCAATCCTGCGGCACGCATTAAGGGCGGCGCGCAAGTCGCACCTCACGCCTTTCCCGCCGCAGGCGAAGACGCCCGGCCAGCCAACAGGAAACCACCATGCGCATCGACAAGATCCCCACCGGGGTGAACCCGCCCGACGATCTCAACGTGATCATCGAGGTGCCGACCGGCGGGGAGCCGGTGAAGTACGAGTTCGACAAGGAAAGCGGCGCGCTGTTCGTCGACCGCATTCTGCACACCCCGATGCGCTATCCGGCCAATTACGGCTTCGTGCCCCACACCCTTTCGCCCGACGGCGACCCGCTCGATGCGCTGGTGATCTCGCGCTCCCCCTTCATCCCCGGCTGCGTGGTGCGCGCGCGCCCGATCGGCGTGCTCAACCTCGAGGACGAACAGGGCGGCGACGAGAAGCTGGTCTGCGTGCCGGTGAACGAGATGTTCCCCTATTACGCCGACGTGGTCGAGACGAGCGACCTGCCCTCGATCATCTGCCAGCAAATCGAGCACTTCTTCACCCACTACAAGGATCTTGAGACCGAGAAGTGGGTGCGCGTCGGTACCTGGGGCAATGCTGCCGAAGCGCGGCAGATCACCCTCGAGGCGATCGAGCGCTATCGGACCGACAAGTGAGGAACCGTGCCTCCCCGTCGCAGCCGCGATGGGGAGGTTGCGGCGATGGCCTCAGAAGGCCCGCAGCACCGCCTTGAACAGCAGGGTGAGCACCACCGGCAGGCCGATCGCGAGGCTCCAGAGCAGGATCGCATCGCGGCGGAAGGCGGCTGCATTGGCGGGGTCGACAGCCTGTGCATCGTCGAGGTCCGCCCAGCGCTTCTCGAACCAGCGGCACACCGGAATGATCCCGGCGACGAGGACGATCAATGCAAGATAGGGAAGGACGCTCGACGAGCCCTCCGACAGCGCCTTGATCGTCAGGAAGATCTGCAGGCCCGTGTAGACCAGCAGGCCATAGGCGACATGATCGCTCATCGCCTTGCGCCAATCGCGGGCGCGGGACGCGGGTAGCGCTGCGGCCCGATTGTCGGATTTCACCATGGCTGCGCCTCCCCGGGCTTGTTCATCTGGCAGACAGTATCGCAAAGGCGGCGCAAAGTTGCAACAATTCGCGCTGCGCCGATGGTTTGTTGCGCCGGCTGCAAGCTGTAGGGTGCAAGTCGTTCGAATCGCAGGCTTGCGGCAGGACCTCGCGCCGGTCGTCCGATCCGCCGCGCGGACTAAGCAAAAATCCTGCCAAACGCGCGCGCACCCTTTTCTGTCGGCCCGGGGGTGCTAAAGACGGATCGCCATGAGCACCGCAACCCTCACCGATCCGGCCACCGCCGCCGCCCCTCAGCCGCTCGGCAGCGGGCTCGAGGTGATCTCGATCGCCAAGAGCTACGACAAGCGCGCGGTGCTCTCCGACATCTCGCTGACGGTGGCGAAGGGCGAGGTGCTCGGCCTGCTCGGGCCGAACGGGGCAGGCAAGACGACCTGCTTCTATTCGATCATGGGGCTGGTGAAGCCGGATTCGGGCCGCATCCTGATGGACGGCGAGGATGTGACCAAGCTGCCGATGTATCGCCGCGCGATCCTTGGCCTCGGCTACCTCCCGCAGGAGACGAGCATCTTCCGCGGCATGACCGTGGAACAGAACATCGCCTGCGTGCTCGAACTGGTCGAGCCCGACAAGGCGACCCGCGCCTCCGAACTGGAGCGCCTGCTCTCCGAATTCGGCCTCACCCGCCTGCGCGAATCGCCCGCCATGGCGCTCTCCGGGGGTGAGCGTCGCCGCTGCGAGATCGCCCGCGCGCTGGCGGCGAAGCCTTCGATCATGCTGCTGGACGAGCCCTTCGCGGGCATCGACCCGCTCTCGATCAGCGACATCCGCGATCTCGTCAAAGACCTCAAGCAGCGCGGGATCGGGGTGCTGATCACCGACCACAACGTGCGCGAAACGCTCGACATCGTCGACCGCGCCTGCATCATCTACGGCGGGCAGGTGCTGTTCGCCGGTTCCCCGCAGGAACTCGTCGCCGACGAGAACGTGCGGCGGCTCTACCTCGGTGAGAGCTTCACCCTCTAGCGGGTTCGGCAGCGATGGCGCTCGGCCCCCGCCTTGACCTTCGGCAGACGCAATCGCTGGTGATGACGCCGCAGTTGCAGCAGGCGATCAAGCTGCTGGCGGCCTCCAATCTCGAGATCGAGACCTTCATTTCCGAGGCGCTAGAGGCCAACCCGCTGCTCGACACCGGCGGGCCTGCCGATCCCGGCGCCGAGCCCGAGCGGATCGAGATCGCCGCCCCTGGAGGCGAGGAGGCGACCGCCGACCAGCTGATGCTCGCTGGCGGAGGCGAGGGCGACGCGCCGCTCGACCTCGCCTCGGTGGACCGCGATTTCGACACCGGCGACGGCGCTGCACCGATGCGCGACGCGGAATGGGGCGCGGCGGCCGGCTCGGCGGGCGACGCCGAGTTACCCGACTGGGAGCAACTGCGCGCCGCCGAGGTGACGCTCGCCGAGCACCTTGAAGCGCAAGTCGGCGCGCTCACCGACGATCCGCGCACCGCCTTCATCGCCCGCCATATCATCGGCCTGCTCGACGATGCGGGGTATCTCGCCGCGACGCTCGAGGAAGTCGCGGAAGACCTCGGCGTAGAACTCTACGAGGCCGAAGCCGGGCTCGATCTGGTGCAGTCGCTCGACCCCTCGGGCGTCGGCGCGCGCAGCCTTGCCGAATGCATCGCCATCCAGGCGCGCGAGGCGGACCGCTATGATCCCTGCATGGCAGCGTTGATCGCCAACCTCGAACTGGTCGCGCGCGGCGAGATCGAGCGGCTGAAGCGGTTGTGCCGGGTCGATGACGAGGACTTCGCCGACATGCTGCGCGAGCTGCGCGGCTACAACCCGCGCCCCGGCCTCGCCTTCGCGCCCTCGGATGCGGGAGCGGTGGTGCCCGACATCCTCGTCACCGCGAATGCCAATGCAGGGTGGGACATCGCGTTGAACGAGGAGACGCTCCCCAAGCTGATCGTCAACCGGGGCTATTATCTCGAACTCAACGCCGGGGCGACCAGCCGCGAATCGCAAGGGTGGCTCAAGGAGAAGCTCGCCGACGCGCACTGGCTGATTCGCGCATTGGACCAGCGGCAGAAGACCATCCTCAAGACCGCTGCCGAGATCGTGAAGCAGCAGGACGGCTTCTTCCGCCGCGGCGTCGCCGAACTGCGCCCGCTGACCTTGCGCGAAGTGGCCGAGCAGATCGGGATGCACGAGAGCACGGTCAGCCGCGTCACCAGCAACAAGTACCTGTGGTGCGAGCGCGGGACCTTCGAACTGAAATATTTCTTCACCAGCGGCGTCGCCCGGATCGGCGAGGGCGGCGATGGCGAGGGCGGCGCGTCGAGCGCGGCGATCAAGGCGCGGATCAAGGCCTTGATCGATGCCGAAGGGCCCAAGAATATCCTGTCCGATCAGCAGCTTGCCGAAATGCTCCAGAAGGAGGGCTTCGATCTTGCGCGGCGGACCGTGGCCAAATACCGCGAGGCGATCGGCCTCGGCTCCAGCGCCGAGCGCCGACGGGCCAAGCGGCTCGCCAGCGTTTCCTAGCGCTTTCCCCTAGGCGACGGGGCGAAGGTAAACGCCTATGATGCCTACGCAATCACACCGTCAAAGGGTGTGGCGCGAAAGACTCACCTCAAAACGTTAACGCTCTAAACGTCTTATTAACCTTTTTTGGTGAGAAGTGGCGTGGTTAACAGGCGACAACCTCTCCTAAGCGGAGGTTACGACGGGGAAGACAGGGGTACCAGCGATGCGCGTTCTGCTGATCGAAGACGAACCGACCACTGCCAAGGCTATCGAGCTGATGCTCACCACCGAAGGCTTCAACGTCTATTCGACCGACCTGGGGGAAGAGGGCTTGGACCTCGGCAAGCTCTACGATTACGACATCATCCTGCTCGACCTGAACCTGCCCGACATGCACGGCTACGACGTGCTCAAGAAGCTGCGCGTCGCCAAGGTGCAGACGCCGGTGCTGATCCTTTCGGGCATTTCCGAGATGGATTCGAAAATCCGCAGCTTCGGGTTCGGCGCTGACGATTACGTGACGAAGCCCTTCCACCGCGAGGAACTGGTCGCCCGCATCTATGCCGTGGTGCGCCGTTCGAAGGGCCATTCGCAGTCGGTGATCCGCACCGGCAAGCTTGCGGTGAACCTCGACGCCAAGACGGTCGAGGTCGACGGTGCCCGCGTGCATCTCACCGGCAAGGAATACGCGATGCTGGAGCTGCTCTCGCTCCGCAAGGGCACAACGCTCACCAAGGAAATGTTCTTGAACCACCTCTACGGCGGGATGGACGAGCCCGAGCTCAAGATCATCGACGTGTTCATCTGCAAGCTGCGCAAGAAGCTCTCGCTGGCTTGCGGCGGGGACAACTACATCGAGACCGTGTGGGGCCGCGGCTACGTGCTGCGCGACAGCGAGACCGAGGTCGAAGCCGCGTAATCCTGTTGCGAGGGCCTATCCGGGCCCTCGTCCTCCGGCGAGTCTCCGTCGCTGCGCGAAGGATCGCCTGCGGCTCGCGCCGTGCGCTCGCGGCCCATCGGGCCGGGTCGTCGCACCGTCCGTCCGCGTGACGTAGCGGCTCAGCGCTGGGCGAGGTCTTCCTCGATCCGCTTGAGGAAATTCCCCGTCGACCAGTCGAAGTCGCGCATTACGATGTCGGGTTCGTAGAACACGCCATTGCCGCGCGGGCGATCGACATAGACTTTCATCGGGATGATCGCGCGGGCCATGCCTGAGGGCAGTTCGGGGCTGCGCACTTCCATGTAGGTGGAGTCGGCGCTCGAGGGGGCGCCGATCAGCCTGGTGCTCGGGAACAGCTTGAAGACGTCGATCGCGTCGAGGCACGCGCTGGCGCATTGTCCCGGCACAACGACGTAGACCGGCACCGTCAGCAACGGCACGGCGTCGCCGGTGCTCTGGCCGGGCAGCTCGGGCGCGTCGGGCTCTTCGAGCCAGGTGTCCCCCCGTGCCACGGCTGCTTCGAACATCGGAACAAAGGCATCGACGATCGCGGCGGTGGCGGCGTCACCCTGCGCGCGGATGAGATCGCCGAAGCGGCGCACCTCGGCGAGGTTGCCGGGCGTAGGGCGCCACAGCACCCTCGTCTTGGCGGAGGCCTCCCGCCGGGCCGCCTCCACAGCAGGCTTGCCCCACAGGAGTTCCGCGATGCGGCGGCTCCACAGCGAGGAGCCGCCATTGTTGTGCCGCAGGTCCAGCACCACCGCGCGCCCGCGGCGCAAGGCCCCGGCCTTGGCCTCGATATCGGCGAACAGCGTCTGGTAGGCCGCCACGCCCGCTTCGTCGGGCGAGAAGTCGGGCATGGCGATCCAGTTGATCCCCTGCGCGCGCTCGGCAAGGCCGATCGGCAGCAGGTCGCCATTGATCGCGGCGTTGCGCCATTGCTGGTAGTCGCCGGGCAGCGGGCTCCAGGCGAGCGCCCGGTCCTGCGCAGCGCGGCCTTTCACGAAACGGCAGGTCTGTGGCAGGGCGACGAAGGGGTTGCCGTCGTCCACGAACACCCGCCGCGCGCTCGACCACCAGTCGCCCGGGACGCCGACGCCGCTGCGCCAATCGAACACATTGGTTCGGACGAGGTCCGTCACCGGCCGTCCGTCGCAGCTCTCGATGCGGCTCCCCGCCGGCGGGCCGCCCTCCCGCGCGCGGTGGACATACATCGCATCGCCGCGCCATGCGGCCACGAAGCCGGGCCAGCGAACCGGCGGCTCGTGGCGGTCCGGCAGCACGTCATAGGCGCCGGCGTGGCCGTCATTGAGCACGGCGGTGAACCGCGCGAGGCTCGCCGCGAAGCCGCCGGGCGTGCTCGCCCGGCGGGCAAGCGCGAGCGCCTCGCTACGGGCGGTCTCGAGCAGCTGCGGAAACGCGGGGTTGACGGAATCGAACATCCCCGGGTGGTTCGCCTTCGTTTCCGCATAGGCCGCCTCGACATCGGCCACCGCCAGCGCGGACCAGTCGTGCGCAGCTTCGGGCGCCGGCGCGGTTTCGGCGGGGGAGGTCTGCGGCGCAGCGGAGGCCAGGAGCGCGGCGGCGAGGGTGGCGAGCACGAGCGAACCTCTTGTTCTTGCGGGATGTCGACCCCGGCTTAATCGGTGCGGCGCGCGCCGCGAAGCCCTGATCGACACAGGCCCTTCATCGATCATCCGCCGCGACCGTTCGGCGCGCCCGCCGCCCGGCTCGCGGCAAGCCGGGGAACGCGCCTCGGCTCGCCCCTGTTGCATCATCTCCGAGACAAGAGGAGCACGACAGATGGCGGACAATCTCAAGGCAGGCGACAAGGTGACGTGGTCGAGCCACGGCGGCACCGCGCACGGCAAGGTGGTGAAGAAGCTCACCAGCGAAACCTCGATCAAGGGCCACAAGGTCGCCGCCTCCAAGGACGACCCGCAGTTCCTGGTCGAGACCGACGAGGGCAAGCAGGCCGCGCACAAGCCCAGCGCGCTGAAGAAGGCCTGAGCCCGTGGCCGAGGAGCAGACCTTCACCCCCACGCAGGCCATGGCCGCCGCCGCCAGGCGCGGCCTGCGCCTGCGCGAGAAGTTCGGGCGCGGCGGGACCGAGGTTGGCGTCAAACGCGCACACCAACTCGCCAACCGCGAGGACGTGAGCGAGGCCGACGTCAAGGCGATGACAAGCTACTTCGCGCGCCATGCGGTCGACAAGGAGACCAAGACCCACGAATGGGGTTCGGACAAGGACCCCAGCGCCGGGTGGATCGCCTGGCTCCTGTGGGGCGGCGATCCCGGGAAGAAGTGGGCCGAGGCCAAGGCCAAGTCGCTCGAGAGTTGACGCTCCCCTCGCTTGACCGGCGTCAGGGGCGGTGCCAAGCGCCCGCTCCATGACGGCATACAAGGAAGGCGACCCGACCACGCTTGCGCGGCTTTACGGCCGCAGCGTCGGCAAGAAGCTGCGCAAGTATCAGCAGGGGTTGGTCGACACCCTCCTGCCGCAGATCGCCGTCCCCGCCGAGGGTCCGGTGACTGCGCAGGCGCTGTTCGGCGACAATCGCCCCCTGCACTTCGAGATCGGCTTCGGCGGCGGTGAGCACCTCGCCTACCGTGCCGATCTTCTGCCCGATCACGGCTTCATCGGCGCCGAGCCCTTCGTCAACGGCGTCGCGCAGGCACTCACCCACGTCGCCGACCAGCGCCTCGCCAATATACGACTGCACCACGGGGACGCGCTCGAGGTGCTCCAGCGCGTGCCGGACGGGGCGCTGACGCTGCTCTACCTGCTCCACCCGGATCCCTGGCCCAAGGCGCGCCATGCCAAGCGCCGGATGATGAACGATGGGCCGGTGCGGCTTTTCGCGGAGAAGCTGAAGCCCGGCGGCGAGTTCCGCTTCGGCACCGATCACGCAGTCTATCTGCGCCACGCGCTGATGGTGATGCAGCGCCACACCGACCTATTCGACTGGGTGGTCGAGACACCGGAGAACTGGCAGGTCCGCCCCTCCGGTTGGCCCGAGACCCGTTACGAACACAAGGCGCGGACCGTGTACGGCCACGAGGTGTGGTACTTTCGCTTCCGACGGCGCTGATCGCCCCCTCACATAGGTGATCCCCGGAGCGGTCCGGCGCGTGCTAGCGCTTCCGGCGTGATCCGCTGTCCGCTTGCCCTTGCCTCCTTGCTGCTCGCTGGCTGCGCGACGACGCAGGTCGGTGCCCCTCGCACCTTGCCCGCCATCGCGATCGACGCCGACTTCCCTGACCCGGCGGCGATCCGCATCGCCGATGGCACCACCTATGCCTATGCGACACAGGGCATGGTCGCGGGAACGATGGCCAACATCCAGATGGCCCGCTCGGCCGACCTCGCGCGATGGGAGCATCTCGGCGACGCGCTTCCCGTAAAGCCCATCTGGGCGAGCCGCACGCAGGATTTCTGGGCCCCGCACGTCGCCGAGGTCGGGCGGCGCTATCTCCTCTACTATTCGGCCAAGCCCGACTCGGCGCTGGCGGACCCGGAACAGGGACTGTGCCTCGCCGTCGCCACCGCCGACCGGCCGGAGGGGCCCTTCACCGACAGCGGCCAGCCGCTGCTGTGCGGGCCGGGCTTCGTCAACATCGACCCGATGCTGTTCGACGACCCGGCGACCGGCAAGCGCCTCCTCTACTGGGGCTCGGGCTTCGGGCCGATCAAGGTGCAGGAAATGCGCGCCGATGGCCTTGCCTTCGCCCCCGGCTCGGCGCCGGTCGACCTCGTTGCGCCTGTGGCGACCGAGGATCCGGCGAACTACCGGCGGCTGGTCGAGGGGGCATGGATGACCTATCGCCAGGGCTGGTATTACCTGTTCTTCTCGGGCGACAATTGCTGCGGGCCCAAGGCGCATTACGCCACGATGGTCGCCCGCTCGCGCAGCGCCACGGGGCCCTTCGAGGTGAAGCCCGGGAACGGCGGCGTGATCCTCGAAGCCTCGCCCGGCTGGATCGCACCGGGGCACAACGCGGTTGTGGAGCGGGAGGGGCAATCCTTCATCCTCTACCACGCCGTGGACGCATCCAACCCGCGCAGCCGGCCCGAGGACGAGGCGGGCACCCGCCGGGTGATGCGCGTCGCGAGGCTGGTGTGGGAGGACGGCTGGCCCACCCTTGCCGACTAGCGCCGCGACCGCCACCACGGGATGAGCGCGAAGACCACCTGCCCGGCAAGGCCCAGCGCGGCATGGGGCTGCGCGAGGCCGGCGAGCCATTGCGCCGGGCTTTCCCCGCTCAGCACGCCCGCCAGCCCGCACTCCGCCGCCAGCAGCAGGGCGAAGGCGAGCACGCCCATCGCCAGCGCCTCGCCCGCGGCGCTAACCCCATGGCGCCGCAGCAGAAATCCGCTCGCCCACCAGCTCGCCCCGAGCATCACCGGCAGCTCCAGCAGGGTCGCCGGGACGAGTCCGAGCGCAGGCGCGATCCACAGCACCCGCGCCGTGCCGAGCACGAAGCCGAGCGCGAAGATCATCGCCCAGTAGGACACAGCCGCCCGCACCGCCCGCATCGCCGCCACCTCTTCCAACATCCCGCCGCACCGCACCCGCGCCTCGTCGGATCGCGGCCGAGCTTACCCACCCATGAGGGGGCATGGCCAGCGCGCCCGCGCCATCATGCCGCCCAAGAACCCCGAACCGGAGACGCCTGCCATGACGATCAGCACCCTGAAGGACCTCTACATCGACCAGCTCCAGGACCTCTACAGCGCCAATCGCTAGGCGTTGCAGGTCACGAACGAGCTCGCCAGGGCCGCCAGTTCCGAGCAGTTGAAGGACGCCCTCGAAGCGGGCGCGGACGGGGTCCAGGACGGCATGGACCAGCTCAAGTCCCTGATAGAGAAGCACAATGCCAACCCGCGCGGCGAACATTGCAAGGGCATGGAAGGCCTCGTCGCCGAGGCCCGGGCGCATGGCGTCGAGGCCGATTTCAGCGACGAGGACGTGCGCGATGCCTCGATCATCGCCCAGTACCAGCGCATGACCCACTACGGCATCTCGGGCTACGGCACCGCCGCCGCATTCGCCCGGCGGCTGGGGCTGGAGGAGGATGCGGGCGTGCTCGCCAAGTGCCTCGAGGATACCCGCAGCGGCGACCAGCACATGACCGGCATTGCATCGGGCGAGGTCAACCCGGCCGCCGCCGAGGCCTGATCCGGCAGGCGATGTTTCACGTGAAACATCCCCGCAACCGCAGGCTGGCGGGGGTCTGGCGGGGGTCTGGAGGGGAGCTGGAGGGAGTCGAGGTCCCCTCTGGCCCTGCTTGGACCCTGTCTAGCCCAGGGCTGCGATCAGCGCCTCTGCATCGGCCGCGTCGTTGTAGAGGTGCGGGGTCACACGCAGCGAGGTTCCGCGCAGCGAGACATGGATCTCGCGCGCGGCCAGGCTTTCGGTCAGGCCCTCGGGCACGCCCGCCGGGAAGCCCAGTGACAGGAAATGCGGGGCGCGCGTGCCCACCGGCGCCGCCTCCAGCCCCAGCGCGGCGGCGCGGGCGGCGAGCGCCTCGGTCTGCGCGGCGAGGCTCGCGGCAATGGCCTCGACCCCGAAGGTCAGCAGGAAATCGAGGCCCGCGCCGGCGCCCATCAGCAGCGGCGGGTTGGCCTTCTCGCCCATGTCGAAGCGCCGCGCGCCGGGCTGGAAATCCGCACGATAATCCACCAGCCGCGCAAAATCCTCCGAGCCCGCGCGATTGATCCAGTTGTGCTCGATGGGCGTGCCTCCGTGATGACGGGGCGCGACGTAGAGCATCCCCGTCCCGTAGGGCCCCATCAGCCACTTGTAACGGGCCGCGACCGCGAAATCGGGATCGACCGCAGCAAGATCGATCGGCATCGCGCCCAGCGATTGGGTGAGGTCGAGCACCAGCGCCGCGCCCACCTCCCGGCACTTCGCGCCGACCGCCACCAGATCGACCACCCGCCCATCCGCCCAGTGGCAGTGCGGCACGGCGACGATGCCGGTGTCGGGGTGAATCGTTTCGAGCACCGCCTCGCTCCAGCAGCTCTGCGAGGGGCGTTCGACCGCGCGGACCGAAGCGCCGACGCGCGAGACAAGCTCCTGCCAGACATAGACGTTGGAGGGGAATTGCCCGGCGAGCGTCACCACCTCCTGCCCGCGCGCGAGCGGCACGTTGGCCGCCGCAACCGCGAGGCCGTAGCTCGCCGAGGGAACGATGGCGATGCAATCCGCCGCAACGCCCGCAATCCGCGCCGCCTTCTCGCGGAAACTTTCCGACACGGTGAAGAAGTCCGCCGGGCGGTAGCGCCACGGGCTCGCCTTGGCCCGCGCGCCGGCATCCATCGCGGCGATGACGTCGTGGCTGAGCGGCGCCATGTAGGCGCAGTTGAGATAATGCACCCCTTCGGGAATCGCGAAGCGATCCCTCTGGCAGGGGATCATCGCCTCACCCCACCACGCCCGCGCTCGCCAGCACGGCGAGCGTCAGCACGTCGGGCACGCTCGCGGTCATCGGCACGATCTGCACGGGCTTTGCCATCCCGATCATCATCGGCCCGATGGTGGCGTTGCTGCCCAGTTCGCGCAGTAGCTTGGCCGAAAGGTTCGCCGATTGCAGCCCCGGCATCACCAGCACGTTGGCCGGGCCGGACAGGCGGCTGAAGGGATAGAGCGCCATCACCTTCGGGTTCAGCGCCGCGTCGGGGGCCATCTCGCCCTCGTATTCGAAGCCCGGGTCCTCGCGGTCGAGGATCGCCACCGCCGCGCGGATGTTGTCGAGCCACTGGCCGGAGGGGTTGCCGAAGGTCGAATAGCTGAGAAACGCCACGCGCGGTTCGTGCCCCATGCGCCGGGCGACGGCGGCGGTCTCCTTGGCGATATGGGCGAGCGCCTCGGCGTTGGGGCGCTCGTTCATGGTGGTGTCGGCGAGGAAGGTGGTGTGGTTCTTGCCGATCATCATGTGGATGCCGAAAGGCAGCGCGCCCTCCTTGGCATCGAGCACCAGCGTCACCTCGCGCACGGTCTGCGCGAAGGTGCGGGTCATGCCGGTGATCATCCCGTCGCCGTGCCCCAGCGCGACCAGCAGCGAGGCGAAGACGTTGCGGTCCTGGTTGACCATGCGCCGCACGTCGCGCTCGGTGAAGCCGCGCCGCTGCAATCGCTTGTAGAGATAGGCGACCATCGCCGGCACGTGCTCGCTGTCGGCCGAGTTCTGGATCTCGAAGCTGCCCGGATCGCCGACCGAGAGCTGGTGCAGCTTGTCGAGCACCGCCTTGGTGCGGCCCACCAGGATCGGCGTGCCGTAGCCGAAATCGCGGTACTGGATCGCGGCGCGCAGCACCACCTCCTCCTCGGCTTCCGCGAAGACCATGCGCTTGGGATTGCTGCGCGCGACCTCGTAGACGCCCGAGAGCACCGAGGTCGTGGGATTGAGGCGCGAGCGGAGGTGGAGGCGGTAGGCGTCGAAATCCTCGATCCGCGCCTGCGCCACGCCCGAATCCATCGCCGCCTTGGCGACCGCCGAGGACACCACCTCGATCAGCCGGGGATCGAAGGGGGCGGGGATGATGTAGTCGGTGCCGAACTTCTGGTTCTTGCCATAGGCGAGCGCCACTTCCTCGGGCACCTGCTGGCGGGCGAGCCCGGCGATCGCCTCGGCGGCGGCGATCTTCATCTCCTCGTTGATGGTGGTCGCCTGCACGTCCAGCGCGCCGCGGAAGATGAAGGGGAAGCCCAGCACGTTGTTGACCTGGTTGGGGAAGTCCGAGCGGCCGGTGGCGATGATCGCGTCGGGGCGGACCGCCTTGGCCTCGTCGGGCATGATTTCGGGCACGGGGTTCGCCATCGCGAAGATGATCGGCTTGTCGGCCATCTTCTCGACCCACTGGGGCTTCAGCGCGCCCGCGGCGGAGAGGCCGAGGAAGATGTCGGCGCCCACCAGCGCCTCCTCGAGGCTGGTGGCGGAGGTGGCGACGGCGTGGGCGCTCTTCCACTGGTCCATCTCGGCGCGGCCCGGCGTCAAAGGCCCGGAGCGGTCGCACATGATGACGTTGTCGTGGCGCACGCCCATCGCCTTGATGAGCGCGGTGCAGGCGATGGCGGCCGCGCCCGCGCCGTTGACCACCACCTTGACGTCGCGGATGTCGCGGCCCGTCAGGTGGCAGGCGTTGAGCAGGCCGGCTGCGGTGATGATCGCGGTGCCGTGCTGGTCGTCGTGCATCACCGGGATCTTCATGCGTTCCCGGAGGGCGGCCTCGATAATGAAGCACTCGGGCGCCTTGATGTCTTCCAGGTTGATGCCGCCGAAGCTCGGCTCCATCAGCGCGACGGCGTTGATGAAGGCCTCCGGGTCTTCGGTGGCGAGTTCGATGTCGATGGAATCGACGTCGGCGAAGCGCTTGAACAGCACCGCCTTGCCTTCCATCACCGGCTTCGCCGCCAGCGCGCCCAAGTTGCCGAGGCCGAGGATCGCGGTGCCGTTGGAGATCACCGCCACCATGTTGGAGCGCGTGGTGTAGCGCGCGGCGAGCGCCGGATCGGCGGCGATCGCTTCCACCGGCACGGCGACGCCGGGCGAATAGGCGAGGCTGAGGTCGCGCTGCGAGGTCAGCGGCTTGGTGGCGTTGATCTCGAGCTTACCCGGGCGGATCGTCTCGTGATAGAACAGCGCCTCGCGCGCGGTGAAGCCGCCCTTGGATTCCTCGGCCATGGTGGCAAGTCCTTTGCATACCCGAAAGTCGCGTTCCGCTTAGCGCCGCCGGCGGGGATGCGATAGGCGGAAATGCCCGGCGCGCGCGAGGTTCGGGGAAAGCGGTCTGCGCGGGCGTTCCCGAATCGGGCCGCATGGGGGTAGGCGGGAGCGATGGCCGCGCTCGACGATCCCAAACCCACCCCGATGATGGCGCAATATCTGCGCCTTCGGGAAGAGGCGGGCGATGCGCTGCTGTTCTACCGCATGGGCGATTTCTTCGAGCTGTTCTTCGAGGACGCGCGGAGGGCAGCGGCGATCCTCGACATCGCGCTGACCACGCGCGGGGAGCATGGCGGGCAGGCGATCCCGATGTGCGGGGTGCCGGTGCATTCGGCGGAGAGCTACCTCGCGCGGCTCATCAAGGCGGGCGAGCGGGTCGCCATCGCCGAGCAGGTCGAAACGCCCGAGGAAGCCAAGGCGCGCGCCAAGCGCGAGGGGCTGCCATCGTCCAAGGTGCTGGTGGGCCGCGCGATCGTGCGGCTGGTGACGGCGGGGACGCTGACCGAGGAGGCGCTGCTCGAGCCCCGGCGCGCGAACGTGCTGGTGGCGCTGGCGGAGCTCAGGGGCGCGGTGGGGATCGCCGCCGTGGACGTCTCGACCGGCGCGATGGTGCTGGAGGAGTGCCCGGCCGAACTGCTCGGCGCGTCCTTGGCGCGGCTCGGCCCCAGCGAGGTGGTGGTGCCGGAGGACTGGCCGCACGGCCCCGAGGAGGCGATCCTGCGCCCGCGCTCGACCTTCGCGAGCGACGCCGGGGCGGAGCGGTTGAAGCAGGTCCACGGGGTCGCGACGCTCGATGCCTTCGGCGCCTTCACGCGGGCCATGCTGGCGGCCGCCGGCGGCCTCGTCGCCTATCTCGATCATGTCGGACGCGGGAGCCTGCCGCTGCTGCTGCCCCCCATGCTGCGCGAGACCGGCGGCACGATGGCGATGGACGCCGCGACCCGGGCGAGCCTCGAGATCCTGGAGGCGGCGCAAGGCGGGCGCGCCGGGAGCCTGATCGGCGCGGTCGACCGCTGCGTCACCGGCGCGGGCTCGAGGGCTTTGGCGGAGGACCTCTCGGCGCCCCTCCTGGATGCGGGCGCCATCGAGGCGCGGCTGGCGCTGGTGCAGTTCTGGCGGGACCGGCCCATCGAGCGGGCGAGCTTGCGCGATGCCCTGCGCGGCGTGCCCGATCTTGGCCGCGCTCTGGGCCGTGTGGTGGCGGGGCGGGGCTCCCCGCGCGATCTCGGCCAGCTGCGCGATGGCCTCAGCGAGGCGGCGCGGCTGCACCACTGGCTTGCGGGCGCGCCCGACCGGCCCGCGCTGCTGGAAAGCATCATCGCCCGGCTGACCGGCCACGGCGCGCTGACGGACCATCTCTCGCGGGCGCTGGTGCCCACCCCGCCGACCGAACGCTCCAGCGGCGGGTTCATCGCCGACGGCTATGACGCGGGCCTCGACGAGCTGCGTGCCACCTCGGGCGACGCGCGCCGCGCCATCGCCGCGATGGAGGCGCGCTACCGCGAGGAGACCGGGATCGCGACGCTCAAGATCCGCCACAACGGGGTGCTCGGCTACTTCATCGAGGTGCCCGCGCGCCATGCCGATCCGCTGATGGCAGCGGACAGCGGGTTCACCCACCGCCAGACGATGGCGGGGGCGGTGCGCTTCAACTCCTTGAAGCTCCACGAGGAAGCGAGCCGCATCGCCGAGGCCGGGGGCCACGCGCTCGCCTGCGAGGAAGCGCATTTCTTGGGCCTGGTGGCGGAAGTATGCGCCGCGCGCGAGAGCATCGCCGCGACCGCCGCCGCGCTCGCCCGCCTCGATGTCGGCGCGGGCAATGCCGAGCGCGCGGCGGAGGGCGACTGGTGCCGCCCCGAGGTGCTGGACGAGCCCTGCCTCACCATCACCGGCGGGCGCCACCCGGTGGTGGAGGCCGCGCTCGCCAAGACCGGGGAGCGCTTTGTCGCCAACGACTGCGGGCTGAACGGCGACGACCGGCTGTGGCTGATCGGCGGCCCGAACATGGGGGGCAAGTCGACCTTCCTGCGGCAGAACGCCTTGATCGTGCTGCTCGCGCAGGCCGGGTGCTTCGTGCCTGCGTCAGCCGCCCGCATCGGCCTCGTCGACCGCCTGTTCAGCCGCGTGGGCGCCGCCGACAACCTCGCGCGGGGGCGTTCGACCTTCATGGTCGAGATGGTCGAGACCGCCGCGATCCTTGCGCAGGCGACCTCCCGCAGCTTCGTGATCCTCGACGAAGTGGGGCGCGGCACATCGACCTATGACGGCCTCGCGCTCGCCTGGGCGGTGGCCGAGGCTGTCCACACGCAGATCAAGTGCCGCTGCCTGTTCGCCACGCATTATCACGAGCTCGCGCGGCTGGCCGAGACCTGCGAGGCGCTCTCGCTCCACCACGTCCGCGCGCGCGAGTGGCAGGGCGATCTGGTGCTGCTCCACGAGCTTGCCGATGGCCCCGCGGACCGCTCCTACGGCCTCGCCGTCGCACGGCTCGCCGGGGTGCCCGCCAATGTCGTCGCCCGGGCCAAGGCGGTGCTCGCCAAGCTCGAGGCGCAGCGCGAGGCGACCGGGGGGATCGCGGCAGGGCTCGGCGATCTGCCGCTGTTCGCCAACCTCCAGCGCGCCGAGCCAGAGCCGCAAGGCCCCGAGGCGCAGCTGGCCGAGGCCCTGCGCGCCGCCGATCTCGACGCACTGACCCCGCGCGAGGCATTGGACCTGCTCTACGAATGGAAGCGCGCCCTGCCGAAAGCCGCCCGCTGACATTTCAACCAAGGCTTAACCGCGTTCGGGCTAGGCAGGGCCCATGTCGAGAACCCTGTTCGAGAACAGCAAGGCCGCGCTGGCCTTCGCCGCCGTCACGTTGATCGGCGCCGTGTCGATGGTCGGCACGTCGGACGACAGCGGGATGCTCCCCAAACTCGCCAGCCGCTTCGGCAGCCGCCCGGCCGACGCCGCGCCGGCGATCGAAGCGCCGACGGAAGAGGCCACGGAAGCCGCCCCCGCTACCGAAAAGAAGCAGGTGTCCGGCTGGTACGATTCGCCGGGTCCTTCGGCCTCTCAGAACAACAACCGCGGCGGCGGCTCGTCCGAAGATCCGCCGACCAATCCCTTCCAGGATGTCTCTCCCGGCTTTGCGCCGAAGCCGCCGTCGTCCGGCACGGCGAACGGGGGCGCGGTGTCGGCGATGAACGCGCCGCTGGCGCCGGGGGCCGTGATCGTCAACTAGGCTGGTCGGAAACCGCTTGGGGCGCGCGGGTCACGCGTCCTCGTCGTCCTCGTCCTCCTCGGGCAATTCCACATCGGCGAGAAGCGCGTCGAGCCCGGCGCGTTCGTCCGCATCCTCGTCGTCGTCTTCGAGGGCATCCTCTTCCTCGTTCAACTCCTCGCCGTCGGCGGTGAGCCACTCGGCGTCGTCATCGTCGGTGGTCTCGCCGCCATAGATGCCGGGCTCGTCGTCATGGTTGGGCTCGCCCGCGAAGGCCGACATGTCGATGCGGCCTTCGCCCTCCATGCGGTTCATCTCGTCGATGAGGTCGCCCTTGCTGTCCGGCGCGGGGTCGTAGTCGTCGTTGGCAGGCTTGGTGCTCTCGAGCGGGCTCGAGGTGCGGCTGTCCTCGCGGCGCGCGTCTTCGGCGACGTCCTGCGCCTGCGTGCCTTCGTCGTCCTGCTCGCGGTTGCGGGTCTCGTGGGCGAGGCCCTCGGGGTGGCCGGGAATCTTGTCTTCGGGTGCGCTCATGGGGATTCTCCTTCGCCCGTCTAACCGGGCAGGGAGGATCAATGTTGCAGGCCCTGCGACCAGCCGCGCCGCGCTTGCGCCCGGCCTTAGCGCGTCGGGACCGGCGCCTCGCCCGTGTAGTCGTAGAAGCCGCGCCCGGTCTTGCGGCCCAGCCACCCGGCCTCGACATACTTCACCAGCAGCGGGGCGGCGCGATACTTGCTGTCGCGGGTGGTGGTGTAGAGCACGTTCATGATGTCGAGGCAGGTGTCGAGCCCGACGAAATCGGCCAGTTGCAGCGGCCCCATCGGGTGATTGAGGCCGAGGCGGCAGCCCTTGTCGATGTCCTCGATGCCCGCCGTCGACTGGCCGAGCACGAACACCGCCTCGTTGATCATCGGCAGGAGGATGCGGTTGACGACGAAGCCGGGCTCGTCCTGGCTGAGGACCACTTCCTTGCCGAGGCTGCGCGCGAAGGCGGTGGTGCGGTCGGTGGTCGCAGGCGCAGTGGCGAGGCCGGGGATCACCTCGATGAGGCCCATGACCGGCACCGGGTTGAAGAAGTGGAGGCCGATGAAGCGCGCTGGATCGGGCGAATGGTTCGCCATACGGGTGATCGGGATCGAGGAGGTGTTCGACGCCATGATCGCGTCTGCGTGCAGCACTTCGCCCGCCTTGGCGAAGATCGCGTTCTTGATCTCCTCGCGCTCGGTCGCGGCCTCAATGATGAGGTCGGCTTCGGCGAAAGGCGCGTAATCGGCGACCGGGGTGATGCGGGCGAGCAGGCTTTCCGCCTCGGCCGCCTCGATCTTTCCGCGGCCCATCAGCTTCACCAGCGCCTTCTCGATCGCTGCCTTGCCGGCCTCGGCGCGGGCGAGGTCGACATCGGTGAGCATGACCTTGAGGCCCTGCCCGGCGCAGGTCTGGGCGATGCCGGTCCCCATCTGTCCGGCTCCGATCACGGCGATGTTGCGCATGGGCGTTGGTTCCTTCGCAGGTGCAGCAAAAGCGCTGCCCTAGCGAGGGAAATCGCGGCTGGCTAGCGGGTCAATGGCCTAGCGGCTGGCACCCGGCACCCACTTCACGTCCATCCGCCCGTTGTCGTTCACCACCCGGGCGAGGACGAAGAGGTAGTCCGAAAGGCGGTTGATATAGGCGAGCGCCGCCGGATTGACCGCATCCTCGGCGGCGAGCGCGACCATCGCGCGTTCCGCCGCGCGGGTGGTGGCGCGGGCGACGTGGAGCCGCGCGGCAAGCTCGCTGCCGCCGGGGAGGATGAAGCTGGTGAGCGGTTCGAGCTGCTCGTTCAGCGTGTCGATCCGCGCCTCGAGCCACTCGGCCTGCGCGGGGACGATCCGCAGCACCATCTCGGACGGGGTGAAGTCCTCCCCCGGGGTGGCAAGGTCCGCGCCGAGATCGAAGAGGTCGTTCTGGATGCGCGCGATCTCGGCCCCGGGTGCGCCGGTCATCTTGACGGCGGCGAGGCCGATCGCGCTGTTCGCCTCGTCGACCTTGCCCATCGCGGCGATGCGGGCGGAATGCTTGGGGCAGCGCGACCCGTCGACGAGGCCCGTGGTGCCGTCGTCGCCGGTGCGGGTGTAGATCCGGTTGAGCTTGACCATGGCGGCCCTATGCCCGCTCGGGGCGGAGGCGTCTAGCGCGCGAGCGCGAGGATGACCGCCACCACCACGATGGCGAGCCCCTGATACTTGATCCGCGCGAACATCGCCTTGTTCTGGGCGAGCTGCATATCAGTCGCCGTGGTGCCCTCGCCGGTCTCGAGGTCGATCTTGGTCGTCCTGAGGAAGGCGATCACCCCGCGGATCAGCGAGAATGCGGTGAGGCCCATGAGGACGACGAGGACGATGACGAGGACGGTGGTCATGAAACGCTAGATGGACGCGCGCGGCTCAGGTTCCAAGCACCAATTGTTGCAACCTGAGTTGCCGTGCGAGCATCGCCCCGTCCTCTCCGGCGGCGCGGCGGGTGGCCAGAGCGGGGGATCCGCGGCGCTTGGCGAGCTTCTCCCCCTGCGCGTCCAGCAGCAGCGGATGGTGGTGCCAGCGCGGCACGGGGAGGCCGAGCAGCGCCTGAAGCGTGCGGTGCACATGGGTCGCGGCAAACAGGTCCGCGCCGCGCGTGACCAGCGTCACCCCGTCCGCGGCATCGTCGAGCGTGACGGCAAGGTGGTAGGAGGCGGGCAGGTCCTTCCTCACCAGCACGACGTCGCCGAGCCCCGCAAGGTCGACGGCTTGCGGCCCCGCAAGCGCATCCTCCCACACCAGTGGCCCGGTTTCCGCCAGCGCCTTTTCTGCATCGAGCCGCCATGCCGCCGCGCGCGCGGGGTCGGGCGGGCGGCGTTTGCAGGTGCCGGGGTAGATCAGGCCCTCCGAGCCTTCGAGAGCGCCCGCTGCTGCGATCTCGGAGCGGGTGCAGGTGCAGGGGTAGAGCAGCCCGCGCGCCTTGAGGCGCTCGGCGGCGGCGGCATAGGCGGCGAGGCGGGTGGACTGGGCGGGCACCTCCTCGAAGGCGAGCCCCAGCCAGGCGAGATCGGCGCGGAATTCCTCCGCCAGTTCCGGGCGCGAGCGCGGCCCGTCGATATCCTCGATCCGGAGCAGGAACCGGCCCCCGCGCGCCGCCGCCAGATCGTGGGCCACGATCGCCGAGAACGCGTGGCCCAAATGCAGGTGCCCGTTGGGGCTGGGCGCGAAGCGGGTCACGTCAGGCGCGGGGCGGTCCATCGCGGCGGCCATGCCACACGACCGATCATTGCGCTATCCACAGGCTCTCCACAGCCTCTCCCTGTGGATATGCGCCCTGTCACGGGTTTGACTCTTTGCCGTGCAAGGTCAGGATGGTGGTCAATCAGGGAGGACACGGCCTGTGTTCAACGCCGAACTGATCGAGAAGGTTGCCCGGTTCCGGGGGGTCGACGAAGACCCGACCCGCAACCTGTCCGCCTGCCCGGCGCTGGTGCTCAACGCCGATTACACCCCGCTGTCCTACTACCCGCTCAGCCTGTGGCCGTGGCAGACCGCGATCAAGGCAGTGTTCCTCGACCGGGTGGACATCGTCGCGAGCTACGACCGCGAGGTGCACTCGCCCAGCTTCGACATGAAGATTCCGAGCGTCATCGCGCTCCGCCAATATGTGAAGCACTCCGAATTCCCGGCCTTCACCCGCTTCAACGTGTTCCTGCGCGACCGCTTCCAGTGCCAGTATTGCGGCAGCGGCGAGCACCTCACCTTCGATCACGTGACTCCGCGCCGGCTGGGCGGGCGCACCACGTGGGAGAACATCATCACCGCCTGCGCGCCGTGCAACATGAAGAAGGGCGGCCGCACCCCCAAGCAGGCGGGGATGCCGGTCCACCAGGCCCCGATCCGCCCGACCAGCTGGCAATTGCAGCAGCACGGACGCCTGTTCCCGCCGGGCTACCTCCACGAAACGTGGCGCGACTGGCTGTATTGGGACGTCGAACTGGAGGCGTAGCGCGTAAGCGTCTGCTTTCGCGGGTTTAGGGAAAATCGCTACCGTTCGGGAAGCGACCCCGTTGCGGACCATCGCAACCACTCGCATATTTTTATCGGTTCTACCTCTATGATAGAGCACCGGGGAATGGAGAAACGATTTCTCACAGCACTTTTGTTCTGGGGCGGGGGGATAGGACTATACAGCCTAATAAACTACGCTCAGGGAACAGTGATTGAGATGTCGTTTTTGGTCGGCTGGACGGCTGCGTCGGTAGCTTACGGTTTCCTCCACCCGTCGACTAAGAAGATCTGATTGGCAGCAATCCACCCACAACCGGCCAACAGCGCCCGCGCTGCAATTGCCCGAAAGCGGACATGCCCGCACCACGGCACTTTCGCCTGGCGACAATCCCTCCCTCACGCGTTGCAATTCCATGACGCCGCGCTAGGCGGGGCTGGTCACGCATACCCGGGGGATTCGCGTTTCCATGAAGATCATGTCCGGCAATTCGAACCTGCCGCTCGCCCGGGCGATTGCGGCCTATCTCGAGATTCCGTTGACCGACGCAAGCGTGCGGCGCTTCTCGGACGAGGAGGTGTTCGTCGAGATCCACGAGAACGTGCGCGGGGAGGACGTGTTCGTCGTCCAGCCGACCAACTTCCCGGCAAACGACAACCTCATGGAGCTCCTGATCTGCATCGATGCGCTGCGCCGCGCCTCGGCCAAGCGGATCACCGCGGTGGTGCCCTATTTCGGCTATGCCCGGCAGGACCGGAAGCCCGGGCCGAGGACGCCGATCTCGGCGAAGCTCGTCGCCAACCTCATCACCGAGGCGGGGGCTGACCGGGTGCTGGCGGTGGACCTCCACGCAGGACAGATCCAGGGCTTCTTCGACATCCCGACCGACAATCTCTACGCCGCGCCGGTGATGGCCGCCGACATCCAGGCGCGCTACGGCGACCAGTCGCTGATGGTCGTCTCCCCCGACGTCGGCGGCGTGGTGCGCGCCCGCGCGCTCGCCAAGCGCCTCGACAACGCGCCGCTCGCGATCGTCGACAAGCGCCGTGATCGTCCGGGCGAGAGCGAGGTGATGAACATCATCGGCGACGTCGCCGGGCGGCATTGCATCCTCATCGACGACATCGTGGATTCGGGCGGCACGCTGGTCAACGCCGCCGAGGCGCTGCTCGAGGGCGGGGCGAAGTCGGTCGCGGCCTATATCACCCACGGGGTGCTGTCGGGCGGCGCGGTGGCGCGCATCGACGGGTCGAGCCTCAAGGAGCTGGTCATCACGGATTCGATCCGCCCGACCGAGGCGACCGAGCAATCGAGCCGCATCCGCGTGCTCCCCATCGCCCCGCTGGTGGGCGAGGCGATCCGCCGGATCGCGGACGAGAGCTCGGTTTCGAGCCTGTTCGACTGAGCCAGCGCCGTTCGTGTCGAGCGAAGTCGAGACAACCCTGACCGGCCTCTCGACGTCGCGCGAGGCGGTCGGTTCTTGATGTTCGACCCCGCCGAAGTCCGCGCTTTGCTGATCGAAGCCGCCCGTGCGCGGCAGACCTTCACCTATGGCGCGCTGCTCGGCATCCTCGGCCACGCCTTCACCCGCCCGCTGATGCGCCAGCTGTGCAAGGTGCTCGACCGGATCGACGAGGATGGCCGCGCCTGCGGGGAGCCGGGCCTTGCGGTGCTGGTGGTGCGCCAGTCGGACGGGTTGCCGGGACAGGGCTGGTTCGTCGCCCGCACCGGCATTCACGCCGATCTGCCTCTGGCGTGGGAGGGTGCCGAGGCGAAGCGCTACACCGAGGCTCGACAGCGCGAAGCCTTCGACTATTGGAATAGGGCGTAAGCCCGTGGCCGTTCGTGTCGAGCGAAGTCGAGACACTCCTGCGAGCCGCACCAGCCTCTCGACGTCGCTCGAGGCGAACGGAGCCCTGACATGACCGACAAAGACCTCGCCCTTGCCCTGCGCCTTGCCGATCTGGCGGGGGACGCGATCCGCCCGCTGTTCCGGGGGCAGTGGAGCGAGGAGCGCAAGGCCGACCGCTCCTATGTCACCGAAGCCGACCGCGCGGCGGAGGCGGCGATGCGCAGGCTGATCGAGGCGGAATTCCCGCGCGACGGCATTATCGGCGAGGAATACGGCACCCGCAACGAGGGCGCAGGCCGCCAGTGGGTGCTCGATCCGATCGACGGCACCACCAGCTTCATCGCCGGGCGCCCGATCTTCGGCACGCTCATCGCCCTGCTTCAGGATGGCTGGCCGGTGCTCGGCATCATCGACCAGCCGATCGCGGGGGAACGCTGGGTGGGACGGATCGGCCAGCCGACGCTGTTTGGCGGCAAGCCCGCCGCCTGCCGGCCCTTGAAGGATCTCGCCGACGCGGTGCTCGCCACCACCAGCCCGCACCTCTTCACGAACCAGGAGGCCGACGCCTTCATGTCGGTGGCCAAGAGCGTCGCCGAAAAGAAGATCGTGTTCGGCGGGGATTGCTACAATTACGGCCTCGTCGCCTCGGGCCACATCGACATCGTGATCGAGGCGGGGCTCAAGCTCCACGATTACGCCGCATTGGTGCCGGTGGTGGAGGGCGCGGGCGGCATGATGGCCGACTGGCAGGGCAACCCTCTCGATGCAGGGAGCGACGGCACGGTGATCGCATTGGGCGATCCGGCGCGGCTCGAGGACGTGCTCGAGGCGATGGGCTGAGGCGTCAGCGCAGCATCCGCCGCACCGCTTGCCGGTCGCGCATCCCGAAGTGCCGCTTCAGCACCGCCGCGAGATGGGCAGCGAACGTCGCGTAAAACACCGCCGGCAGCACCCAGGCGTGGACCAGCAGCGCCGCCTCGGCGAGCGCGGGCACGGCGGGGCGCGGCACCTTCCAGCCGTAGAAGGCGACGCTCTTGCCCTGATCGATCAGATATCCGCTCACCGGAAAGGCGATCATCGCGGCGTAGAGCGCCAGGTGGACCAGCCGCGCGAGGCGATGTTCGAAGGTGCCGGGCCGGCTCAGCGGGTCCGGCGCAGGGCTCGCCGCAAGCCACGCGAGCCGCGCCGCCGCCAGCACCAGCACGCTGAGGCCCAGCGACTGATGCGCGGCGACGAAATCCTCGCGCCCGGCAAAGCCCTCCGGCAGGATCGACATGAACAGGCCGATCGGCACGCAGCACAGCACCATCACCGCGATCACCCAGTGAAACCCGCGCGAGGCCGCGCCGAATTGCGCGGGCGTGTTGCGCAGCGGCAAGGGGTCTCGCACCGGGCGGCGCGCCTGCATCCAGGCGGACCACAGCAGGAACAGGATCGCGGCAGCGGCAATCACCGCCTGCCCGTTGAGGATCACGGGCGTGGCGCGCGCGATCAGCGGCGCATCAGGCCGGATCGCCGCGAAGGTCCCGTCGAGATCGGCGAGGATGATCGACCAGGTCATCATGGTGAGGCCAAGCGCCGCGATCAGGGTTCCCGCGACACGCACCCATCGCGCGCCCGCGTTGAGCGTCAGCGCCAGCACCAGTGCCAGCACCAGATATCCCACAGCCATGTCGGTCCCGCTGTTGCTTGATCGTTCAGCGCCCGATCCTATCGGGCGAGCGGCGGGCGCCTGTCAACCGGGCCCTGTGCGCCGCTACTCCGCCGCCTCGCGCGCGGCGAGCGCCTCGCGCTTCCAGCCCCAGGCGAGCACGCAGGGGGGCACGTTGAAGAGGGCGAGGCCGGTGTCCATCGCCTCGAACCGCGCCGCCGTCAGATCGCGAGCGGCAGGGCGGAACTGGTAGGTCATGAAGGCCCCGCCATCGCGCAGCACGGCATAGGTCGCATCGACGATCTGCTCGGCCGTAGCGGGCGGGAGCGCCGAGAACGGCAGGCCCGAGATCACGTAGTCGGCGCGGCCCCTTCCGCTCGCGCGCACGAAGCTCTCGACGTCGGTCGCCGAGCCGAGCACCACCTCCAGCCGGGGGTCGTCGATGGTCTTCTTCAGGAAGTCCACGAACCGCGGGTTGGTGTCGATCGCCAGCAGCTTGCCGTCCGCTGGCAGGCATTCGAGGATGCGGGTCGTGAAAGTGCCCACCCCTGGGCCGTATTCCACGAAAAGCCGGCACCGCTCCCAGTCGACCTTGGCCAGCATCGCGTCGATGGTCGCCTGCGAGGAGGGCACCACCGAGGCGACCATCGCCGGGTTCTCGACAAAGCCCCGGAAGAAGATCGCCGCCGAGCGCACGAAGCGCAAGAAGCCGCCCTGCGGCGCGCGGGTGTTCGGACGGGGCGTGGCAGAAGCGGTCATGCGCGCACCCTTAGCCCGATTGGCGCGATCGGCAATGGCGCGGTTGCGGCCATTGCCCGGGAAGGAGAGCGGTTCGTCGAAAGTTCGGCTCTCCCCGACGCGCAAGGGCCCTGGCATGACGCGCGCAGCCGGCACAGACGCCATCCCTGATGGCGCCGCGTAAATGCCGCGCATCGTGCCGAAATTTAACGAATATCGCGTAGCTCCCCATCGGTATCGGGACTGTGGCACAGGTGGAAATTGAATCCTTCGTTTCTCGGCAGACGCCTCTTCGGAAAGCGCACTTCCCCAAATCCGGACACGATCGATGTGAACGCGATCCGTCCCGGGACACCTTATGGACGGCGGCCGCCTCCGGTTGAAGAATTGGTCGAAGTCGGGATGGATCAGGTCGCGACCTACGCGGAGGCGATGGCGCGCCATCGCGGTTATCCCGATCCCACCTGCGCGATGATTGCGCGGCACGTTGTCTTCCTCGAGCGCAGAGGCTTGCTCGGGCTCAGCAACCTTTACTGGGAAATGACGTCATTCCCGGAAGAATCCCTGGATGATCGGTTCAACGTGAAACGACCCGATGGGCACGAGGGCGGACATTGCCCCTTCAGTGCCGCAATCGGACTTTGGCCTTCATACGATTGGCTCACATCCATCGAACCGGAAGATCGCCGCTGGGCCATCGCTCCCAGCCATGCGCTTCTGGCTGTGCCGACGCTTGCCGAATGGCTTCGTCCCACGGGCCGCCGCGCCATGTTCTGGTGGGCAAAGGACGGGGCTGTCCCGGGCTACATCGTGGTGGAGGGGTTTCGGTTGGCTGCGTACCTCAAGACGAGCGGACCCGATCCGTGGCTTGCGCTTACCTATGCCGATCACATCGGCTTCAGCGACTGTCCGGACGACATCTTGCCCACGCCGGAGCCGCGCAGTGGCTTCCTCGAAAAGATACAGCTCGCGCCCCGCCATATCGAGATGATGGAAACTTTTCTGGCAGGTGACAGATGACGATCTTCGACAAGGTTGCTTCCGCTTTGGCTAACGATCGCGATGTGGAGGCGACCTACAGGAACTTGTCGCCGGGTGACCGCTCAATTCTGGCTTTGATGCTGGAGAATGACGCAGCCTCCGGCGTGACGGTAGCCGGAAGCCCGAACGCGAAGTTCTGGGAATGCATCGGCAAGCATGGCTGGATGGTGGAGGACCATGACCTCGATTTCCCGCAAATGCCGATGCTGAAATACACAGTCACCGACGAGGGATTTCGTGCCATCCCGGTCGTGATGGGCATTCTCGATCAGGACGCCCACGCATAGAGATCACGATGGGCGCCGGCGGATGGCGTGATGTCGGCCCGAAGCGTGTCATGATCGTTACGTCCCGATCCGCCGCCTGCCGCCGCTCGCACCCCGTTCCCCTTGCCTTTCGCCGCCCATGCGCCTAAGCGCGCGCACTTCACCGACACGAATCAATCAGCCAGCCTGGCGACAAGGGCTGCCATGGCCGGTTCCGACGTGTCTCATGCAGGAGATGAAAATGCCCAAGCTCAAGACCAAGAGCGGTGTGAAGAAGCGCTTCAAGATCACCGCCACCGGCAAGGTCAAGCACGGCGTCGCTGGCAAGCGTCACCGCCTGATCAGCCACAACGCCAAGTATATCCGCACCAACCGCGGCACCTCGGTCCTGTCGGCCAACGATACGCCGACGATCAAGAAGTGGGCGCCCTACGGGCTGGATTGATCTGAGGGGCTGACGCCGCCTCGACTGCCATCGCGCCCGCCCTTCCGGCCTTACGGAAGTAGCATCAAGGGCGGAAGGGCGGGGGCGAGGGCAGGCTTGGCACCCTGAACCAAGAAAAGGATATACTGATATGGCACGCGTCAAAAGGGGTGTTACCACCCGCGCCAAGCACAAGCGGATTCTGGACCAGGCCAAGGGCTATCGCGGTCGCCGCAAGAACACCATCCGCATCGCCCGTCAGGCGGTCGAGAAGGCCGGGCAATATGCCTACCGCGACCGCAAGGTGAAGAAGCGGACCTTCCGCGCTCTGTGGATCCAGCGCATCAACGCTGCGGTTCGCATGGAAGGCCTGACCTATTCGCAGTTCATGCACGGCATCAAGCTCGCCGGCATCGAACTCGATCGCAAGGCGATGGCCGATCTCGCGATGAACGAAGGCGGCGCCTTCAAGGCCGTGATCGCCCAGGCGAAAGCTGCTTTGCCGGCCTGACGCCGGCGGGGGCCGCTCTGCCGGCGCAAGCCGCAGGGCTCCGGCCTGGCACGGATCGAGGGCGGGTTCCCCACGGGGAGCCCGCCCTTTCCATTGCTGCGCCTTGTGGAGCAGCCCCGCCCCGCCCCGGCCCCCGACCTGCTTCGGTCCGTGCGGCGGCGCAGCGGCGTCCTCTCCCTTTGCAATGCGGGCGAATTGCCGCTAGCGGGCGGCGGCAAAATCCTCGCGCAGAGCACCCTGTTTTCATGACCGACATCACATCCCGGACCGAGGCCGCGCTGGCCGCGATCGCCGCAGCATCAAGCCTCGACGCACTCGAGGCCGAGCGGCTCGAAACCCTCGGCAAGAAGGGCTGGGTGAGCCTTGAACTGAAGACCCTGGGCGGGATGAGCCCCGAGGAGCGCACGGCGGCGGCCCCCGCGATCCAGTCCGCCCGCGCCCGCATTGCCGAGGCGCTGGAGGCGAAGAAGGCCGCGCTCGAGGCCGCGGCGCTCGAAGAGCAGCTGGCGCGCGAGACGGTCGATCTTACCCTGCCTGCCGTCGCCGCGCCCAAGGGTTCGGTGCACCCCGTCAGTCAGGTGATGGACGAACTGGCCGAAATCTTCGCCGACTTGGGCTTCGCGGTCGCCACCGGGCCCGAAATCGAGGACGACTGGCACAACTTCACCGCGCTCAACATGGACGAGACCCACCCGGCGCGGGCGATGCATGACACGTTCTATTTCCCCGATAAGACCACTGACGGGAAGGACATCCTCCTGCGCACCCACACCTCGCCGGTGCAGGTCCGCGCCATGATCCAGCAGGGCGCGCCGATCCGCGTGATCGCTCCGGGCCGCGTGTACCGCTCGGACAGCGACGCGACCCACACCCCGATGTTCCACCAGGTCGAGGGCATGGTGATCGACAAGGGCATCCACCTCGGCCACCTCAAGTGGACGCTGGAGACCTTCTTCAAGGCCTTCTTCGAGCGCGAGGACATCGTCCTGCGCCTGCGCCCCTCCTACTTCCCCTTCACCGAACCGAGCGTCGAAGTCGATGTCGGCTATTCGAACGAGGGCGGCCGCCGCGTCGTCGGCGGGCACGGCGATGCGCCGGGCCATGCATGGATGGAGTTGGGCGGCAGCGGGATGATGAACCCGCGTGTGCTCGCCGCCGGGGGTCTCGATCCCGCCGAGTGGCAGGGTTTCGCCTTCGGCCTCGGGATCGACCGCATCGCGATGCTCAAATACGGGATGAACGACCTGCGCGCCTTCTTCGACGGCGATCCGCGCTGGCTGCAGCATTATGGCTTCTCGCCCTTCGACCAGCCGACCCTGTCCGCCGGCGTGGGAGCCCGCGCATGATCGTCCTGCTGCACACCCCGTTCGTGTCGAGCGAAGTCGAGACACGCTTGTGCACCGCCCGGGCCTCTCGACTTCACTCGAGGCGAACGGAGGCCGGTGCTCGCAAGGCGGAGGTTGCCCGATGAAGTTCTCGCTGACCTGGCTCAAGGACCACCTTGAGACCACCGCCACCGTTTCGGAGATCTGCGATGCATTGAACGCCATCGGCCTCGAGGTCGAAGGCGTCGAAGACCCGGCGGAAAAGCTCGCCGGCTTCCGCATCGCTCACGTGCTGACCGCCGCGCGCCACCCCGATGCCGACAAGCTCCAGGTGCTGACCGTCGACACGGGCGAGGGCCAGCCACTGCAGGTCGTGTGCGGCGCGCCCAATGCGCGGGCCGGGATGAAGGGCGTGCTGGGGCTCCCCGGCGCGGTCGTCCCCGCCAACGGCATGGTGCTGAGGAAGAGCGCGATCCGCGGTGTCGAATCGAACGGCATGATGTGTTCGACCCGCGAGCTCGAACTGGGCGAGGATCACGACGGCATCATCGAACTGCCCGACGACGCGCCGGTCGGAACGGCGTTCTCGGACTATCACGGCAGCGATCCGGTGATCGAGGTCGCCGTGACCCCCAATCGCCCGGATTGCATGGGCGTCTACGGCATCGCCCGCGATCTGGCCGCCAAAGGCCTGGGGACGCTGAAGCCGATTGCCATGCCCGCCTTCACCGCGAGCGGTGCCTGCCCGGTCGAAATCCGCACCGACGACGCGCAAGGCTGCCCGGCCTTCTATGGCCGCGTCGTGAAGGGCGTGCGCAATGGCCCCTCGCCCGAGTGGCTCCAGCAGCGCCTCAAGAGCGCAGGGCAGCGCCCGATCTCGCTGCTGGTCGACCTCACCAACTACCTGATGCTCGGCTTCGGGCGTCCGGCGCACGCCTATGACCTTGCCAAGCTGCAAGGTGCGGTGGTGGCGCGGCGCGCGCAGGACGGCGAAGAAGTGCTGGCGCTCAACGAAAAGACCTACCGGCTCGATCCCGAGATGGTCGTGATCGCCGACGACACCCAGGTCCACGACATCGCCGGGATCATGGGCGGCGAGCATTCGGGCGTGTCGGAGGGCACGACCGACGTGCTGCTCGAAATCGCCTATTTCGACCCCGCCCGCATCGGCGCGACCGGGCGCAAGCTGGGCTTGTCCAGCGATGCCCGCACCCGTTTCGAGCGCGGCGTGGACCCCGAGTTCCTCGACGCCGGGCTTGACCTCCTCACCGGCCTCATCGTCGAGCTTGCAGGCGGCCAGCCCAGCGAGGCGGTGCGCGCCGGTTCGCCGCCGTCGCAGGCGAAGGTCGTCGCCTTCGACCCCGGCCTCACCACCCGCCTCGGCGGGGTGGAGGTGCCCGAGGGCGAGCAGAAGCGCATCCTCGAGAGCCTCGGCTTCACCGTGGGCGAGGGCTGGCAGGTCACCTGCCCGCTGCGCCGCCACGACATCGAAGGCCCGGCCGACCTCGTCGAGGAGGTCGTGCGCATCCACGGCCTCGACAAGGTCGCCAGTGTCGCGCTCCCCCGCGTGGAGGGCGTCGCGCGCCCCACCGCCACGCCGCAGCAGAGGCTGGAACGGGGCCTGCGCCGCGCCGCCGCCGCGAGCGGGCTCAACGAAGCGGTGACGTGGTCCTTCCTGCCCACCTGGGCGGCGGAGCATTTCGCGTCCGACCAGCCCCTCTGGGTCCTCGCCAACCCGATCAGCGAGGACATGAAGGCGATGCGCCCCTCGCTGCTCCCCGGCCTGCTGATGGCGGCCAAGCGCAATGCCGATCGCGGCGCGCCCGGCTCACGCCTATTCGAGATCGGGCGGCGTTACTTCCGGGGTGCGAACGGGCTCAGCGACGAGAAGCCGACCCTCGGCATCGTGCTCGCGGGCGAGAAGACCCCGCGCGGGTGGCAGAGTGGCAAGGCGCAGGCCTTCGACGCCTATGACGCCAAGGCGCTCGCGCTTCAGCTGCTCGAGGCGGCTGGCGCTCCCGTGGCCAACCTGATGGTGATGGGGGAAGCGGGACCGCAGTTCCACCCCGGCCAATCGGCCACCCTGCGCCTCGGCCCCAAGGTGGTGCTGGCGCGCTTCGGGATGGTGCATCCCTCGACCCTCAAGGCCTTTGACGCCGACGGGCCGATCGCCGCCGTGGAACTGTTCCTCGACGCGATCCCGCCGAAGAAGAACGCCGCCTTCGCGCGCCCCGGCTTTACCCCGCCCGCCTTGCAGGCCGTGACCCGCGACTTTGCCTTCCTCGTTCCGGCGACGCTGGCGGCGGGCGACCTCGTGCGCAGCGTTCAGGGCGCGGACAAGGTGGCGATTACCGGCGTTCGCGTCTTCGACGTCTTCGCCGGGCAGGGCGTTCCCGAGGGCAAGAAGTCCGTCGCGGTCGAAGTCACCCTCCAGCCGGGCGAGGCGAGCTTCAAGGACGCCGACCTCAAGGCCATCGCCGAGAAGGTCGTCGCCGCCGCGGCCAAGCTGGGCGGGGAGCTGCGGGGATGAGCAAGACCGCCTTCGTCACCGGCGCCACCGCCGGCATCGGCCTTGCCACCGTCCGCCGCCTCGTCGCGGACGGCTGGCGCTGCGTCGCCACCGGGCGGCGGCAGGAACGGCTCGATGCGCTGGTGGCGGAGCTTGGGCCGGACAAGGTTCACACCGCCTGCTTCGACGTGCGCGACACCGCCGCGCTCGATGCCGCACTGGCGAACCTGCCCGAGGTGTTCCGCGATCTCGATCTGCTGGTGAACAATGCCGGCCTTGCCCAAGGGCTTTCCGCCGCGCAGAATGCCGATCTCGCCAACTGGCAGACGATGATCGACACCAACGTGACCGCGATGGTGACGGTGACCCGCAAGCTGCTGCCCCAGCTGATCGAGCGCAAGGGCGCGATCATCGCCATCGGCTCGGTGGCGGGGAACTACATCTACCCGGGCGGCAACGTCTACGCTGGCTCCAAGGCCTTTGTGAACCACTTCACGCTCGCCCTGCGCGCGGACCTTCATGGCACCGGCGTGCGCGTGACCAGCATCGAGCCCGGGATGGTCGAGACCGAGTTCACGCTGGTGCGCACCGGCAGCCAGCAGGCCTCGGACGACCTCTATCGCGGCATGAACCCGATGACCGCCGCAGATATCGCCGACACCATCGGCTGGATCGCCGCCCTCCCGCCGCACCTCAACATCAACCGGATCGAGCTGATGCCGGTCAACCAGGATTTCGCGGGTTTCCGGGTGGCGCGGGAAGGCTGATCCCGAGACCCGCGCGGCGCAGCGCCTTAGTTGCCCCAGTCGTCGCTCCTCGGCGTATTCGCGCCCCAACCACCGCTGTTTTGCGAGGCATCCGGACCCCAGCCGCCGCTCTTGCGGGGTGCGCCGGTGCTCATGGTGCTCGTGCTCTTGGGCGTGTTCGAGCCCCAGCCGCCGGCCTGCGACGAGGTGCTGAAACGGCGCTCCTCCTGCTCCATCCGCGAGAACATCGCCGCCGTTTCGTTGGCCTCGGCGATCTGCTCCTTCATGCCGGGGATGGCACTGGCCGCCGCTTCGCCGGCGGGATTGAGGGCCATCATGTTGAAAGGCCGCTTCTCGATCGCGGCATCGACGTGTTCCTGCGCAACCTTGTCCATCAGCGCCATGATGTAGCCGTGCGACTTCATCGCCTTGCTGGCGCGCTCGGCATTCTTGCCGACCGGCGGTTCGACGGTGGTGGTCACCGAGGAGCCCGTGCCGTCGGGCTCGACCTTGGTGACGAAGCGCATCAGCTCGACGCCGCCCTCGCCGATCAGCGCGGTCACGACCGTCTCGTTGTCGGGCCGGGTCACGCGGCTGCCCTTCACATACGTGCCGAGAACGTGGGTGGGCAGATAGGCGCTGCTGATCGCCGCGCGCGCCTGCGTGGGCGCGACCTCGTAATATTGCGCGCCCGAGCCCATGCCGAGCCACAGCACGCCGCCGAGCGGCACGGCCGACATCATGGCGATGCGGATTGCGAGTGAAATTGGTTCCATCGGCTGCGCTCCCCTTGACGCATTGTCGTCAGCGGCATGATGGCAGAAAGGCTTTACCCAGTCGTAAACGCTCGTAAACGCACGCCTATTCGCCTTTGCATGGACGGTTTGTGCAAACCCCGCTATGCGCGCGGCCCCATGACAGCCTCCCCCGCTCAGACCCGCCGCACCTTCGCGATCATCTCGCACCCTGACGCGGGCAAGACCACGCTGACCGAGAAGCTGCTGCTGCAGGGCGGGGCGATCCACCTTGCGGGCGAGGTCAAGGCGCGCGGGGCGGCGCGGCGGGCGCGGTCGGACTGGATGAAGATCGAGCAGCAGCGCGGGATCTCGGTCACCTCCAGCGTGATGACCTTCGAGAAGGACGGGATCACCTTCAACCTGCTCGACACGCCGGGCCACGAAGATTTTTCCGAAGACACCTACCGCACCCTGACGGCGGTGGATTCGGCAGTGATGGTGATCGACGTCGCCAAGGGGATCGAAAGCCAGACGAAGAAGCTGTTCGAGGTCTGCCGGCTGCGCAACGTCCCCATCATCACCTTCGTCAACAAGGTCGACCGTGAGGGCCGTTCGCTGTTCGAAATCCTAGACGAGGTCGCCGATGCGCTGGCCTTGGACGTCAGCCCGCAGAGCGCGCCCTTGGGGATGGGCGGGCTGTTCACCGGGGTGCTCGACTTCGCCACCGACACCGTCGCCCGGCCCGAGGGGGACAGCCGCGAATACCTCGGCAAGCGCGAGCCGGTGGGGGAACTTCCCGCCGACCTCGCCGAAGAGATCGAACTGGTGCGCGAGGGCTATCCCGCCTTCGATCTGGACGCCTACCGGAATGGCGACCTGACCCCGGTATTCTTCGGATCGGCGCTCAAGAACTTCGGGGTGGCCGAGCTGATCGACGCCATCGCCCGCTGGGCCCCGCCGCCGCGCCCCCAGCCTGCGGGCGAGGAGCAGATCAGCCCTGACCGCGACGAAGTCACCGGCTTCATCTTCAAGGTGCAGGCCAACATGGACCCCAACCACCGCGACCGGATCGCCTTCATGCGGCAGGTCTCGGGCACCTTCAAACGGGGCATGAAGCTGACGCCGAGCGGCCTCGGCAAGCCGATCGCGGTGCACTCGCCGATCCTGTTCTTCGCGCAGGATCGCGAGCTGGCCGACACGGCGGAAGCCGGCGACATCATCGGCATCCCCAACCACGGCACCCTGCGCGTGGGCGACACCCTGTCCGAGCGCAATCAGGTGCGCTTCACGGGCCTGCCCAACTTCGCGCCCGAAATCCTCCGCCGCGTCCAGCTCAAGGACCCGACCAAGACCAAGCAGCTGAGGAAGGCGCTCGACGACCTTTCCGAAGAGGGCGTGATCCAGGTGTTCTACCCCGAGATCGGCTCGGCCCATATCGTAGGCGTGGTCGGCCAGCTCCAGCTCGAGGTGCTGATCAGCCGGCTCGAGGCCGAGTACAAGGTCGAGGCGGTGCTTGAACCCTCGCCCTTCGCCACCGCGCGCTGGATCAAGGGTGACGCCAAGGCGCTCGACGATTTCGCCAGCTTCAACCGCGCCAACCTCGCCAAGGACCGCGACGGCGACCTCGTGTTCATGGCCAAGAGCCCGTGGGACGTGAGCTATCAGGTCGAGAAGAACCCCGAGCTGACCTTCTCGGCGACGAAGGAAAGGTAGAACCCGCCCCCGTTCGCCTCGAGCGAAGTCGAGAGGCTTGTTCGGGGTGTCTCGACTGCGCTCGACACGAACGGGAGCGCGGGTGACTTGCCCAAACCCCGCAGTTTGGCCAAAGCATCCCCCATGCACACCGCCGCCCCGACCTCGCAGACCTTCATCTCGCAGCGCCTTCGGCTGAACTACCTCGACTGGGGCGGGCGGGGGAAGCCGCCGCTGGTGCTGGTGCATGGCGGCCGCGATCATGCGCGCTCCTGGGACTGGACCGCCGAGGCGCTCCGCGCGGATTACCACGTCATCGCCATGGACCATCGCGGTCACGGCGACAGCGACTGGGTCTCGGACGGGGTCTATACCGCCGCCGACATGGTCTATGACCTTGCGCAGCTGATCCACCAATTGGGCGTCGGCCCGGTGCGGATGGTGGCGCATTCGATGGGCGGGAATGTCGCGCTGCGCTATGCCGGGGCCTTCCCGGACATGGTGACCAAGCTGGTGGCGATCGAGGGCCTCGGCCCCTCGCCCGAATGGCGCGAGAAGCAGCGCAGCCAGCCTTACCCGGAACGCCTCGCCGAATGGATCGAGAAGAAGCGCAAGGCCGCCGGGCGCTCCCCGCGCAAATACGAGAGCATTGAGGCCGCCTTCGCCCGCATGATCGAGGAGAACGCCTACCTCACCGAGGAACAGGCGCGCCATCTCACCGTCCACGGCGTCAACCGCAACGAGGACGGCACCTACAGCTGGAAGTTCGATCCACACCTCAACGTCTGGCCGGTCGAGGATATCGGCGATGAGTTCATCGAGCAGCTGTGGGGCGCGATCACCTGTCCGACGCTGCTGCTCTACGGCGCGGATTCGTGGGCCTCGAACCCGGAGAAGGACGGCCGCATCGCCCACTTCAACACCGCGCGGGTGATCGAGTTCGAGAAGGCGGGTCACTGGCTCCACCACGACCAGTTCGACCGTTTCATCGCGACCTTGCGCGATTTCTTGTAGGAAGGGCTGCAAAGGGGGAGGGGCAGGCATGGCGGATTTCTTCGAGGCGCTTGACCAAAAGCACATCGCCATGATCGCCGCCCAGCCGGTGTTCTTCGTAGCGACCGCCGCCGAGGGCGCGCGGATCAACCTCAGCCCCAAGGGCTACGACGCCTTCCGCGTGCTCTCGCCCACCCGGGTCGCCTATCTCGACCTTGGCGGATCGGGCAACGAGACGCACGCGCACCTCGCGGCTGATGCCAATGAAAATGGGGGGCGCATCACGGTGATGTTCTGCAACTTCCAGCAGCCTGCCCTGATCCTCCGCCTCTACGGGCGCGGGCGGCCGGTGCTGCCGCAGGACCCCGACTGGAGCGATCTGGCCGCGCATTTCACCCTGATGCCCGGCACCCGCCAGATCTTCGATATCGCGGTCGAGAGCGTCCAGTCCTCTTGCGGCTGGGGCGTGCCGTTCATGACGCTGGAGGGTGAACGCGAGACCTTGAAGAAGGCGCATCGCCAGTCCGATCCGGCACAGTGGGAGGCCAAGACCGCTGCTCGCACCCGCAGCATCGACGGACTGCCGACCCGCGCCACGGACCGTTTCATCACGGGTGAATGACGCAATTCGGGCCGATCCTGCACATGAATTAAGCAGATGATGAATTTGTAGGCACGTGTTCTTCCGCAGGTGCGAAGAAGCGCGCTGATTCCATTGCGTCAGTTCGGTTACATCCGGTTGGCACGCTTGTTGCTGTGATGTCTGCAGCCGGGACAAACCGGTGCAACAGGGGCCACAGATGAAATTCATCATCGCCATCATCAAACCCTTCAAGCTCGATTCCGTGCGTGAAGCCCTGAGCGGGATCGGCATCGCCGGGATGACCGTCACCGAGGTCAAGGGCTTCGGCCGCCAGAAGGGCCAGACCGAAATATACCGCGGCGCGGAATACTCCACCAACATGCTTCCCAAGGTGAAGCTCGAGATCGCCGCCAGCGACGAGATCGCCGCGCAGGTCGTCGAAACCATCCAGCAGACCGCCAACACCGGAGCCATCGGCGACGGCAAGATCTTCGTGCTCGATCTTGCCTCGGCGACCCGCATCCGCACCGGCGAGTCCGGCGAAACCGCGCTGTAAGGGGGCCCAAAGCAATGAAGCGCATTCTCTCCAATCTTGCGGTGGCCGCGACCGGGGCGGCGCTGCTCGCCGCACCGGCCCTCGCCGCGCCCGCGGCGGCACCCGCGCCGTTCGTTCCCACCGCCGAGATGGTCAACAAGGGCGATGTCGCCTGGATGATGGTTTCGACCGCTTTTGTGCTGCTGATGAGCGTGCCCGCACTCGCGCTGTTCTACGGCGGTCTGGTGCGCGCGAAGAACATGCTAAGCGTGCTGATGCAGGTGCTCACCATCGTCTGCGTTGCCGCGCTGGTGTGGTTCGGGTGGGGCTACTCGATGGCCTTCACCTCGACCGGCACGCCCTTCCCGGCGCTGTTCGGCGGGCTCGACAAGGCCTTCCTCAAGGGCGTGAGCGTCACCAGCCTCGCCGCGACCTTCTCGAACGGGGTTTATCTCCCCGAGCTGGTCTTCGTGATGTTCCAGATGACCTTCGCCTGCATCACCCCGGCGCTGATCGTGGGCGCCTTTGCAGAGCGCGTGAAGTTCACCCCGCTGATCATCTTCGTGGTCGCGTGGATGACGCTCGCCTATTTCCCGATCGCGCACATGGTGTGGTACTGGGCCGGTCCGGACTTCCTCCACGCCGCGCCGACCGACACCGGTCTGCTGTGGGGCTGGGGCGCGCTCGACTTCGCCGGCGGCACCGTGGTGCACATCAATGCAGGCATCGCCGGTCTGATCGGCTGCCTCATCATCGGCCCGCGCATCGGCTACAAGAAGGAGCCGATGCCCCCGCACAGCCTGGTGATGACCATGATCGGCGCCAGCCTGCTGTGGATTGGCTGGTTCGGGTTCAACGCCGGCTCGGCGCTCGAATCCAACGCCTTCGCCGCGCTCGCCTTCATCAACACCTTCGTTGCCACCGCGGCAGCGGGTGCGACCTGGGCGATCATCGAACAGATCACCCACAAGAAGCCCTCGCTGCTGGGCGGTGTCTCGGGTGTGGTGGCCGGCCTCGTGGCCATCACCCCGGCGGCGGGCTTTGCCCACCCCGGCACCGCGATCATCCTCGGCGCTGTGGCTTCGGTCATCTGCTACTTCTTCGTCACCACGGTGAAGAACAAGCTGAACTACGACGACAGCCTCGACGTTTTCGGCATCCACGCCGTGGGCGGGATCGTCGGCGCGATCGGGACCGGCATCGTCGCCGACCCGGCGCTCGGCGGCCAAGGCTGGATCGACTACACCGCGCCGGTCGCCAAGGCGGGCGAGTACGACCTCGTCGGTCAGGTGATCACCCAGTGCTGGGCGGTCGGCACCACGATCCTGTGGACCGGCGTCGTCTCGGCCGCGCTGTTCCTGATCCTCAAGGTCACCATCGGCCTGCGTCCCGACGCCGAAGCCGAAACCAACGGCCTCGACATCTCCGAACACGGGGAGCGCGCCTACAACTAGACGCGCACCCACCAAGCTTGGCGGGGGGAGGTCTCTCTCTCCCTCTCCCCTCCCCCCGCCTCACCCCGTTCCTCCTGCGAACGAACAGACTAGGCACGGCCGGAGTAGCGAAAGCTCTCCGGCCTTTTTTTGTTGCGACCCCGCCTCCGCGGGGTCGTCCTCGGTGCCGTTCCCTTCGCTGCGCTTCGGGGCACCTGCGGCTCGGCCGCGTGGCCTCGCGGCCCGTCCGTTGGCGGGCCGATATCAGCGCTTTATCATCAGGCCGGGTTTAAGTCCTCTCCGCCGCCATCACGAAGTCCGCGCAGCGCTCGCCGATCATGATGCTCGGCGCGTTGGTGTTGCCGCTGACCAGCTTGGGCATGATGCTCGCGTCCGCCACCCACAGCCCCTCAAGCCCGTTGAGCCGCAGCGTCGGATCGACCACCGCATCCTTGTCCGCGCCCATGCGGCAGGTGCCGACCGGGTGATAGACCGTGTCCGCGCGGGCCCGGATCAAATCGTCGAGCGCCGCGTCGTCGGTGAGGTCGACCGGATGGCGATCCTTCGGCCCGTAGGCCATCAGCGGCGGCGCCTCGGCGATGCGGTGCGATAGGCGCACGCCTGCGCGAAGGCACGCCATGTCGCGCTCGTCATCAAGGAAGTTGGGATCGATCACCGGCGCCGCAGCCGCGTCGTTGCTGGCCAGCCTCACCGTGCCCCGGCTCTCGGGTCGCAGCACGCAGGCGTGGAGCGAGAAGCCGTGCGCCTTCACCTTCTCGCGCCCGTGATCCTCGAGCACGGCGGGGACGAAATGCCACTGGATGTCGGGGGCGGGACTATCGGGCATGACGGTCCAGAAGCCCCCGGCTTCCGCGTAGCAGGTGGTCATCACCCCGGTGCGGCTGCGGCGGTGCTCGACCATCGCGGCGAGCATCGTCAGCGTGCCCTTCAGGGACTGGCCCATCAGCACGTTGCTCTCCGTCTCCCAGCCAGAGACGTAGTCGATATGGTCCTGGAGGTTGCCGCCCACCGCCGGCCGGTCGAGCACCACGTCGATGCCGTGCGCCTTGAGGTGCTCGGCCGGGCCGATGCCGGACAGCATCAGGATCTGGGGGGAGTTGAAGGCGCCAGCCGAAAGGATCACCCCGCGGCGCGCCAGCAGCGTCTCGCGCTTGCCCTTGCGGCGGATCTGCACGCCGGTGACGCGCCCCGCCTCGATCACCAGCTTCTCGACCAGCGTGTTGGTGCGCACCGAGACATTGCCCTGATCGCGGACCGGCTCCACGTAGGCGCGCGCCGCCGACCAGCGTTCGCCCTTGCGCTGGGTCACCTGGTAGAGGCCGAAGCCGTCCTGGCGCGCGCCGTTGAAATCGGGATTGGTGCGCAGCTGAAGCGCGGCGGCCGCTTCCACGAAGGCGCGGCTCGCGGGGTTGGCGTGCTTCTGATCCTCGACGAACAAGGGGCCGCCCGCGCCGTGGTAATCATCGCCCCCGCGCTCGTTCGCCTCGGCGCGCTTGAAGTAGGGGAGCACGTCGTCATAGGCCCAGCCGGTGCAGCCTTCGGCGGCCCAGTTGTCGTAATCCCAGCGGTTGCCGCGGATATAGACCATCGCGTTGATTGCCGACGAGCCGCCGAGGCCCCTTCCGCGCGGCTGGTAGCCGGTGCGGCCTTTCAGGCCCTTCTGCGGGACCGTCTCGTAGCGGTAGTTCGAGGCATCGGGGATGAAGGGCATGAAGCCCGGCGTCTTGACCCACACGGTGTTGTTGTGCCCGCCCGCCTCGATGAGGCAGACGCGCCGCGTGCCGTCCACCGCGAGCCTTCCGGTGACGGCGCTGCCCGCGCTCCCACCGCCGATGACGATGTAGTCGAAACTTTCCATGATCTCTCCCTCTGGGGGGAGACTTAAGCAGCTTCCGCGCTGCCCGCAATCGGGTTTCGATCCGCCACTGATGGGGTGGCAGGTGCAGCCGTGCCGATCCGCCGCTGCCAACGGGCGCGGATCATGTCGCTGGTCTCGCGGCTGCCGTCATGGCTCCAGCCGGGCTCGCGCAGGAGGTAGGACAGCTTGTGCCGCCACGGTGCACGGGCGATGTCGGTCAGCATGCCCGCCCACTCGTGGAACACCGCCCACAGGAGGTTGAAGCTGCCGAGCTGCTTGACGATTCCGTAGCGGATCGGCTCGTCGTCGACCTCGGGCGTGAAGGTGCCGAACATCCGGTCCCAGACGATGAAGACTCCCGCGTAATTGGTGTCGAGATAGCGCGGGTTCGTCGCATGGTGGACGCGGTGGTGCGAGGGCGTGTTCATCACCGCCTCGAACTACGCCGGCATCCTTCGAATCGCCTCGGTGTGGATCCAGAACTGGTAGATGAGGTTGAACCCGCCGCAGATCGCGATCATCGCCGGGTGGAAGCCCAAGAGCACCAGCGGCACCGCGAAGAGGAAGCCAAAGGTGAACATCCCGGTCCACGTCTGCCTCAAGGCGGTGGAGAGGTTGTAGTGCTGGCTCGAATGGTGGTTCACGTGGCTCGCCCACATCCAGCGGATGCGGTGCCCCGCGCGGTGAACCCAGTAATACTTGAGATCGTCCAGCACGAAGCAGACCGGCCAAGCCCACCAGACGGTCCACCACTCCGGGCCGAAATCGAAGATGCGGTATTCGTAGGTCTTGATGAACAGTGCGAGCGCAAATCCGCCGAGCAGCGCGCCCGCCACGGTCGATCCCAGGCCGAACATGAGGCTGACCAGCGTGTCCTTCGGCTCGTAAGCCTCGGGCGCGCGCAGCTTCGCCCAGATCATCTCGGCGAGCACCGCCACCACGAACAGCGGCACAGCATATTGGGTCGGATTGAAGTCAGGCATCCTGCCGGCCTCTTACCCCATCGATGGCGTCCGCCCAAGCCTGCGGGTCGGGGATGGCGAGGGCGACGGTGCCGAAGCGCGCCTCTCCCGGATCGACGACGAGGCGGTGCCCGTCAGGCGTCTCTTCCAGCCGCGCGCGCGCATTCGGGCCGAGCACCCGGCCGGCAAAGCGGTTGCCGTGGCGCTTGATGAGCATGATCCGCCCGCCCGCATCGCGAGCCAAAGCGCCGACGCCATCCGCGTCGCAGGCGATGCAGGCAGGCGCGAAGCCGTCCTCGACCTCGCCTGCGGCGCGGCGCACGCCGAACTCGTTTTCGAGCCGCGGATCGCCGCCGAGCTTCAGCCACCAGGCGAGCCCCGCGAGCGCGAAGATCGCGAGCAGAGACGCGCCGGTCTGGACCGCCAGCGGCGACATCTCAGCGCGCAGCGAGGACGTCGATCAGGCTGCGAATCGGGCTGACGTCGTAGCCCGCCTGGCCTGCGGTGCGGGCGATGGTTTCGGGGTCCACGCCCTGCTTGGCGCTCGCCAGCGCCCACAGCAGCGTGGAGCGGGTGCCCGAGCGGCAATAGGCGAGAATCGCCCCCTCGGCCTGGTCGAGCGCCTCGATCATCGCATCGACCTGCGGTTCGCTGAACCCGGCATGGCCGACGGGGATCGCGACGTAATTGAGCCCGGCAGCCGCTGCGGCATCGGCGATCTCGTCGCCCTGCGGCGCGTCGGGATCCTCGCCGTCAGGGCGGTTGTTGACGATCGTGGTGACACCGAGCGCCGCGGCCTCGGCGATATCGCCGAGCGCAAGCTGCGGGCTTACCAGTACATTTTCCGTCAGGCGGCGAAAATCGCTCATGGCCTCTCGTGGCTCCCCTCTTCCTCTGGCAGGCTTCATGCCCAATGGCGCCCGGGCATACAAGCACCCTGCGCGGGCGGATTGCACAGGGCTTTGCATGGCGGGTGATTTCGTTCGCAAAGCAAGCTTTTGTGCGCTATACCTTGTCTCACGTGCGTTGCCGGACCACAGGGTCGGCGCGTCTGCGTCCGGTGCGGCTCACTGTCCACGACATCGGCGCAATGGAGTAGGGCAGTGTGGCAAGGTACGTTTTGATCTATGGGTTACGATAGGGGACGCCGGCGCGGCCGCGACAAGCGCGACGGTTTCGGCGAAGATGGCTTCGATCCGTTCGGCGGCGGGAATGACGGTTTCCCGCCCCGCGATTTCGGCGGAGACCGTTTCGGGGGTGGTGACCGCTTCGGCGGCGGCGGCGACCGGTTCGGCGGCGGTGGCGGCGATCGCTACGGCGGCGGCGGCGGTGGCCCGCGCGGCGGGGGTGGCGGCTTCGGCGGCGGCCCGCGCAGCGGCGGCGGCGGGGGTGGCGGTTTCAGCCGTATGCCCGCCCAGATCGTCGGCACCGGCAAGGGCACCGTGAAGTTCTTCAACACTCAGAAGGGCTTCGGCTTCATCCAGCAGGAAGGCGGCGGTGAGGACGTGTTCGTCCACATCAGCGCGGTCGAGCGTGCCGGCCTCGAAGGCCTCGCCGAGGGGCAGGAGCTCCAGTACAACCTCGTGGACCGCGGCGGCAAGGTGTCGGCGCAGGACCTCCAGGTGGTGGGCGACGTGATCGCCGTGGCGGCCAAGCCTGCCGCCCCGCAGCGCGAGCTGACCGGGGAGCGCGCCAAGGGCACGGTCAAGTTCTTCAATGCGATGAAGGGCTTCGGCTTCCTCGTCCGCGACGACGGCCAGCCGGACGCCTTCGTGCACATCAGCGCGGTCGAGCGGTCGGGACTTGCCGGCATCAACGAGGGCGAGCGCTACGAATTCGATCTCGAGGTCGACCGACGCGGAAAGTACTCCGCCGTCAATCTGGCTCCGATCGAAAGCTGACCCGGCCGCAATCCGCTCCCCGCGGTTTGACCCAAGGGCAGCGGTAGAATAAACGGTAAAGCGGATGGCGGCTCTGGTTCAGGGCCGCCATTTGCGTTTCTCCCATCCACCAACGACCAATCAGGACACAGCTTATGTCGACACCAGCGCTCATGCCCGTCTACCCGCGCAGCGGTGTGCGGCCGGTGCGAGGCGAGCACTGCCACCTGATCGACGAGAACGGCACCCGCTACCTCGATTTCGCAAGCGGCATCGCGGTCAACCTGCTCGGCCATTCGCACGCGGGGCTGATCGGCGCGATCCAGCAACAGGCGGCGACGCTGATGCACGTCTCCAACCTCTACGGCAGCCCGCAGGGCGAGAAACTGGCGCAATGGCTGGTCGACGTGACCTTCGGCGACACGGTGTTCTTCACCAACTCGGGCGCCGAGGCGTGCGAATGCGCGATCAAGACCGCGCGCGCCTATCACCAGAACGCGGAAGGGGGCGACACAAACCGCTTCGAGATCATCACCTTCCACAACGCCTTCCATGGCCGCACGATGGCGACGATCAGCGCGTCGAACCAGGAGAAGATGCACCACGGTTTCTCGCCGCTGCTCAATGGGTTCAAATATGCGCCGTTCGACGATCTGGAAGCGGCCAAGTCGCTGATCGGGCCTAACACCGCCGGCATCATGGTGGAGCCGATCCAGGGCGAGGGCGGCATCCGCCCGGCCTCGCCCGAATTCATGCAGGGCCTGCGCGACCTGTGCGACGAGCACGGGATCATGCTGATCCTCGACGAGGTGCAGTGCGGCGTCGCGCGCACCGGCACCTTCTACGCCTACGAGCAGTACGGCATCGTCCCCGACATCCTCGCCACCGCCAAGGGCATCGGCGGCGGCTTCCCGCTCGGCGCCTGCATCGCCACCGAGAAGGCCGCGCGCGGCATGACCTTCGGCACGCATGGCTCGACCTATGGTGGCAATCCGCTCGCCATGGCGGCGGGCATGGCGGTGATGGAAGCGGTCGCCAACGACGAGTTCCTCTCGTCCGTGCGCGAGAAGGGCGAACGCCTGCGCGCCCGGCTCGAACAGTTCATCGGCAACTATCCCGAGCTCTTCGAGCTGGTGCGGGGCATGGGCCTGATGCTCGGGCTCAAGATGAGGATGGAGAGCCGCCCCTTCTACGTCCACCTGCGCGACAACCACCAGCTGCTGACCGTGGCGGCGGGCGACAATACGCTGCGCATCCTCCCGCCGCTGGTAATCGGCGATGCGGAGATGGACGAATTCTTCGACAAGCTTTCCGCAGGCGCGGCGAGCTTCAAGGTGCCGGAGGCGGCATGAGCGGGGGCAAGGGGGCGATCCGCCACTTCCTCGATCTCGGCGATGCCGGGGGCGATGCCATCGCGGCGATGGTGGGTGACGCGATCGATCGCAAGGCGGCGCGCAGCCATCTGCCGAAGGGCGCGCCCGATCCGGACGCGCCGCTCAAGGGCCGCGTGCTGGCGCTGGTGTTCGAGAAGAACTCGACCCGCACCCGTGTCAGCTTCGACATCGCGATGCGCCAGCTGGGCGGCTCGGTGCTGCTGCTGGACTCCGCATCGAGCCAGCTCGGGCGGGGGGAAAGCATCGCCGACACCGCCCGCGTGCTGAGCCGGATGGTCGACGGTATCATGCTGCGCACCGACGATCACGCCAAGATCGAGGAAATGGCGGCCCACGCCAGCGTGCCGGTCATCAACGGCCTCACCGATCTCTCGCACCCCTGCCAGATCGTCGCCGACCTGCTGACGGTGATCGAGCAGGGCAAGGCGCTGCCCGGCCTCGAGGTCGCGTGGTTCGGGGACGGGAACAACGTGCTGCACTCGATCCTCGAGGCGGCGGGGCTGATGAAGTTCAACGTCCGCGTGGCGGTGCCGCAGGGCTACGAACCCGATCCGGCGATCGTCGCGCTCGCCCGCGAGCGCGGCGCGCAGGTGACGTTGACGCAAGATGCCGCGGCGGCGGCGCGCGGGGCGGACGTGATCGTCACCGACACCTGGGTCTCGATGGGTCAGGCCCACGCCGAGGAAAAGCTCGCGGCGATGGCGCCCTATCAGGTCAACGCCGCGCTGATGGGCGAGGCCAAGCCCGATGCCCTCTTCCTCCATTGCCTCCCCGCCCATGTCGGCGAGGAAGTCAGCGAGGAGGTGTTCGAGGGTCCGCAGTCGGTCGTGTTCGACGAGGCGGAGAATCGCATCCACGCGCAGAAATCGGTGCTGCTCTGGGCTTTCGGGTTGCTCGGCGAGTGACTGGCGCGCCCGGGGGGTCTTTCGCCTGACACGAAGGCTCCCCATATGGCCTGGCAATGACCGACACCGCCACCGCCACCACCGCCGAAACCTTCTCCGACACCCTGCTGGGCTTCACCCTGCCGGGCCGCAATGCGCGCGGGCGCATCGTGCGCATGGAGGGTGTGCTCGAGGAGGTGCTCTCGGCGCACAATTATCCCGCCCCGATCACGCATCTCCTCAGCGAGGCGTTGGTGCTGGGCGCGTTGATGGGCGGGCTGCTCAAGGGCGAGCACGCGCAGATGACCTTGCAGGCGCAGACCCAGGGCGGGATCGTCAGCCTGCTGGTGTGCGATTATCGCGCCGGCGCGGTGCGCGGCTATGCCGATTTCGATGCGGAGCGGCTGGCGAAGCTGGGCGCCAACCCCGGCCTCGCCGCGCTGTTCGGCGAGGGCTACCTCGCGATCACCTTCGAGACCGAGGGGCGCCAGCGCTATCAGGGCATCGTGCCGCTCGAGGGCGACAGCCTTGCCGCGGCCTGCGAGAGCTATTTCAGCCAATCGGAGCAGATCCCGACGCTGATCCGCGTCGCCAGCCGCTCGGGCGCGGGCGGGCGCATCGCGGCGGGCCTCCTGATCCAGCACCTTCCCGATGGCGAGGAGGGCCGCGAGCGCCTCCACGTGCGCATGGACCATCCCGATTGGGAGCACGTTGCGATCCTCGGCGGCACCATCGGCCACGACGAACTGCTCGACCCGCGCCTGTCGCTGGAAGCGATCGCCTGGCGGTTGTTCCACGAGGAGGAGGAGGTGCGCGTCCAGCCCGGCGCCGCGCTCAGCCGCGGCTGCCGTTGCTCCGCCGCGCATTACGAGGCGATCATCGCCCGCTTCCCTGCGGATGAACAGGCGGAAATGCGCGGGGAAGACGGGATCATCGCCGTCGACTGCGCTTTCTGTTCGCGCACATTCGCGCTCGCGATCTGATCGCGAAGGCCGAAAAAGTGCCCCACGGCGCGACAATGACCAATTTGTGCAATCCGCCCGGCGAAGATACGGGCAAAAGGACGGGAATGACCAAGCGAACGGACAGCCTGAAGCGGGTGCTGACCCTCACCGCAGTTGCGGCCGGGGGCGCGCTGTTCCTTGCGGTGCCGGGGCTCGCCCAGGGCGAGGGGCTCGAGATGCTCGGCACGCTGTCCAAGGGCGAATGGACGATCAAGCAGCGCGGCGGCGCGCCGGAGCGCAAGATCTGCGTCCGCTCGGGCGCCGAGCTGATCCAGCTCGTGCACCGCGAGAGCGGGTGCAGCCAGTTCGTGGTGGAAGACGGGGCGGCGCGGGTGACGGTGCAGTACACCTGCCCGGGCAACGGCTATGCCCGCACCAGCATCCGCAAGGAGACCGGCGCGCTCGTCCAGATGGAAAGCCAGGGCATCCACAACGGCACGCCCTTCGAGATCACCGCCGAGGGGCGTCGCACCGGCGGGTGCTGAGCTGCGGCGGCGATTGCCTTCGCGCGAACCCGTGGTAGGGCCGCGCCATGAGCGCTTCTCGCATGACGTCTGAAACACCGCTGGCGGTGGTCCTGCTGTCGGGCGGGCTGGATTCGATGGTGACGGCGGCGCTCGCGCAGGAGGCCGGCTTCACGGTCCACGCGCTGACGGTGGACTACGGGCAGCGCCACAAGCGCGAGCTCGAATCCGCCGCGCGCATCGCCGAACGGCTGGGCCTCGCCCGGCACACCCGCATCGCGCTCGACTTGCGGGCATTCGGCGGATCGGCCCTGACCGACGCGATCGCCGTGCCCAAGGGCGGCGTGGGCGAGGATATCCCGGTCACCTATGTGCCCGCGCGCAATCTCGTCTTCCTCGCGCTGACCACGGCCTGCGCGGAAGCCGCCGGCGCGCGCGACGTGTTCATCGGGGTCAACGCGCTCGACTATTCGGGCTACCCCGATTGCCGTCCGGAATTCATCGCCAGCTTCGCCGAGACCGCGCGGCTCGGCACGAAGGCGGGGGTGGAGGGCGCGCCCTTCACCATCCACGCGCCGCTCCAGCACATGACCAAGGCCGACATTGCCCGCGAATGCGCGCGGCTCGGCCTCGATCCGGCGTGGAGCTGGTCCTGCTACGACCCGACGCCCGACGGGATGGCCTGCGGGCTGTGCGATTCCTGCCGCCTCAGGAAAAAGGGTTTTGCCGAGGCGGGGATTGCCGATAGCACGCCCTACAAGGCCTGACGGGCCAGGCGGCCGGTGAGGGTCGCAAGCGAACGGGATAGGGGATCGGCATTGAGCGAGGACATCACCGCACCTGAGGCGGCGCGCGAGAAACCGGCGTCGGGCTACAGCTGGTATGTGCTGGGCGTGCTGGTGGTGGTCTATATCCTCAACTTCATCGATCGCCAGATCCTCGCCATCCTCGCGGTCGACATCAAGCGCGATCTCGGACTGGACGACAGCGACCTGGGATTCCTCGGGGGCGCGGCGTTTGCGGTCTTCTACGCCTTGTTCGGCGTGCCGCTCGGGCGGCTGGCGGACCGCTGGCACCGGGTGCGCCTGCTGACGTTCGGGCTGATGCTGTGGTCGACGATGACCGCGCTGTCAGGGTTCGCGCGCAACTTCACGACCCTGTCGCTGGCGCGCATGGGCGTGGGCGTGGGGGAGGCGACCGCGAGCCCGACGGCCTATTCGCTGATCTCGGACTACTTCCCCGCTCGGCAGCGTGCGACCGCGCTCGCGATCTATTCCTCGGGACTTTATCTCGGCGGAGGCGTGTCGCTGCTGATCGGGGCCAAGATTTCGCAGGTCTGGGATGCGGCCTACCCCGAGGGCGGCATCGGCGGGCTGGTCGGCTGGCAGGCGGCCTTCCTTGCCGTCGGCCTGCCGGGCGTGCTGCTGGCGCTGTGGGTGGCGAGCCTGCGCGAACCTGCGCGTGACGCAAAGGCGGCAGCCGGCGAGCGGCACCCGCTGCTCGATTTCCTGATCGATCTGTCCATGCTGCTGCCGCCGTTCACGCTGTTCCACGCGTGGCGGCGCGGCGTGATGGCGGTGCTCATCAACCTCGTGATGGCCGCTGCCATGACCGCTTTTGCGCTGGTGATGATCAGGCTGACCAAGAACGTCCCCCAATGGGCAGCGATCGCTTTCGGCTATTATGCGGTGTTCTCCTGGGCTTCGACCCTGAGGCGCAACGACCCGGCAACCTTCCAGCTGATCTGGGGCACGCCGGCGTTCATCTGCACGGCATTGGGATACGGGCTGGTGTCGCTCGGCGCCTATGCGCTCGCGTTCTGGTCCCCGACGTACGGGGAGATCATGCTGGGGCTTCCCAAGGGCGAGCTGGCCTTCGTCCTTGGCGGGTGCGGCGCGGCATCCGGCTTTCTCGGGGTGATCCTCGGCGGACGCCTGTCCGACTGGCTCCGCGCGCGCAATCCCTCGGGACGGATCCTGGTGGTGATGTTCGGTATTCTTGCGCCCGTGATTCCGATCTGGATCGGCTTCACGACTGAAAGCGCCGTGGTGTTCTATGTCATGAGCTTTCTGGCCGGGATGTTCGCGGCGACCGCGCTCGGCGCTGCGGCGGCGACCACGCAGGACCTGGTGTTGCCCCAGATGCGCGGCACGGCGACAGCTTCATTCTTTCTCGCGACGACGCTCGTGGGGCTGGGGCTCGGGCCGTTCATGGTCGGGGCGGTGTCCGACCTGAGCGGGAGCCTGCGGATCGGGGTGTTGTCGCTGATCGGGGTCGCCCCGATCTCGCTGGCCCTGCTGATCTGGGCCTACCGCGCCCTGCCGCAGGCCGAGGCGACCATCGCGCAGCGGGCCGAGGCGGCGGTCCTGAAGGGCTGATGACCCGCACCTTGCCCGGCAGGCGGTGCTAGGGCTGGGTGGAGCAAGCGGCTGCGTGGCGCCTCGAGGACGCGTTTCCAAAAATGCATCCTTGGCCTTCGCCGGTGCGGGCTGCGTTGTCGCGCTGTGCTCCTCTGTTGCGGCGCGGGCGGCTCATCCCCCCTCCTGATCCCAACCCGTCGAGCCCTGCGCGCTCACGCTGGTGAAGGCGCTGCTGCTGGACGAGCAGATCGGATCGGATCGGCCGCGCTGTGCCCGCCGCGAGCATAGAAAAAGGGGCCGGATCGCTCCGGCCCCTTTCGCTTATTCCCGAAGGAACTGTGGCTTACATGCCCGAACCCGGACCGTAGGTCACTTCCACGCGGCGGTTCTGCGCTTCGCGCACACCGTCGGCGGTCGGGACCCGCGGCTGCGATTCGCCGAAGGCCTGGGTGGTCATGCGCGCAGCCGGAACGCCGCGGCCGACGAGGTACGACTTGACCGAGTCGGCACGACGCTGGGCGAGGCCGAGGTTGTACTTCGGCGTGCCCGCGCGGTCGGTGTGACCGGCCAGCATGACGTTGGCGGTGCCGCAGTTCGCGTAAGCCGTCGCGGCGCTGTCGAGGATGCGGGCAGCTTCGGCCGTGATGTCCGACTTGTCGAAGTCGAAGAACACGATGTACGGGCCGGTGTTGCAAGCAACCTTCGGAGGCGGCGGCGGCGGCGGGGGAGGCGGCGGCGGCGGGGGAGGCGGCGGCGGCGGAGGCGGCGGGGGAGGCGGCGCTTCCTTGCCACCGAAGTTGTAGGTGATCGTGCCCAGCAGAGAGTGCGTGGTCAGATCGGTGTCGATGCGACGGCCGATCGAGTCGATCAGGTTCACGTCCGGCACGTTGAAGTAGCGGTACTTCAAGCCGATATCGACCGAATCGGAGATCGGCGCGCGGATGCCGGCGATCAGCTGCCAGGCGAACCCGGTGTCCGAATCGTTGTAAGCGCCGGGACCGCGACGGTCGAAGTTGGCGTCCATGTCGACGCGGGCAACACCGACACCACCGCCGGCAAAGCCCTGCAGGCCATCATCCGGACCGAAGTCGAACATGCCGTTGAGCATGAAGCTCAGCGCGTTCACGCCGCCGAGCGACGGGGCCGTGGCGTTGGTGAGACGACCGTTGCGACCGCCGGGCTGACCGATCGGGTCAATCTGGAGGCCCTGCGTCCCGGCAGCGATATCGTCAACCCGGGCCGAACGGTAGCTGGCTTCGGTTTCCAGACGGAAGGCACCGAAGTCGTAGCCGACGATGCCGCCGAAATCGTAGCCGGTGCCGTAGTTGACCGTAGCGTTGTCCGCGACGCCGTTGACGTCCAGATCCTGGTCTTCGACGATCATGACGCCGCCTTCACCCTGGATGTACCACTGGCCGTCGCGGGCCATGGCGGGTGTGGCAAGCGCCGTCGAAGCCATCGCCATTCCAATGACGAGTTTGCGCATATCCAAATTTCCCCTTTGCATTAGACTTGAGGCACCGGGCGTCTCTATCTTTTCCCCATGCGCGAGGCAAGCCGTCAATGGCTGCGGGGTGTTGCAGGAATGTCGCGATTGGACGCTGCCGGCGAAAAAATCGACGCCGGAAACGCTCGGAAAACAGCCACGCTTGCGATCAAGGGGTGGCTGTTGCCAGAATGCCGACCGCGCGCAGGGCGTCGACGAGGGCGACGATCGCGGCACGGGCCTCGGCATCGGTGACGCCCCCCCCGGAAGGCAGCCCGGGTGCCTGCGCGCTCTTCCACCCGGACCGGAAGACCAGCAAGTGGTCGGCGGCCCGGTCGAAGATCGCCATGCCCTGCACGGGCGCCACGAAATGCCACGCGCCGCCGATCAGCACCGCGACATGGTCGGCATGATCCGCCCACGCACCGGTGGCCGGCGCCGTGATCCTGTAGCAGGCGCCTTCGGCAGGGGTGGCCGGGGGCGCGGGCTGCGAACCGACGACCGACTGCGGGTACAGGGCATCGACAAGGCTCAGCGCCTCGTTGAGGGTGAATTCCTTCTGGGCCTGGCCGGCAAGCATGGCTGTGCTGCGGCCCGCGCAGGGCTTCAGGCTCGGCGGCCGAGAACAGCTGGGCCTGCGCACCGCTTTCGAAGCGGATGCGGTGCAGCGAGGGCTCGAAGACCGGCTTGTGTCCGGGACGGCAGATCGCCAGCAACCCGCTGTCGCCCTCGACCATCACCGCGCGCGCCTCGGCGAGCGAGGCCGAGACCAGCGCGATGCGCGCATCGGGGTTCGCGTCGGCGATCATCCGCACCCATTCGGCGCCCGAGCGGGTCTTGCCGAAGCCGCGCCCGGCCATGATCATCCAGATGCGCCAGTCGCCGGGCGGCGGGAGCTGTTGGGGCCGGGCGGTGAATGGCCAGACGTAGCCGTGGCCGTTCCGCTCGGTCTGGTCCATTTCCTTGCTCAGCATCGAGCGGGCCTGTTCGCCCTCCGGACTGTCGTCCTGCATCAGGTCTTCGTAGGGCCCGCTCATCCGGCCCTGCCCTCGGCCGCAGCCTTTTGCCGCGCGATGCGCTTGCGGATGTCCTCGACCTTGCGGTCGATCGAGGCGCGCACCTCGGCGATGCTGACGTTGGGCACATCGCTGTCCGCGCGGCGTGCGGAACCCTCGCGGCGCGCTGCGATGAGGCGGATCGCATTGGCGAAATCGAACCTGTCGCCGTTGGCGGTCACGAGATCGCCTTCGCGCAGGCGGCGGATCACCTCGAGTTCGAGGTTGAGGTAGCTGTCGGCCACCGCCGCCTGCCAGGCGCGGGCAAAATCGGGTTCCTTCCGGCGCGCGGCCTGCGCCCGGGCCGGGGTCACCTTCGCTGCGGCGGCGGCGGCGGCGACGCTCGAGGTGGCCGCCAGCGCCTCCAGGAACCGCTTGCGCCAGTGCCGCCCGGCGACCAGCCTGGCGGGATCGTCGCCAGCAGCGGACGGCATTGCTTGGCTCATGGCGACCGCTCCGGGTGACGAATGCGGAAAAGGGCGGCGCTCCGGGTGGGGCGCCGCCCTTTCGGCGACTCGCAGTTTTTCGAGGATGCCTGGTCCTAACCAAACAGCGTAACGATGTCAAGCTAAATTAACCAGATCGGTTATGCGGTCCCGCTTGCCCGTCATCCGCGCCTCGCCTAAGGGCCGCCAACCGCCGCGAAGGGGATCTCGGGTATGCGCTGGCTGCGCCTTCTCTACGACTGGACGATGGACAAGGCTGCGCACCCCCACGCGCAGGCCTGGCTCGCGTTCTTCTGTTTCATCGAAGCGAGCTTCTTTCCCGTCCCGCCGCATCCCCTGCTCGGCCTGATGTGCCTCGCCGAGCCGAAAAAGGCGATGCGCTTTGGAATCATCGCCACGCTCGCCTCGGTGGCGGGCGGTCTGTTCGGCTACCTGATCGGCGCGGCGCTTTACGACACGGTCGGCCGCACGATCCTCGCCGCGATTGGCCTCACCGAGCGCTTCCCTGTGGCGGCCTGCTATCTCAGGGAATACGACTGGGAGGCGATCATCATCGCCGGGGCGACCCCGGTGCCCTTCAAGCTCCTGACCATCACCGCCGGCTTCGTCGGGATGAACCTCGTGACCTTCACGCTCGCGAGCCTCGCCGGGCGAGGCATGATCTTCTTCACGGTGGGCGTGCTGTTCCGGGTGTTCGGCGCGCCGATCAAGACCTTCATCGATCGCTATCTCGGCCTCGTCACCGCCGCGTTCGTGGCGCTGGTGATCGGCGGCGTGCTCGTGCTGGCACAATTCGGCAGCGGCGAGGACAAGTCCGACCCTTGCGTCAACGCGACCAGCGTGCGGGCTTGATGGCGCGAGGGATCACACGCCTCGCCGCAAGATTATTGCCGAATACCTATTGACGATAAACCGATTCGTGCGATTCTCCTGGCAAAGCTTTTCTTCAGGCGATGCGAGGAGGAGTGATGACGGACCGCGCGTTCATGGCCCAGATGGCAGGCTACGGCCTGTCGACGGTCGAGATCCACTACTGGATGCCCGATCACCGCAACCTGCTGCAGCAGTTCGTGATGCAGCAATACGACGTCGCCCCGCAATTTCCCGAGCTCGACCGCTTCCTCGGCTTCTGGCGGCGCGAGATCGATGCGGTGCTGCATTCGGTTCGGGTTGCGCACAAGCACCTGATCGGCCCGCAGGAATGGCGCGCCGTTGACCGCATCGTGACGATCAACTGAGGGTGCGGAGCCCCCACCCCCCATCCCCCTCCCCGAGGGGAGGGGGAGCGTCTCAGATGATCCCGATCGCCTTTCCGGCGCGCTCGAACATCCCGAGGATGGTCTGCACCTGTTCGGCCGAATGCTCCGCGCACAGCGAGCAGCGCAGCAGGGTCATGCCCGCAGGGGTCGCCGGGGGCCGGGCGAGGTTGACGTAGAGGCCCTCCTTCAGCAGCGCCTCCCACATCATCGCGCCCTTCTCGAGGTCGGGCATGATGACGGCGATGATCGCGCTCTGCGGGGTTTCTGTGCCGAGCTTGAAGCCGAGATCGATGAGGCCCTTGTGCAGGGTGCGGCTGTTTTCCCACAGGTGCGCGCGCTTGTTGCCGCCGTGCATCAGCTTGCGGATCGAGGTGGCCGAGCTCGCCATCACGCTCGGCGGCAGGGCGGCGGTGAACACGTAGGGGCGGCAGACGAGGCGCAGCACCTCGAACTTCGGGTGGTTGGAGACGCAGAAGCCGCCGACCGTGCCGACGCTCTTGGAGAAGGTGCCGATGATGAAATCGACGTCGTCAATCACGCCCTGATCCTCGGCGACGCCGCGGCCGTGTTCGCCGATGAAGCCCATCGAATGCGCTTCGTCGACCAGCACCATCGCGCCGTTTTCCTTGGCGATGCGGACCATCTCCTTCAGCGGCGCGACATCGCCCATCATCGAATAGACGCCCTCGAGCACCACCAGCTTGCCCGCGCCTTCGGGGATGCGCTTCAACCGCTTTTCCAGCGCCTCGACGTCGTTGTGCTTGAAGGGCACGACTTCGGCGCGGCCCATCGCGCAGCCATCATAGATCGAGGCGTGGCTGTCGATGTCGAGGATGATGTAGTCGCCCTTGCCGGCGAGGGTGGAGATCACCCCGAGATTCGCCTGATAGCCGGTCGAGAAGACCATCGCGTGGTCCATCGCGTAGAATTCGCGCAGCGCCGCTTCCACATCGCGATGGTCGCGGAAGGTGCCGTTGAGGACCCGGCTGCCGGTCGTGCCCGCGCCGAAATCCTCCATCGCCTGCTTGCCCGCCGCGATCACGTCGGGGTCGAAGGTCATCCCCATGTAGTTGTAGGTGCCGAGCAGGATCGTGTCGCGCCCGTTGCAGATCGCGCGGGTGGGCGAGAGCACCTGCTCCATGACGAGGTTGAAGGGATCCTCCACCCCGGCCGCCAGCAGCTGCTCGCGGGTCTGGATGATCGGATCGAACTTGGCGAGCAGGTCGACGGGCTGCACGGGGGCGAGAGTCTCGGTCATGGAGGAAGCCCTTATCAGCTATCCTGCAGCTTGTGGACTGCCGCGACGAGCTGGCCCCAGTTTTCGATCTCGGCCTGCTGGTTCATCGAGATGATGACGTCGAAGGCGTCCTCGATCTCTGCCACGAAATCCATCACGGTGAGGCTGTCGAACTCGAGATCACCGGCGAAGGTGGTGCTGTCCTCGATGGCGATGCCCTTCTTGTTGAAGGGCGCGACCAGATCACGGATGCGGGCGTCGACGTCGGCGGGGGTCATGGGCGGGGGCCTTGTTGCAGCACGAGAGGGATACGGCTGCAAAGCGGCGGATGATGCAGCTTGTCAAGCTTTCGCCCGGTGCCGGCGGCACGGGGCTGGGTCAGACCAGCGCGTTCACCGCGTTCATGAAGGGGCCGATCGAGACCGGCTTGGAGAGATACCCTTCCGCCCCCGCCGCACGGATGCGCTCCTCGTCGCCCTTGGCGGCGAAGGCGGTCACCGCCAGCACGGGAATCCCCGCCAGCCGCCGGTCGCGCTTGGCCGCCTCGATCAGGTCGACGCCCGAGACGCCGCCGAGCTGGATATCCATGATGATGAGATCGGGCGTCACCGCGCGCGCGGTGTCGAGCACCTTGTCGCCTTCCGCCACCGGCTCCACCTCGAAGCCGTTCGCCTTGAGCACGTCGCAGAACAATTTCCGGTTGAGGTCATTGTCCTCGACAACCATGATCCGCTTTGTCACTGAACGCCCCGTTCGCCACCCACGGCTGCACTAGACCCTCGTGAAGGACAGGACAATCCCGCTTCGCCCCCGATCCGCGCCGCAGAACCCGGAAAGCCTCGCGCTCGCGGCGCTCGGCTGGGCGCTGCAATGCGAGGATCGCGCGCAGCGGTATCTTGAACTCACCGGCCTCGATCCCGATTCCCTGCGAGCCGGGCTCGGCGATCCGCTGATCCTCGCCTCGGCGCTCGAATTCCTCGCCAACCATGAACCCGATCTCATCCGCGCCGCAGAAGCCCTCGCCGTCACCCCCGAGGAACTGGTCGCCGCCAAGGACGCCCTGACCGCATGACCCGCCCCCTCATCATCTCCGACTGCGACGAGGTGCTGCTGCACATGGTCGCGCCCTTCAAGAACTGGCTCGAGACCTCGCAGGGCGTCAGCTTCCACCTCGAAGGCCACAATTTCGCCGAGGCGCTGCGCTGGCAGGAGAGCGGCGAGCTGCTCGCCCCGCCCGATATCTGGCGGATGCTGCGCAGCTTCTTCGACACCGAGATGGATTCGCAGGCGCCCATCGCCGGCGCGGTCGAGGGGATCAACACGCTGGCCGAGAAGGCTGACGTCGTGATCCTCACCAACCTCACCGATCACCACCGCGACGCGCGCGCCGCGCAGCTCGCCAAGGTCGGGATCAACGCCCGGGTGTTCACCAATCAGGGCCCCAAGGGCCCGGCGCTGAAGGCGATCATCGACGAATATGCGCCGACGCGCGCGCTGTTCATCGACGATCTCGCCCAGCACCATGCCTCGGTGGCCGAGATCGTGCCCGATGTGACCCGGCTTCACCTGTGCGGCGAGCCGATGATCGCCCACGCCATCGATTGCGCCCACAAGGCAGGCCACGCCCATTCGCGGATCGACCGCTGGGACGAGGCGCTGCCGTGGCTGCTCGAACAACTGGAGGACTGAACCGATGAGCTACACCGCCCGCCTTGCCGAACTCGGCATCACCCTGCCGAAGCCCGCCGCACCCGTCGCCAGCTACGTGCCGGTCGTGGTGAGCGGCGGGATGGCTTTCGTTTCGGGCCAGATCGCCTTTTCGGACGGCAAGGTCATCACCGGGACGCTCGGCAAGGATGTCACGCTGGAAGAGGGGCAGGTTGCTGCACGCGCCTGCGGGCTGATGATCCTTGCCCAGCTCGAAGCCGCCGGGCTGCTCGATTCGGTGGCGCGGATCGTGAAGCTCGGCGCCTTCGTCTCGTCCACCCCCGACTTCTATGACCACCCCAAGGTCGCCAACGGCGCCTCGGACCTGATGGAAAAGGTGTTCGGCGGGGCCGGCCAGCACGCCCGCGCGGCGGTGGGCGTCGCGGCGCTGCCATTGAACGCCGCCGTCGAGGTCGATGCGATCGTCGCCCTGAAGGCATGACCGCAAGGCCCGCTCCCGCTTGGCTGACGCAGTGGGAGTTTGCCCACCGCGGATTGCATGGGCCGGGCGTGCCCGAAAACTCGCTCGCCGCGGCCGAGGGTGCGATCGCGCGCGGGATGGGGATCGAGTGCGACATCCAGCGCAGCCGGGACGATCACCCGATGGTCTTCCACGACTGGGAGCTGGAGCGGCTGACGGGCGAGGCGGGCGCGACCGGAGATATGAGCGCCGAGGCGTTGGAACAACTCCGCCTGCTCGGCACCGACCAGCACCCGGTGAAGCTTGCACGGTTCCTCGAAGTCGTCGCCGGGCGCGCGCCGCTGCTGATCGAAATCAAGTCGCTGCCCGGCTATGAGGTGGAGTGGACCTGCGCCTCGGTCGCATGGCTGCTCGACAGCTACGAAGGTGCCGCTGCGGTGATGAGCTTTGATCCGCGTGTGCCGGAATGGTTCGCGGCCGAAGCACCGGGCATCTGCCGCGGGCTGGTCGGCACGGATTCCTACGAGAACGGCTTCGAAGGGGTTTGGCGCGATCCTGCGGCGCTCGCCGCCGCGCAGCCCGATTTCCTCGCCATCGACGTGCGCGATCTTGCCCGCCCCGAAGCGGCGGCATGGCGCGCCGGGGGCCGCCCGTTGCTGACCTGGACCGTCCGCTCGCCGGGGACGCGCGCCATCGGGCTCGCCCATGCCGATGCGCTGATTGCCGAAGGGGAAGGGCTGGCGTGAGCGGGCCGGAGCTGACCGTTCGCATCGCAGATTCGGTCGGCGCCTTCGACGCGGGCGAGTGGAACGCGCTGGGCGGGAACGACAATCCCTTCGTTTCCCACGAATTCCTCACCGCGATGGAGGATTCGGGGAGCGTCGGCCCCGGGACCGGCTGGGAGCCCGCGCCGATCGCCATCACCGCCGAGGGCGGCACCCTGCTCGCCGCCATGCCGTCCTACGCCAAGGGGCATAGCCAGGGCGAATATGTCTTCGACCATAGCTGGGCCGATGCCTGGCACCGCGCAGGCGGGCGCTACTACCCCAAGCTCCAGATCGCCGCGCCCTTCACGCCCGCGACGGGGCCGCGCCTGCTGCTCTCGGACGAGAGCCTCGCGCCGCATCTGCTGAAGGGCGCCGAGGCGGTGTGCGTGCAGAACAAGCTTTCTGGCGCGCACGCGACCTTCATCGACCCCGCGCAGCTCCCGCTGTTCGAGGCGGGCGGGTGGATGCCCCGCGCCGATATCCAGTTCCACTGGTTCAATCGCGATTACGGCAGCTTCGAGGACTTTCTCGGGGCGCTATCGTCGCGCAAGCGCAAGGACCTTCGGAAAGAGCGCGCGGCGGCGGTGGAGGGCCTCACCATCCGCCACTTGACCGGCAGCGATATCCGCGAGGAGCACTGGGACGCCTTCTGGGTGTTCTATCAGGACACCGGGGCGAGGAAATGGGGGAGCCCCTACCTCACGCGCGCGGCCTTCAGCCTGCTGGGCGAGCGGATGGGGGATCGGATCGTGCTGATCCTTGCCTATGACGGGGGTGAGCCGATTGCCGGGGCGCTCAACTTCGTCGGCAGGGATGCGCTCTACGGCAGGTATTGGGGCTGCACCCGCGAGGTGCGCTTCCTGCACTTCGAGCTGTGTTACTATCAGGCGATCGACATCGCCATCGAGCGGGGTCTCGCCAAGGTCGAGGCGGGGGCGCAGGGCGGGCACAAGCTCGCCCGGGGTTATGAGCCGGTGCGGACCTGGTCGGCGCACTGGATCGCCGATCCGGGTTTCCGCGCGGCGGTGGCGGACTTCCTCGATCGCGAACGCGCGGGCGTGGCGAGCGACCAGCTCTATCTCGGCAGCCGCACCCCGTTCAGGAAAGGCTAGATCAGGCGGCGCTCAGGCGGCCCTCGGCGAGCCACTGGCGGGCGCGGCGCTGGGCCTCGGCGATCTCGCGTGCGGTCATTTCCTCGGCGATGTCGGCGCGGCAGTTGGCGGCTTCCTCGTGGCCGCGCGCGGCGGCGAGGTTGAACCACTTGTGCGCCTCGATGAGATCGCAGGGCGCGCCGTTGCTACCCGTCGAGAAAGCCACGCCAAGGTCGTAGCAGGCCCCCGGCAGACCCCTGCCAGCCTCGGCCAGCCATGCCCCAAGCACCCCGTCGAGGCGTGTTTCACGTGAAACATTCGGCTGGCTCGCAGCGATCGTCATGATGGTCATCGTCAGTCCCCTCGTTCACCCGGCCGCCCCCCGGCGTGCCGTCCGTCTGCGAAGGATTGCGGCATTCATGGTCAAGAATTGGTTAACGCGTTAACCCTGCCGCGAATGCGGTGGACCGGCGGCCAAACCCGCTTGTGCGCCCCCGGGGCCTTGCCTATAGGCGGCGCATTGCTTTCCGCTTGCTGGGACCAAGTGAGCCAATGAAAACATTCAGGCATCAGGACGCGACGGTTTTCCCGGCGGCTCATGGGATGAGAGAGCTCGATGCCAACCTTCGCGTCTGACGACATCGATATCCTTGAAAAAGCCAAGCGATTGCTGGCGCCGGACTACGTCCCGAGCGACGACGAGGAGTACATGAGCGAGCGCCAGCAGGCCTATTTCCGGATGCTGCTGATCGAATGGAAAAGGTCGATCCATTCCGCCGCCGGGCAGACCCTGCAATCGCTCCAGGACGGCCCGATCCGCGAGGCGGATCTAACCGACCGCGCCTCGAGCGAGACCGACTGGGGCATCGAACTGCGCACCCGCGACCGGCAGCGCAAGCTGGTCTCCAAGATCGACGCGGCGCTGCGGCGCATCGATTCGGGCGAATACGGCTATTGCGAGGTGACCGGCGACCCGATCGGCCTGCGGCGCCTGATCGCCCGCCCCGTCGCCACCATGACCGTCGAGGCGCAGGAAGCCCACGAACGCCGCGAAAAGGTCTCCCGCGACGATTGAACCGCAGTGTGGCGCGGCGAATTGTGCCGCGCTGGGACAAGGCTGCACAAGCCGCGCGCCCCGTAATACTCCTTTACCGCTCGTTTACCTCAGTTTGGGCATGGTCGTCAGGGCACGAAAGGCGTAAGGTCTGGCGTGTCGTGGCAAGACCGGCAGATGACGTCGCAAAGGAGGCATTCCGCGCATGACAGGGGTTGAAACACGCAGCGTCGCACGCGACAGCCTGTTTCTGCTGGCTGACATCCGCGTCGAGCAGGGCTCCGAGGTCAACCGGGTCCGCGTCCGCAACCTGTCGGACGGGGGCATGATGGGCGAAGGTCAGCTGCGGGTTCAGCGGGGCCACCGCGTGTCGGTCGACCTGCGCAACATCGGCACGGTCGAGGGAACGGTCGCCTGGGTGCAGGACAACCGCTTCGGCGTGGCCTTCGACGAGGAAATCGATTCGCAAAAGGCCCGCCGCCCGATCCAGTCGGGCGACGAAGCGCTCGGGGTCGTCCAGGCGCGATCCTGGGCACACAAGGCTCCGCCCCCGCCGCATTGGACCCAGCTGCGCAAGATCTGATCCCCGTATCGCGCGTTGTCCGCCACGCGCCGCCGCAGCAAGCTGACCGCCGCATCGCGACCTGCTAGAGGTTGAACGCGATGCGATTCTGGCTGCCTCTGCTCGCCGTCCTGGCATTGCCGGCCTGCGGCCCTTCGGACGGCGGCGGGCCGGTGATGGTCGCGGTGATCGGCTCCGAGGCAAGTCTCTTCCAGCAAGGCGTGCGCCTTGGGCCGCAAGCCCAGCAGATCCGCGCTGCAACCCGAGAGGGACTGGTTGCGCTCGATCAGGCCGGGCAGGTCGTGCCGGGCATGGCCGAACGCTGGATCGTCACCGACGACGGCCTCAGCTACATCTTCCGCTTGCGCGACGCTGACGAGCGTGAAGAGGGGTCGCTCACTGCCGCCGAGGTGCGGCAGCAGCTGCGCGACGCGATCGCGGCGCTGCGCGGCACCTCGCTCGGGCTCGACCTCGCGGCAGTGCGCGACATTCGCGCCATGACGGGACGGGTGATCGAGGTGCGGCTCGATACGCCGATGCCGGATTTCCTGCGGCTGCTGGCTCAGCCCGAACTGGGGATCGTCAGGAACGGCAGCGGCCTTGGTCCGATGACGCTGGTGCGGGACAGGAAGGCGGCGAGCGTGCGCCTCTCTGCCCTGCCCCCCGAAGCACGCGGTCTGCCGGCGCGCGAGGACTGGCAGGAGCTGGCGCGGCCGGTGCTGGTCCGCGCCCTCCGGACCGAGGATGCCGTCGCGGCCTTCTCGCGCGGGGATGTCGACCTCGTGCTCGGGGGGTCGCTCATCGATTTCCCGCAGGCCGAGGCCGGGCCCCTGTCGCGCGGGACGATCCAGGTCGATCCCGCCGTTGGCCTGCTCGGCCTCGCGGTGCGCCGCGAGACCGGGCTGCTCGCCGACCCGGCGCGGCGCGAGGCGCTGTCGATGGCGATCGACCGCGGCGCCCTCATCCAGGCGTTCCGCATCAGCGGCTGGCGCGAGAGCAGCTGGATCGTCCCGCCCGAAGCGTGGCCCGAAGCACCCTATCCCGAGGACCGCTGGAACGGCGCCTCGCTCGAAGCGCGCCGGCAGACCGCGGCCGCGCGGATCCGGGGCTGGGCCGGGCCGGGACGCGAGGCGATCGTCAGGATCGCCCTGCCGAGCGGCCCCGGCAGCGATATCCTGCTGCGCCGCCTTGCCGAGGACTGGGGCGCGATCGGTGTGGGCGTGCGCCGCGCCGGGCGGGGCGAGGGCGCCGATCTCGAGCTGCGCGACACGCTCGCCCGCTATGCCTCGCCGCGCTGGTACCTCAACCAGTTCGCGTGCAGCCTCGGGCAGGGCCTGTGCGTGCCGCAGGCCGATGCGCTGGTCCGCCAGTCGCTGACCGAGCGCGACTCCGCGGCGCGCGACCGGCTGCTGGTCGAGGCCCATGCGGCGCTCGTCGAGAGCGATGTCTACATCCCCTTGGGCGCGCCCGTGCGCTGGTCGCTGGTGCGCGGTTCGATCCGCAACTACCTTCCGAACGCCTGGGGTGTGCACCCCTTGTTCCCGCTCTCCCAGCCCACCACATGAAGCGCATGGAAACGCCCCGCCTCCGCCGCGCCCAGCCGATGGGCTTCGCCATTCCGATCGGCACCGATGCCGCATCGGTCCGCGCCCGTGTGATCGCGATGGAAAGGCTGCTGGAGCGCAGTCTCGTCATCCCCGGGATCAGGATGCCGGTCGGGCTCGACGCGGTGCTCGGGCTGGTTCCGGTGCTCGGCGACGTGCTGGCCGCCGCGATGGGGGCCTATATCCTGTGGGAGGCGCGCAATCTCGGGTTGCCGAAGTGGAAGCTTGCGCGGATGGGTGCCAACGTCCTCTTCGACACCGCGATCGGCGCGATCCCCCTGATCGGCGACGCGGCCGACGTGCTGTATCGCTCCAACACCAAGAACCTCAAGATCCTGCTCCGGCACCTCGACGCTCACCACCCCGAGACACGGGTCATCGAGGGGTAGTTTCCTCACCGGGCGCAGCGCGCTAGGGTCGGTGCATGAGCGCCGACGTCACCTATGCGAGCTATCTCGATCTTGGCCGGATTCTCGAAGCACAGCATCCCGCATCGGGAGCGCATGACGAGCTTCTGTTCATCATCGTGCACCAGGCGAGCGAGCTGTGGCTCAAGCTGTGCCTCCACGAGCTGACCGCGGCGCGCGCGTGCATCGAGGCGGACGACCTGCGTCCCGCCTTCAAGATGCTTGCGCGGGTGGCGCGGGCGCAGCAGCAGCTGATCCAGAGCTGGGACGTGCTGAGCACCATGACGCCGCACGACTACTCGGCGGTCCGCCCGCATCTCGGCCCGTCGAGCGGGTTCCAGTCGGCGCAGTACCGGATGATGGAGTTCATGCTTGGCGGGCGCGACGGGCGGCACGTTCGCCTCCACAAGTCCAACGCCGACTGGGCCGGTCGGCTGGAAGCGGAAGCGGGGCGGGCGAGCCTATATGACGCGGCGATCCGCCTGCTGGCGCGGCGCGGCTTCGCCATCGACGCCGGCGTGCTGGAGCGCGACCTCGCGGCTCCCCACACGCCGGACGCCAGCGTCGAGGCGGCCTGGGCGGCGATCTACCGCGACCCCCAGAGCCACTGGGACCTGTATGAACTGGCGGAGAAGCTCGTCGACCTCGAATACCACTTCCAACGCTGGCGCTTCGGGCACCTCAAGACCGTGGAACGGATCATCGGCTTCAAGCGCGGCACCGGGGGGACCGCCGGGGTGCCCTATCTTGCAGGGGTAATGAGACAGGTCTTCTTCCCCGAGCTGCTCAGCGTCAGGACCGCGATATGACCCCCGAAAGCCGCGCCGCCGAGTTCGATGCGGCGGACCCGCTTTCGGGCTACCGGGAGCGTTTTACCCTGCCGCAAGGGGCGGTCTACCTCGACGGTAACTCGCTCGGGGCGCTGCCGAGGGCCACGCTGGAGGGGGTCTGCGGGGTGCTTGAAAGGCAGTGGGGAGAGGGTCTGATCCGCTCCTGGAACGATGCCGGCTGGTTCGAGGCGCCGGCCCGGATCGGCGCCAAGATCGCCCCGCTGATCGGCGCAGGCCCGCATGAGGTGATCGCCTGCGATTCGACCAGCGTGAACCTCTTCAAGCTGATCGCGGCCGCGCTTGCGATGCGACCGGGGCGGAAGGTCGTGCTGTCGGAGCCGGGCAACTTCCCGACCGACCTCTACATGATCGCCGGGCTCGAGGCGCAGGGCCTCGCCACCCGGCGGCTGGCCGAGCGCGAGCGGCTGGCCGAGGCGCTGGACGAGGACGTCGCGCTGCTGCTGCTGACCCATGTCCATTACAAGACCGGCGCGATGCACGACATGGCGGCGCTCACCCGCGCGGCGCACGCGGCAGGGGCGCTGGTGCTGTGGGACCTCTCGCATTCGACCGGGGCGGTGCCGATCGACCTCAACGGGGTTGAAGCGGACTTCGCGGTCGGCTGCGGCTACAAGTACCTGTGCGGCGGGCCGGGCGCGCCCGCCTTCGCCTTCGTCGCCGAGCGGCACCATGCGCACCTCCAGCAGCCGCTTACCGGGTGGTTCGGCCATGCCGCGCCCTTCGCCTTCTCCGACGACTATGCAGGCGCACCCGGCATCGAGCGGATGCAATGCGGCACGCCCCCCATCCTCGGGCTCGCGGCGCTCGAGATCGGGGTCGACCTGATCGCCGAGATCGGCGTCGCGCGGCTCTACGAGAAGTCGCAGGCGCTCTCGCAGTTCTTCCTCGCCTGCCTCGGTCATCACGGCGTCGCGCTTGAGCTGGTCAGCCCGGCCCGCAGCGACGCGCGCGGCAGCCAGCTCTCCTTCCGCCACCCCGAGGCCTACGGCATCTGCCAGGCCCTGATCGCGCGCGGCGTGATCGGCGACTTCCGCGCTCCCGACATCCTGAGGCTCGGCTTCGCGCCTGCCTACCTCACCTTCGCCGACATGGCCGCCGCCGCCCGCCACCTCGCCGAGGTACTGGCGAGCGGCGAGTGGCAGCGCCCCGAATTCAACCGCCGCGCCGCTGTCACCTGACGCCTTAACCGACGGTTCTCTCCGCCTTGTCCTTTGCGTTGGTGCTCTTGATCAGGCTGCGCATCTGCTCCCATTCGGCATCGCCCAGGGAATGGAGCATCGGGTAGAAGGTCCCGCCGGTCGCCTGATAGCCCGCGCCGTCGATGGCGATGGTCTGGCCGTTCACGTATTCCGCGCCCGGTCCCATCAGGAACACCGCAAGGTTCGCAAGCTCGTGCATCTCGCCCGCGCGGCCCAGCGGGTTCATGGCATTGTTCGAATTGCCGCCCGAGCCGGCCGGGTTCAATCGCGCGCTCATCCCCTTGGTCGGGAAGAGGCCCGGGGCTATGGCGTTGAAGCGCAGCCCGTAACGGCCCCATTCGGCCGCGAGGCTCTGGGTCATGGCGTTGATCGCGGTCTTGCTCATCGCCGAGGGCACCACGAAGGCGCTGCCCGACCACACCCAGGTTGTGAGGATCGAGAGGAAGCTCGCCCGCTTCTTCTCCGCGATCAGCCGCTTGCCGATGTCGAGCGTCACGTAGAAGGTGCCACGCATCACGATGTCGGCGATGGCGTTGAAGCCGTTCACCGAAAGGTCCTCGGTGCGGCTTATGAAGTTGCCGGCGGCATTGTTGACCACACCGGTGAGCGCGCCGCCATCGGCCCAGATGCTGTCGACCATCGCATGGATCGCGTCCGGATCGCGAATATCGCAGGCGTGGCCCACGATCTTGCCGCCGTGCAGCTTCGTCAGTTCCTCAGCCGTCTCGTCGAGCTTCCCCTGACGGCGGCCGCAGATGTAGACGGTCGCGCCGAGCTTCAGGAAGGCCTCGGCCATCTCCCGCCCGAGCCCGGTGCCGCCGCCGGTGACGAGAATGCGCTCGCCCGCCATCAGGCCTTCGCGGAACATCAGCTTCGATACGTCCATGGTTCGCGTCCTCTCGATTTCATCGCCGTTGCGCCGCCCGGCGGCTCGCACCGATCATGGCGTCCGCAAGGCTCCGCGCCAATCCGGAACCTGTTGTCGTGGCCTGCGCTTTGCGCCAGACCGGCATTCCCTGTCGCCAGCCCCGGAGCATTCCATGCGCATCCTCGCCCCCGCGCTGATCCTCGCCAGCACCCTCGCGCTCGCCGCCTGCACCGGAAGCGGCGGGCAGCCCAAGCCGACCAAACGGCAGGTGGCGATGATCGACCGCGCGCTCGCCCGCGCGCCGGGGGCGGCGCAGCCGAGCACCATCGTCGCCGCCGAACTTGCCTTCAGCCGCGCCGCACGCGAGCGCGGGCAGTGGACCGCCTTCCGCGAATTTGCCGCGCCGGGTGCGATGCTGCACGGCGGGAGCGGCCCCTTCGCGATCCTGCCGTGGCTCGCCACGCAAACCGATCCGCCGCAGGCCGTCCAATGGAGCCCGCGCGTCGTGGTGATGAGCTGCGACGGTTCGCTTGCGGTCAGCAAGGGACGCTTCCGCAACCCTGACGGCACGGTCGGCAATTTCGCCACGGTCTGGGAGCGGCAGGCGAATGGCGACTATCGCTACATTTTCGATGCCGGCGGGGACGACAACCCGCAGCCGCCGCCCAGGGAGCGGATCGAGGAGGGCGACATCATCGTCACCGCCATCGACGCGGTGCAGGGCCTGATCGCGTCCTGCCCGCGCGCCGGCGTCCCCGTCGCCCCACCGCCCGCGCTGCCCATCGGCGCGGACGGCACCGAGGGCGGGGGCCTCTCGCGCGACGGCACGCTGCGCTGGCGCTGGCAGCACAAGGCCGACGGCACGCGCTTCATCGCCGCCGACTACTTCTATGAGGGCCGCTGGACCACGCCGTTGGAACAAAGCCTTGCCCCGGACCCCAAATGATGTGAGGGGCGCCGCCACATGGCCCTCACCGAGACCTTCCTGTCTGCCTTCGTCACCCTGTTCGTGGTGATCGACCCACCCGGGTGCGCGCCGATCTATGCCGGGCTCACCAAGGGCGCTTCCCGCGAGCAGGCGCGTAGCATGGCGCTGCGCGCGACCGGGATCGCCTCGGCGATCCTCCTGGTCTTCGCGCTGTTCGGGAAGGAACTGCTGGGCGCGCTCCATATCGAGCTGAACTCGTTCCGCATCGCGGGCGGGCTTATGCTGTTCTTCATCGCCTTCGACATGGTCTTCGAGAAGCGCACCCAGCGCCGCGAGGAACGTGCCGAGAAGGTCGCCGCAACGCCCGAGATCGAAGACGTCTCGGTCTTCCCGATGGCGATGCCGATGCTGGCGGGGCCGGGCGCGATCGCGGCAGTGATGCTGCTGATGAACGAGGCGGGCGGGGACTGGGCGGCGATGAGTCAGGTGCTCGCCGCGCTCGCTGCGGTGCTGGCGATCACGGCGGCCGCGCTGCTCGCGGCGGGGCCGCTGATCCGGCTCGCGGGCGACAAGGTCGAGGCGGTCATCACCCGGCTGCTCGGCGTGCTGCTGGCAGCGCTCGCCGCACAATATGTGATCGACGGCCTCAAGGGCAGCTTCGGCCTCTAGCGGGCGGCTCCGCGGCGCTTTATGAGCGCGCGGTCATTCACACAGGATCATCCATGCTCAAGCATTTCGGCGGCTCGCTGCTTTTCACCCTCGCGGGCCTCGCGATCGGCGGCTGGTACGGTTGGGAGCTGACCGGCACCCTTGACGGGATGCTCGGCATCCTGTGGATCTGCGCGGTGCTCGCCGTGCTCGAGGTGTCGCTGTCCTTCGACAATGCCGCGGTCAACGCCTCGATTCTCAAGGACATGGACCCGGTCTGGCAGCACCGCTTCCTCACCTGGGGGATCGCCATTGCGGTGTTCGGGATGCGGATCGTCTTCCCGCTCGTGATTGTCATGGTCGCAGCCCAAATCGGCCCCATCGAGGCGATCGAGCTCGCGCTTGGCAAGCCGGCCGAATATCAGCGTATCGTCAGCGAGGCCCATGTCGGCCTGATGGGCTTCGGCGGGGCGTTCCTCGGCATGGTCGGCTTGAAGTATTTCTTCGACGCCGAGAAGGAGGTGAACTGGATCGAGGCGATCGAGCGGCCGCTGTCCAAGGTCGCCAATATCGAGGCCATCGCCATCGGTGTGGTGCTCGCCGGCACTTGGGCGGTGTCGAGCGTGCTCCCTGCGGAGGAGGCGCTGACCTTCCTTATCGCCGCCATCGCGGGCCTCCTGACCTATCTCGCGGTCGAGATCGTCAACCACCTGCTCGAACCGCCGACGCCCACCACCGGCGACGTTGCCAAGGCGGGCTTCGGCGCATTCCTCTATCTCGAGGTGCTCGATGCGAGCTTTAGCTTCGACGGGGTGATCGGCGCCTTCGCGCTCACCAACAACCTGATCGTCATCGCCATCGGCCTCGGCATCGGCGCGATGTTCGTTCGCTCGATGACGATCTTCCTCGTCAACAAGGGGACGATGAGCGAATACCGCTATCTCGAGCACGGCGCCTTCTACGCGATCCTCGCGCTCGCGGTGATCATGTACCTCAACACCTTCATGCACATTTCGGAGGTCATCACCGGGCTGATCGGCGCGGTGCTGATCGGGCTCGCCTTCTGGTCGTCGGTGAGGTGGAACCGGGCCAACGGCGGCGCGCAGCCCGAGGATGCGCTCGCCTGACGGCTTCGCGGTGAGGGAGGGGGCGCTCGCCTGCGGCTTCGCGGGGGGCTTCCGGGTCAGGCCCAGTCGCCGAGCAGGGGCGAGAATTCGTCCACCCGGATCAGCTGCCACACCCCGCCGGTGAGGTAGGGGTCCTCGGCAAGGATCGCGCGCGCCGCCGCCTCGTCCTCGGCCTTCACGATCAGCAGCGAGCCGATGATCAGGCCATCCGCGCGCTTCAGCGGGCCGACGATCACGAAATGCTCGGCATTGGCGTGAACGAATTCGAGATGGGCAGGCCTGTGGATCGCGCGCAGGCGCCCGCCGTCCTCGCCGTCGCGGCAGTGGAAGCAGAACATCCGCATATGGTGTGAAGCCTCCCGATGGTCGCGACGCGGCAAGGCTAACGGCAGGGCGCCGCGCGGGTCAAGGACGCGCATTGCAAAGTGGGCGCTTGAAGCGCAGCCTCGGTGGGTTCAGAGCGCCGCCTTCAGACCCTCGAATCGTTTCAGGTGAAACCAGATGGCCGACTTCTCCGCCGCCGCTCCCGCCGCGATCGACCGCACCGACCTGAGGCGCGCCTATCGCCAGGACGAGGAGGCCTGCATCGCCGAGCGGCTCGCCCAGGCGGCGCCCGCGGCGCGCGTCCACGAGGCGGCGGCGCGACTGGCGATCGACCTCATCGAGGGCGCGCGGGCCAAGAAGGCGAGCGGGATCGACGCTTTCCTCCAGCAATACGGCCTCGACACCGAGGAGGGCATCGCCCTGATGTGCCTCGCCGAGGCGCTGCTGCGCGTGCCCGATGCGGCGACGGCCGATGCGCTGATCAAGGACAAGATCGGGCAGATCGACTGGGGCGAGCACCTCGGCGAGAGTTCTTCGACCTTCGTCAACGCCGCGACCTTCTCGCTGATGCTGACGGGCGAGGTGCTGGATCCGCCTGACGCGCGGCAGAAGGGGCTGGGGAGCGCCTTCAAGCGGGCGATGAACCGCCTGGGCGAGCCCGTGATTCGCACCGCGACGGGCCAGGCGATGAAGATCTTGGGCGGCCAGTTCGTGTTCGGCCGCACCATCGACGAGGCGCTGAAGCGCGCCGCGCCGGAGCGGGCGCGGGGGATCACCCACTCCTTCGACATGCTCGGCGAGGCGGCGATGACCTTCGCCGATGCCGAGAAGTACCGGCAGGCCTACGAGCGCGCGCTCGACCGGTTGGCGCGCGAGGCGGGGGCGGGGGTGGCAGGTTCGCCGGGGATCTCGGTGAAGCTCTCGGCGCTGCACCCCAAGTACGACTTTTTCCATGCCGACAAGGCGAGGGCGGCGATGGTGCCGATGGTGAGGGCGCTCGCGCTGCGCGCTCGCGATGCCGATATCCACTTCACCATCGACGCCGAGGAGGCCGAGCGGCTCGAGCTCTCCCTCGACATTATCGAGGAACTGGTCGCCGACGACGCGCTGTTCCGCCGCCCCGACGGCAGCCGCTGGGAGGGCTTCGGCCTCGCCATCCAGGCCTATTCCAAGCGCGGGCTGTGGGTGTGCGACTGGGCGGGCAAGCTCGCGCGGCGGCACGGGAGGAAGCTCTTTGTGCGCCTCGTCAAGGGCGCCTACTGGGACAGCGAGGTGAAGCTCGCGCAGGTGGGCGGCTACACCGACTACCCGGTGTTCACCCGCAAGGTCGCGACCGACGTCAGCTACCTCGCCTGCGCCGCCCGGCTGTTCGAGCACGCCGACGTGATCCGCCCCGCCTTCGCGACGCACAACGCCTACACGATTGGGGCGATCAAGCACCTCGCCGGGGGCAAGCCTTTCGAGTTTCAAAGGCTCCACGGCATGGGCGAGGAGGTCTACGACGCACTTCACGTCCTGGAAGGCAACCAGCGCACGCCGGTCAGGATCTACGCGCCCGTCGGCGGGCACAAGGAGCTGCTCGCCTACCTCGTGCGGCGCCTGCTCGAGAACGGGGCGAACACCAGCTTCGTCAACCGGATGGGCGATGCCGACATTCCGGCGGAGGAACTGGTCGGCGATCCGGTGGCGGAGCTCGCGGCGATGGACCCGCGCCGCAACCCGGCGATCCCGCTGCCGGCGGCAATCTTCGGCGCGCGGCAGAACAGCGCCGGGGTGGATCTTTCCGACCCGCTGGTGCTGGGGCCGCTGCTGGCCGAACTGAAGGCGCTCGAAAACCGCCAGTGGGAGGCCGTGCCAACCTTCGGAGGGTCCGGCACGGCAGCGAAGGTCGCCTCCCCGCACGACCGCGCCCGCACCGTGGGCACGGTGCGCGAAGCCACTGCCGATGAGATCGACGCCGCCTTTGCCCGCGCCGCCGAGATCCAGCCCGGCTGGGATGCCCTCGGCGGCGAAAAGCGGGCCCTCTTGCTGGAGGAGGTCGCCAACCTCTTCGAGGCGCACACAGCGGAGTTCCTGAGCCTCTGCCAGCGCGAGGCGGGCAAGACGCTGCTCGATTCCGTGCTGGAGGTGCGCGAAGCGGTCGACTTCCTGCGCTACTACGCTTCCGAGGCGCGCCGCCAGTTTGCCGCGCCGATCGTCCTGCCCGGACCGACCGGCGAGGAGAACACCCTCGCGCTCCACGGACGCGGCGTCTTCGTCACCATCGCGCCGTGGAACTTCCCGCTCGCGATCTTCATCGGCATGGCGGCGGCGGCAATCGCGGCCGGCAATGCCGTGCTCGCCAAGCCCGCGCCGCAGACCCCGCTGATCGCGGCGCTCGCCATCAAGCTGTGTCATGAGGCGGGCATCCCCCCCGAGGTCCTGCAATTGATCCCCGGCGGCACCGAGGTTGGCGCGGCGCTGACCGCCGATCCGCGCCTCGCCGGGGTCGCCTTCACCGGATCGACCGCCACCGCCCGCGCCATCAACCGCGCGCTGGCGAGCCGAGACGGGCCGATCGCCACGCTGATCGCCGAGACCGGCGGGCAGAACGCGATGATCGTGGATTCCTCGGCGCTTCCCGAACAGGTGGTCCGCGACGTGGTCGGCAGCGCCTTTCAGAGCGCCGGGCAGCGCTGCTCGGCGCTCAGGGTGCTCTATCTTCAGGAGGACGTCGCCGACGCCATGCTGGAGATGATCCGGGGCGGTTTCGAGGCGCTCACCGTGGGCGATCCTTCCGACCTCGCGACCGATGTCGGCCCGGTGATCGACGCGGCGGCGCGCGAGCGTCTCGAGGCGCACGTCGCCGACTGCGAGGCAAAGGGCTTCCCCGTCGCCCGCCTGCCGCTGCCCGAGGCGTGCGGGAAGGGCAGCTTCGTCGCGCCGACGATCATCGAGGTGCCGTCCCTGTCCGTGCTGAAGGAAGAGAACTTCGGCCCGGTGCTCCACATCGTCCGCTTCCGCGCGGGCGAGCTGCCGCAGGTGGTGGCGGACATCAACGCGACCGGCTTTGGCCTCACCCTCGGGCTCCACAGCCGCATCGCCGAGACGCGGCGCTATGTGCAGGCACACGCGCGGGTCGGCAATTTCTACGTCAACCGCAACCAGATCGGCGCGGTGGTGGAGAGCCAGCCCTTCGGCGGCGAGGGCCTGTCGGGCACCGGGCCCAAGGCGGGCGGCCCGCACTACCTTGCCCGCTTCGCGACCGAGCGGGTGACCACCATCGATACCACCGCGGCAGGCGGCAACGCCACCCTGCTGGCAAGCTGAGCCGCTGCCCATGCTCGGCCTGCTGAAGCGCCTTGTCCTCGTGCTGGCGCTGGCCCTGCCCGGGCCGGTGCTGGGCGAGGTGCGGATTCACTTCCACAGCTTCAACGGCTCGGTGATGTTCGGCCGCTACCCGCACACCTTCATCGTGCTGGACGGCACGCTGGAGGAGACGGGCGCGGTGGTGAACGAGAACTACGGCTTTTCCGCCCGCTCGGTCAGTCCAGCTGTGCTGCGCGGGCCGGTGGAGCACATCGTTTTCACCGAAAAGCCCGAGCAGATCAGGCGCACCAACCGGCATTTCACCCTGACGCTCACCGACGCGCAGTATCGCCGGATCGTCGCCGAGGTCGAGGCGTGGCGCAGCGCACCGGGCAGGCATTACGACCTCGATACCCGCAACTGCATCCACTTCGTCGGGCGGATGGCGGAACTGCTGGGGCTGAAGGTGGACTACCCCGCCGATATGCTGCGACGGCCGAAGAAGTGGCTGAACCACATCGCCGCGCTCAATCCCCGGCTCGGGGTGCGCCCGCTCTGAGCCGCGCCGTCGGGCGAGGTCTTACGAACGCTTCGTCAGCCGAATGTCGATCTCGCGCGTCACGTAGGTCCACTCCTCGCTCGCCCGAAGCCGCGCGAGCAGCTCGTCGAACAGGGGCTCATGGTCGGGCGCGAATTCGAACCACGTCAGGAAGTCGAAGGGCTCGCCGAGATCGCGGCCGTGGTGGAGGCGTCGGGCGATCCGGGGGAGGTATTCCATCCCGATGCTGGTGTGGCGCGACTGCTCCTCGTAGATGCGCCGCCGCTCGTCCTGCGCGAGCGCCCACCACGCCTCGCTCTTGCTGATCGGGATCAACGCCGCCCGCCGTGCCTCGGCCCGGCCCAACGGGCTGCCGCGCGCGGTAAGGGCGCTGAACTCGTCGCGCAAGGTGTAGCGCAGGTGGCTGGCAACGCCGCAGAGGGACCAGACGGGTGCGGGCGCCTCCAACCAGCCGCCGCCCTGCCGCACCGAGAGGCCTGCAACCGGCGGCAGGCTTTCGCCCGCCAGTGTGGTCATCCCGGTCACCGCCCAGTCACCCCGGGCGCCGCCATCGAAGGACCAGAAGACCCGCGCGCCATACGTCATGCCGCTCGGTTACGACGAGCCGCGCGCGCGCCTCTATCGAATTAGAACGGTGGCGGCTATCCTGGCGGGCCATGCCCGATCAAACCTCGCCGCGCCGGACCCTCAAGGTCGCCAGCTACAACATCCACAAGGGCGTGGGCACCGACCGCCGCCGCGATCCGGCGCGCATCCTCAACGTGCTGAACGAGGTGGATGCGGACGTGGTGTGCCTGCAGGAGGCGGACTTGCGGTTCGGCACCCGCGCCAGCGTGCTCCCGCGGTTCCTGATCGAGGGGCACACCGATTACGAGCCCGTCCCTCTCGATGTGCAGCACGATTCGATGGGCTGGCACGGCAATGCGATCCTCGTGCGGCGCGGGATCGCGGTGGAAAGCCACGATATCCTCCACATCCCCTGCCTCGAGCCGCGCGGGGTGGTGACGGCCACGCTCGATGTGGGCGGCGCGCAGCTGTGCGTGTTCGGGATGCACCTCGACCTCTCCGGCCTGTGGCGCGTGCGCCAGGCGCGCGCCATCGCCGCGCTCGCCGCGACCGCGCGGGCCGAGCGGGCGACGGTGCTGATGGGCGACCTCAACGAATGGCGCTCTGTCGCCGGCTGCTTCCGCGAATTCGGCAAGCACTTCGCGCTGCTCGATCCGGGGCCGAGCTTCCCGAGTCGGCGCCCATTGGGGCGGCTCGACCGGATCATGCATTGCGAGCGTTTGACCCCGACGGACTGCGGCGTCCACAGGAGCGCGCTGGCCGCCAACGCGTCGGATCATCTGCCGGTCTGGGCCGAGTTCAGGATGGGGTCAGCTTCCGGGGCGGATCGTGCATCGCGAGGAGAGCCGTGATGAAGCTATCGCCCGTGCGGATGATGCTGCCCTGCCTGCTGGCGCTGCCGGCCAGCGGAGCCACGGCCCAAGTCGAGATGCGCGCCAAGCCTGCTCCCCACGAGGTGTCCGACCCCTACCAGGCGCGCATCCTGCGTGCGCGGGCGCATTACGAGGCGCTGCGCGCCGGTCGTCTCGCGGCGCACGATCTTACCGCGCAGGACTTGCAGGACGTGATTGATTTCGATCGCCGGGTTCGCGGAGCGTCGCTCGACACACGCTCAACCGCCGAGAAATGCGTCGATGCCGAAGTGCGCCGCGTCGGCGGCCACCCGAGCCAATTGGATTGGGAGGTTATCCGGCTCAAGTGCCGGTGAGGCGAAGGGGGATAGAACGGGCCTTGCCCTTGCTCCGGCGCCCGCCATCGGGAATCCCTCTGGCATGGCGATTCTCTCCGACAAATGGATCCGCACCCAAGCGCTCGAGCATGGCATGATCGAGCCCTTCGTCGAGGCGCAGCGGCGCGACGGGGTGATCTCCTATGGCCTCTCGTCCTACGGCTACGACGCGCGCGTGGCGCCCGAGTTCAAGATCTTCACCAATGTCGATTCGGCGGTGGTGGACCCCAAGGACTTCGCAGCGAACAGCTTCGTCGACCGCGAGACCGATGTCTGCGTGATCCCCCCCAACTCCTTCGCGCTCGCCCGCACGGTGGAATATTTCCGGGTGCCGGAAGACGTGCTGGTGATCTGCCTCGGCAAATCGACCTATGCGCGCTGCGGGATCATCGTCAACGTGACCCCACTGGAGCCGGGCTGGGAGGGCCATGTGACGCTGGAATTCAGCAACACCACGCCGTTGCCCGCGAAAATCTACGCCAACGAGGGCGCGTGCCAGTTCCTGTTCCTTCAGGGCAACGAGCGCTGCGAGACCAGCTACAAGGACCGCGCGGGCAAATACATGGGCCAGCGCGGGGTCACGCTGCCGCGGCTGTAGCCGACTTCCGTTCGTGCTGAGCTTGTCGAAGCACCGTTTTTCCTCTTCAACGGCGAACAAGAGAAGCAGCCCTTCGACAAGCTCGGGGCGAACGGAGACTGGATCATGAGCACCCGCGAATTCGACGTCATCGTCTATGGCGCCACGGGCTACACCGGGCGGCTGGTCGCCGAATATCTGGCGCAGCATTACGGTGCGCGGGACGACGGGCCGAAGTGGGCGATGGCGGGTCGCAGCCTCGCCAAGCTCGAGGAAGTGCGCGATCTGATCGGCGCGCCTGCGAACACGCCGCTTGTCGTCGCCAATGCTGACGATGCTGCCGATCTCGAGGCGATGTGCGCGCGCACCCGCGTGGTCCTCACCACCGTCGGCCCCTACCAGCTCTACGGGGACAAACTGGTCGCGGCCTGCGTGGCGACCGACACCGACTATGCCGACCTGTGCGGCGAGCCCGCGTGGATGGCGGCCAAGATTGCGGAGCACCAGGCCGCCGCCGAGGCCTCGGGCGCGCGCATCTGCTTTTCGAGCGGGTTCGATTCCATCCCCTTCGATCTCGGCGTGATGATGACCCAGAAGGCCTGCGTCGAGCGTTTCGGCAAGCCCGCGCCCCGCATCAGGGGCCGCGTGCGGGCGATGCAGGGCACGTTCTCGGGCGGGACGGCGGCGAGCCTCGGAGCGACGATGAAGGCGGCGGCGAAGGACGTCTCGCTCATCAACGTGCTGCGGAACCCCTTCGCGCTCACCCCGGGCTTCGAGGGGCCGGATCAGCCCTCGGGCATGATCCCGTCCTATGAGGACGATCTCGGCAAATGGTCCGCGCCCTTCGTCATGGCGCCGATCAACACCAAGAACGTCCACCGCACCAACTTCCTGCTCGGCCATCCCTACGGCACCGATTTCCAGTATGACGAGATGATGCTGACCAGCCCCGGCGAGGCGGGCAAGGCGGCGGCGCAGGCGGCGCTCGAGTTCATGAAGAACCCTTTCGGCGCAAAGCCGCCCAAGCCGGGCGAGGGCCCCAGCAAGGAGGAGCGCGAGAACGGCTTCTATGACGTCGTGTTCGTCGCCGACATGGACGACGGCCAGCGCCTGCAATACGGCGTCAAGGGCCGCTACGATCCGGGCTACGGCTCGACCAGCCGGATGCTCTCGGAGACGGGCATCGCGCTCCTCTCCTGCACCAAGCCGGGCGGGATCGGCACGCCGGGGGCGTTCCTCGGCGAGGACCTCGTCAAGCGGCTTGAGGAGCACGCCGAGCTGACCTTCGCCGTCGAAGCGTAGGATCACCTAGCGACCGCCGTTCGGAAACGGACGGCGAGCTCGTCGCAGGACTGGCAAAGCCCGGCCACCTCGATCACCTTGCGCCGTGAACCAAAGTGCGCGGCCCAGCCTTGCTGTTCGAGTGCCTCAGCCACCTTGCTGCCCTCGATCGTTTCGATCGAGCCGCAAGCTTCGCACATCACCAGCCTCGCAGCATAGGCTAAGGCGACACAGGCAGGTGGATCGCCGTCCCATCATTCAGCGCGGGGGAGGAGGCGGCAGCGGTGCTTATTCGGCCGGCTCGAGGCTCGTTTGCGCTTCGCCCCAAGCGGGGAAGGGATCGTTGAGCCGCTCCCACTTTTCGGGAGCGAATTCGTCGGTGGGGACAAGGCAGGCGTCGAGCGCCTTGGTGATGGCCGCCTTGTCGAGCCCGATGCCGATGAACACCAGTTCCTGCCGCCGGTCGCCCCACACCGCGTCCCAGTGGCGGATGACGAATTCCTCGAATGTGCCGTCATCGGGCCAGCGGTTCTTGGGCACGGCGGCCCACCAGCGGCCCATGCGGCTGACGGTCTTCTGGTGGCCCGCAACCGCCAGCTCGCCGAGGAAATCAGTGCGGGTGGCAAGCCAGAAATGCCCCTTGGCGCGGATCACCTTGTCGAGCGCATCCCCCGTCAGGAAGCGGTAGAACGACGCCGGGTGGAACGGGCGGCGGGCGCGGTAGACGAAACTTTCGACGCCATACTCCTCGCTTTCGGGGCGGTGGCTGGCGTAGTCGTAAAGCTCCTTCATCCACAGCGGGTGCTGTTCGGACCGCTCTTCGTCATAGAGGCCGGTGCCCATGATGGTGTCGAGCGCGACCTTGCCGAAATCGGCGTCGATGATGCGGGCATCGGCATTCAGCGAGGCGACCACCTGCTTGACCGTCGCCAGCTGTTCGGGGCTGACGGCTGAGGCCTTGTTGACGATCACCACATCGGCGAATTCGATCTGTTCGACGAGCAGGCCGACAAGGCTGCGGTCATCGCCTTCTCCCGCCGTCTCGCCGCGTGCAGAGAGCAGATCGGTGCTCGAATAATCAGCCAGCAGGTTGAGCGCATCGACCACCGTCACCATCGTATCGAGCCGCGCGACATCGCCCAGACATTCGTCATTTTCGTCGCGGAACGAGAAGGTCGCGGCGACCGGCAGGGGTTCGGAAATACCGGTGCTCTCGATCACGAGGTAGTCGAACCGCCCTTCCTCGGCGAGCTTGCGCACTTCCTTCAGCAGATCGTCGCGCAACGTGCAGCAGATGCAGCCATTGGTCATCTCCACGAGGCTTTCCTCGGCGCGGCTCAAAGCCGCCTCGCCGCCGCGAACCAGATCGGCGTCGATATTCACCTCGCTCATGTCGTTGACGATCACCGCCACCCGCTTGCCCTCGCGATTGGCGAGGATGTGGTTGAGCAGCGTGGTCTTCCCCGCCCCGAGGAAGCCGGAGAGCACGGTGACTGGCAGGCGGCGGTCAGGCGTGGCGTTCATCGGGCGAATCCTTGACTGGGGGCTTGCGGTGACGCGATCAGCATTTAAGTAATGTTGTAACATCACGCAATAGGGGCAACGTATGTCAGGATCAGCAGCCAGCGCCAATCACGAGGCCCCATGGCACCGCTTGGGGATGAGCCTTTCGGTGCTGTGTCTGCTGCACTGCCTTGCCCTGCCATGGCTGCTGGCGAGCCTTCCGATCGCTATCCTCGCGACTTTGCCGGAGGGCCTGCGCGAGAACGCATGGGTGCACGCCGCGCTGATTGCCCCCGTGCTGCTGGTCAGCGGACCGGTTCTGCTGCGCGGACAACCGGGGGCTGCGCAAAGCCTGCTCGTCATCTCCGCATTCGTAGCGCTGATCGGCGGCCTTTTCATCGCCAGCGAAGCGGGCGAGGTCGCGCTGACGGTCGCCGGCACGCTGCTGCTGCTCGCCGCGCACTGGCGCCGGCTGCGCAAGGCCCATCCGCACTGACGATGCACCTGACGGCAAGCGACCTCTGCAAGAGCTATGGTGGCCGCTCGGTGCTGGCGAGCGTGTCCTTCACCCTCGCGGCCGGCGAACGGGCGCTGCTGCTCGGTCCTTCGGGATCGGGCAAGTCGACGCTCCTCAACCTGCTATGCGGCTTGCAGCGGCCAGACAGCGGGCGCGTGACGTTGGGCGATGCACCGATCGACGACGGAGTGCGGCGGCGGCATTTCGGGATCGTGTTCCAATCGCTTCGGCTCGTCTCGGCCCTCTCGTTGCGGGCCAATCTTGCGCTTGCGCAGAAGCTCCAGACGGGCGGCAGCGATCCGGCGCGGATCGATGCGCTTATGGGCCGCCTCGGTATCGCCCACCGCGCTCATGCCCGCCCGCACGAACTGAGCCAGGGTGAGGCGCAGCGCGCCGCCATCGCCCGCGCGCTTGTGGTACGCCCGGCAATCCTGATCGCGGACGAGCCGACGTCCGCACTCGATGCCGCCAACGCCGCCGCGGTCGCCGGGTTGCTCGGCGAACTGGCGCAGGAAACGGGCGCGGCGCTGCTGGTCGCGACCCATGATGAACGCTTGCGCCCTCACTTTGCGCGCACCCTCACCTTGGACGAGGGTAGATTGACCGCATGATCTCCCTTGCGCTCGCCTATCTGCGCGACCGACCGCTGACGACGGCGCTCAATGTCCTGCTGATCGCGATCGCGGTGGCGATGCTGGTGCTCTTGCTGTTACTCGGCACGCAGGCCAGCGAGCGCTTCGATCGGGACGCGCGCGGGATCGATCTGGTGGTTGGGGCCAAAGGCTCGCCGCTCCAGCTGATCCTGTCGAGCGTGTTCCACATCGATCAGCCGACCGGCAACATTCCCCTGTCAGCCCGCACCCTGCTGGAACGCGATCCTGCGGTGGCGCAGGTCATACCGCTGGCGCTCGGCGACAATTTCCGCGGCTACCGGATCGTGGGCACGGATGCTGGCTTCGGCCAGCTTTACGGCACCAAGCTGTCCCAAGGCCGCGCTTTCGCTGATCCGATGGATGCCGTCATCGGGGCCGAGGTCGCGCGCGCAACCGGAGCGGGCCTGGGCCAGAAATTCGTCGGCAGCCACGGGCTGGGCGAAGACGAGGACGGCGCGCAGGGCCATGACCATGCGCCCTTCGTGGTCGTCGGTATCCTCGCGCCCACCGGCGGTGTGGCCGATCGCCTGATCCTGACCCCGGTCGAAAGCGTGTGGGCGGTGCACGGGATCGGTGCGCACGCGCACGTAGGCGTGTCCGGCCATGAGGACGCGGCAGGCCACGCGCATGAGCATGAAGAGGGATCGGCAGCTCCGCTTCAGGCGCAGACCGGCGCGCAAGGTCTGGAGCCTGAATACACCGCCCTGCTTGTCACCTATCGTAGCGCAGCCGGTGCCCTGCGCATCCCTGCCATGATCAACCGTCAGAGCGCGCTGCAGGCCGCCGTTCCCGCGACCGAGACCGCGCGCCTGCTCGACCTCGTCGGCGCGAGTATCGAGGGGATCCGCATCTTCGCCTGGCTCCTCGCAGCCACCGGCGGCCTTGCGATCCTGGTCGCGCTGGTCGGCATGGTGCGCAGCCGCGAGGGCGATCTGGCGCTGCTGCGTGTGATGGGGGCAAGCCGCTACCAGGTGTTCGGCACGGTGATGCTCGAAGGTGTCGTCACGGCGCTGTTAGGGGCGCTGGCTGGTTGGGCAGGCGCACACACGCTCCTCATGGTCGCGCGGGCGAGCTTCCCGACCTTTGCGGAGCTCGGCCTTTCGCCCTGGCGCGTGCTGCCGGGCGAGGTGGCGCTGGTCGCAGGCGTAATCGGCATCGGCGCACTGGCTGCGCTGGTCCCGGCACTGCGCGTCTACAACCTCGATCCCGCCCGCGTGCTCGCGCGGGCCAGCTGACGATGACCAGAGAGGAGCTTGCGGAGATGAGCTGGAAGGCGACCATGCTGATCCTTGCCACCGTGATCAGTGTCAATGTCGCGCAGGCGATCACCGCCGCCGTCCAAGGGACCAAGCGCGATGCAGCAGTCATCCAGGAAGCCCGGCAGACATACAGCGCCGCGCAGGCCCCCGACTACAAATCCGGCCGTGCGGTCGAGGACATCTGGAAGCCAGCCGCCACGCCCAAGGGAGGTGTCTCATGGAAAGTCCTCGAATCCACCGGCGAAACCACCCGTAAGGATGCACAGGGCTACATCGTCTCCAAGCCGAAATTCACGCCGCAGGTGAAGGCATTGGCCGGCAAGCGGATCACCGTCGCAGGCTGGATGATGCCGCTCAGCGCCGGACGCACGCAAAAGCGCTTCGTGCTGCTCGGCTATCCGCCCGGCTGCCCCTTCCACTTCCACGCCGCGCCCAACCAGTTCATCGACGTCTACGCCGATACCGCTTTCCCCACTAGCGAGACGCGCGTGTTCACAGTGAGCGGCGTGCTTGAACTGACCGGATACGATGAAAGCGGGATCTTCTATCGGCTAAGGCAGGCGAGACCGGGATGATGAAGGGTCGAACTGGCGCTCTCGTGTGGTCAGATCCCCTCTCGTTCAGGTCGCCACCCAGCTGCCGTGGAAGGTCAGCGGCAGCGCCACATCGCTGCGCCACGACACGACGGGGCCATCGGCGATGCGGCGGGCGTCGAAGACGTGCAGCTCGCTTGCGCGCGCGGCGAGATTGAGCGTCGTGCCGATCAGGTGGTCGCCGACGGGCACGAACTCCTCGACCAGCTGCTGCGGCCCGAAGTCGAAGCGGTCGGAGCGGCCCTTGTTCCAGTCCCAGATGCCGACGACGCGCGCGAAGGGCCGGTCGTTGCCATAGTCACCGACGAAGACCGTCTGGCTCCGCGGCAGCCCGGCGATTTCCGGGGCGGCGCGGGGGAATTCGGCGGTGATCCCGGCTTCGGCCAGCTCCGCCCGGCCATCGGGGCGCAGCGTGACGAGGGTGAGCGCGGGCATCTCGCCATGCTCGTGCCGCCCCTCGACCAACGCCGACGCGCCGAGGATCGGGAAGACCGGGTCCTTGTGGAAGCACCCGTCGAAGCGGATCGTGCCGTCCGCCTCCTCCCAAGCATCGCCAAGATGGAAGAAGAACAGCGGCGGCAGTTCGTATTCGCGGCGCTTCGAAAGGTCGTCCTTATCAATTACGAGCACGCGGCTGCCGCGCTCGGGCTGCCAAGCGAGGCTCCGGATATAGGGCACGCTGGGAGAGGTCTGCACCCAGGGCTGGCAGAGGATGACGAGGTGCCGCGCGGTGGCGGTGAAATCGTGCATGTAGCTCGCCATTGGCAGGCGGACGGTCTCGCCCGCCTCGAACTGGCCCGTTGGCGACAAGCGCCAGATGAAGGCATGATCGCCGCCCGATCCGATGTTCCAGATTCGGCCCGAAGGTTCGATGCGGGGATGGGCGAGGAAGGGCATCTGCGCGAGGTCCGCGCGGAACGTAACGGGCCCGCGCGTCGCCAGCGTTTCGGGGTCGAGCGCGAAAGGCGATCCCGCCTCCCACAGCGCGAGTAGCTGGCCGCCCGCGGCGATCACGTGGGTGTTGGCGGCGTTGGCATCGTCCGGTCCGCCGAGCTCGCTGCCGGCGCGCGCGGGGGTGCCGAAGCCGGGCTGGACGATGGCGCCGAGCCGCTCCTCGATCCGCCGCTTGGGCGTGTCGACGAAGCGCGCGGCGAGACTCGCGTTGTCACCCCTGATCCGCCACGCGCGCACCAGCCCGTCGCCGTCGAACCAGTGCGAGACGCTGCTCGCCCCGCGCCGGAAGCGCGCCGGGCCGTTGCGGTAGAGCGTGCCGGCGAGCGCGGGCGCCTTGCCGTGGAGCCGGGTGAGCGGCTGCGGGGCGATGTCGTCCATCACGTCGGTTAGGCCCAGCGTCCAGTCTGCGGCGGGCTTCATCTGCGCGGCGAGCATCTGCGGCATCGCAGCGGCCCCGGCGGCAAGCATCCCCCGGCAGAGCAGTTCTCGGCGGTCGAGCATGGTCCCTGTCTCCCTTACTTGATGGCGATGCTGATGGTGTTCGCCCCGGCGGCGACGGGGAAACGCGCCGCCTCCCAGCGCGGCGGGCCGCCCTGCACCTTGGCGTTGTTCGAGAAGGCATAGGGCTCGATCGGCATGCCGAAAGGGTTGGTGCCCATCTTGCCGTCGCCGTCGATGTCGTGGAACGCCTTCACCGCATAATCGCCCGGCGCGAGGCCCTCGAAGCTGGCGATGGCCGTCGTGCCATCGACCGGAACCGCGGCGACGCGCACCGGAGCGCCGTTCTGGTCGTGCGCCGCGGCATTGTCGAAGACGCTCAGCATGATCTGGCCCTTGGGGGTCTCGATCCCTTCGAAGCGGATCGCCAGGTTTGCGGCCGAGCCCCGTGCGATCGACGTCGAGGGGGCGCCAGGGTCGTTGATCGAGATCGCACACCCGCCCAGCGGCAGCGCGGCGGCGGCGAGCAGAAGCGGGGTAACGAGGCGGAAAGTCATTGGTCGGTTCTCCTTGATCTCGGCCCTCTCGAAGCGGGCCTTGCGAGACCCCCGATGCCCTCGCTAAGGCGCGGCGTCGCGCCAACTTTCGCAAGCTGCGGCGCCGGATACGCGAGATGAACCTGCCTGCATTTCACGCTTCGCCAAATGCACATCCGCTGCGTGCCCGCGCGCTGCGCGGTCTGGGAATCGGGCTGGCCGCGGCGGTGGTGCTGGCGGTGCTCGGCGCGATGAACACGGGGCAGGCGGCCTTCGGCTATCGGCTCCTTTACTGGGCGAGCGTGATCCTGCCCGGCTCGCTGCTCGGCATCGCTGTGCAGACGGCGGTGAGCGCCTGGGGCGGGCTCGCGGGAAGGCGCTGGATCGAGATCCTGGTGGTCGCGCTGCTGGTGTCGGTGCCGCACACCTTCATGGTGATCGTCGCGACCGCGCTGTTCTTCGGGATCGGCGCGATCACGCCGGGAGTGGTCGCCTTCTTCGGCCTGACGGTGCTGATGGTGGCGCTGGTGCTGACCACGATCAATTTCCTGGCCGCGTCCCCCGAGGCAGAGCCGCCTCATGCGTTCGGACCGGAAGTGCCCGCCGCCGCTCAGATCAGCGCGCCGGAACCCGAAGCCGCTCCCGCTACAGAGCCAAAGCTCCCCGTCCTGCCCGAGCTGATTGCCGAGAAGCTCCCCGTCCGCCTCAGGCAGGCGCGGCTCATCGCGATCGAGGCCGAAGACCATTACCTGCGCGTCCACACCGAGGCCGGGAGCGATTTGGTGCTGATGCGCATGACCGATGCCTGCGCGTTGCTGCCCGAGGCGGCAGGCGCGCGGGTGCATCGCAGCTGGTGGGCGGCACGCGGCGCCGTGGAGGCGCTGGCGCGGCGCGAGGGGAAGGCCGCACTGACCCTTCAAGGCGGGCTTACCGTCCCCGTCAGTCGCGCCATGCTGGCGAGCTTGCGCGAACAGGGCTGGAGTTAGTAGCCCCGCCCGGCGCAGCATGGCGGCGCCGTTCCGATCACCGGATCTGCCGCCCCCGCTCCGCTTGGCTCAACCGCTGAAGCTTGTCGCGATGATCCTTTCGGCGAGGCTCGTGTCGTCCTCGATATGCCGGCGTGCGATGATCGTGGCGAGGGGGGCGGTGAGCCGATAGACCAGCGCACCGTCCTCGATGGTGCGCGTCGCGGTGCCGCCGAGCGTCGAGGGGACGATCGCAGTGAGCAGCATGGTACCGAACCCCGCCACAGCCGGGTTCGCGTCGGTGCCCGGGGCGACGGGATGCTCGCGCCATGCAAAGACGAATTCTCCGCCGTCGACGGTCCAGCGCACCTCGACCTCGCCCAACTCTGCGGCACCGAGGCCATATTTCAGAGTGTTGGTAGCAAGTTCGTGCAGCGCAAGGCTGATGTGCTGGGCAGCGGTCGGATTGACCGAGAGCGCCGGGCCCGAGGCGCTCACCCGGCCGCCGTAGGTCTCCTGCAGCACCCGCAGTCCGGCTGCCACGACCTTCTCGAGAGGCGCGGCGATCTGCTCCTCGCTGGCAATGGCGCGGGTCGCATCGGCCAGCGCGCGCAACCGGCCGAGGAAGGGCGGGAGGAAGGCATCGAGGCTGCCGGCGCCTTTGGCGGATTGCACCGCCAGGGTGTGGACCACCGCCAGCAGGTTGCTGCTGCGGTGCACCGCCTCGCGCGCTTGAACGGCCAGCGCGGTGGTCGCCGCTTCGAGCGCTGCGGTGCGCTCGCGCACCTGCTGATCGAGCGAGGCGAGCGTCGCCTGGTGCGCGGCAATCTCTCCTTGAAGATCGCGATTGGCGATTGCGAGCGCGGCAGGCGACGGCAGGCGCACGAGCGCCGGAACCAGCCGGAACAGCATGATCGCCGTCGCCATGGAGACGAGGCCGGTGGCGAGCTTCACCCATCCCACGAAGGGATAGATCGGCACCCAGAGCGTCACGATCATCAACAGGTGGGTTATGCCGCACAGCAGGATGAAGGCGGCGAACAGCGCGATCAGCGGCGCCTGCGGCACTTCCGTGCGGCGGCGCAGCACCAGGAACAGCGCAAAGGGAATGGCGGTGTAGGACAGGAAGATCAGGAAGTCGGAACCGGCCCACAGCAAGACCAGCCACGGCTCCCACAGAAGGCACATCCCGTGCGGCATATATTCCCCATATGCGACGACATGGCTTTCCATCGCTCTACTCCTTGCCGAGGGCCGCTCGGGATTGCTGGACGCCTGCCAGGATGCGGCCTGCGCAAGACGCGAAAATGCCCTGCTGCCGACTCTCTGGAGCCGGCCACAAGGAGGACAAGCCTGAGGATATCCCAAGCTCCTCGAATGCTACTCTGATCTCCCCGCACCTTAGCCAGCGCCCGGACGGCCCTCGGGCTTGGCGATAGCCGCAAATTGCGCATCATCCAAAGGCATTCCGCCGACCTTGGACCGCCTTGTGCGACGAGTGGCGCCAGTTTGGCAACATAGATTAGGGAGTGGCGGATCAATTTACCAAATGATGTGCCGCCAAGGGGGCGTAATCGCAATCGAGTGGCCTCATTCCTGACCACGAGTCTCGAAAAGAGGACGTCTTGGACAAAACCTCGCAGTCTTCCGGGCTGGGCGCAGCGCCGGCGTCCGGAGGCGATCCCCGCCAACCCGATGATGTGGCTGCGCCCGTGCCTTACTTCTATTCGGGCATCGACGAGCGATTTGCGCTTCACGGTCGGCATTCCCCTCTGACCGTCTTCTCGGTCACCATCCTGGTCACCGTTGGCGCGATCCTGCTCCGCATGGCCCTTGACGACTTGGGCACCGGCATCGTGCCCTACGCTATCTTCTTCCCGGTCGTTTTGGTGTGCACCTTGTTCGGTGGGACCGGGGCCGGTATCCTGTCGCTGGCGTTGAGCAGCGCGGCCGCCGTCTATTTCTGGGTCGAGCCGATCGGCCAATGGTCGAAGTCCGGACCGGCCGCGATCAGCTTCGTGCTGTTCTTGCTGAGCAATGCAATCAACATCTTCGTGGCCCAATGGCTACGCCGGACGCTCGGTGCCCTGCGCGAAAGCGAGGCACGCCTCAACCTGTCCCAGAGCGTCGGGCGGATCGGCATCTGGGATCTCGACCTCAGGACCGGCAGCCTGTGGTGGTCACCGTCCTTCCGCGAGGTGACCGGGATCGGCGTCGATCAAGTCCCCTCGGTGCAAGCCTTCATGGCGTGCATCGTCGAACAGGACCGGGAGCGCGCGCGCCAATGCTTCGAGGATGCGCGACGCGGTCTCGACCGCCTCGACATCGATTTCCGCTTCCGGCGGAAAGATGGTGCGATCATCTGGCTGGCAGGCCGCGCCGAATTGCTGCGCGACGCGTCCGGTCGGCCGGCACGGCTGCTTGGCATCAACTTCGACGCGACCCCCATCCGCACCGCTGAGAACGAGCGTGATCGTGCGAACTCCCTGCTCCATACCTTCTTCGAGAGCCTGCCCGGCGCGGCTTTCGCCAAGGATCTGGAGGGCCGCTACCTGCTCGGAAACCCAATCTTCGCGAGCGCGGTGGGCCACAATCCGGAGTTCTTCCTCGGCCGCGATGACCTGGAGGTGCTCGCCGACAAGGAAGTGGCACGCACTATCATGGCCAACGATCAAGCCATCATCGCGGCCGGCGAAATGCGCCAGATCGAGGAAAAGCTCGTGCTTCCCAATGGGGAAATGTCGCACTGGCTGGCAGTCAAGACGCCCTTCTTCGATGCGGCAGGCCAGCCGCAGGGTATCATGGGCATCTCGCTCGATGTCACGGACCGGCGCATGGCAGAGGAGCGGCTGCGCTTCCTTGCGGACGAGGTGGATCACCGCGCCAAGAACCTCTTGGGTGTGGTGCTCTCGCTGGTGCGGCTCACCAAGGTCGAGGACGTGAAGGCCTTCAAGGCTGCGGTCAGCGGGCGCATCGAGGCGCTCGCCCGGGCGCATACGCTGCTCGCCGCGAACCGCTGGCAGGGGGTCGACATCGACACCTTGCTGCGCGAGGAGATCGCCCCCTTCGCCCGGGACAATTCCGAGCGGGTGGCCCTCGACGGGCCGGCGGTGATGCTCGTGCCGAACGCCGCGCAGGCTCTCGCCATGGCTCTGCACGAGCTGGCCATCAACGCGGCGGTGTACGGCGCCTTGTCGGTGGAGGAGGGGCGGCTTGCCGTATCGTGGCACCGCGTCGAGGAGGGGAACGGCCCCAACCTGGTCTTGAACTGGCGCGAGACGGGTGGCCCCCCGGTTCAACCTCCGGCCTCGCCCGGCTTCGGTTCCACAGCGATCCGGGGCGCGATCGAGCACCAGTTGGACGGCGAAATCGATATCGACTGGGCGGCGACGGGACTTGCCTGCCGGATCACCTTCCCGGTTCTGGGTAACGTGGCGGGGGATGCACCCCCCCAAGCCGATCCCGCCGCGCTGGTCCGGCCGACCTTCGATGCCGACGGCGAGGTCGCGCTGGAAGGCAAGCGGGTGCTGATCCTCGAGGACGAGGCGCTGATTGCGCTGACCCTGATGGACGCGGTGCGCGACCTCGGATGCGACATCCTCGGGCCGGCGAACACCGTGGCGGCGGCGCTCGGCCTAATCCGCGACGAGACGCCCGACTTCGCGATAATCGACGTGAACATCGCCGGTTCGGGCAGCGCCCCGGTGGCCGAGGCGCTGCGGAATGCCGGGGTGCCGTTCGTCTACTGCACCGGCTACGCCGAACCCGCGCTCCAGATTGCGCCCGAACTGCTCGCGCCGATGCTGACCAAGCCGGTCGACCCCGTCGCGCTGGCCGCGGCGTTGCGCAATCTGGCCGTTCGCCAGAAGGCCACGGCCTAGCCTCGCCCTATTGCAGCGTGACGATTTCCTCGCCGCCGTCGTGGCGGCCGTAGAATTGCATCAGCTGGACGAGCAGCTCGCACCGGTCGGTCAGCGTGCGCGCCTCGAGCAAAGCCTGCTTGCTCGCCGGGTCGAAGGGCGCGATCTGCGAGACGCCGTTGATCAGCGAGCGATCGTCGAGGCGGCCGACCGAGTCCCAGTCGACGCTGTAACCCTGCGAATCCGCGAAGGCCCGCGCCTCGCGCTCGAACCCGCCGCGCTGGGCATGGGTGAGGGTCTCGTCCTCGTCCTCCGCCCAGATTTCCGCCTCGATCTGGCGGAAGGCGGTGGTCACCTCCAGCTCGCGCACCAGCCGGAACCGCGCGGTGCCTTCGAGGATGAGGTTGTACCGCCCGTCGTCCATCGCCTGGATCTCGCCGATCCGTCCCACACAGCCGACCGTGTAGAGCGGTGCGCCCTCCACCGGGCGCTGTGGCTGGATCATCGCGATCTGCCGGTCGCGGATCAGCGCATCGCCGACCAGCGCACGGTAGCGCGGCTCGAAGATGTGGAGCGGCAGCTGCATTCCGGGAAACAGCACCGCGCCGGTCAGAGGAAAGATCGAGAGGCGCCGGGTCATCGTCATCCGAACAATACGCGCGACAGGCGGCGGCGGACGCCGACCACCCACGCGTCCTCCAGCCCGGTCGCCTCGAAGATCTTGAGCAGCTTCGCGCGGGCGGCACCCTCGTTCCATTCGCGGTCGGCGGCAATCATCGCGAGCAGGGTGTCGGCGGCGGCATCGCGCTCGCCTGCCGCAAAGGCCGCTTCGGCATAGGCGAATTGCGCGTCCATGTCGGCGGGTGCGGCCTCGGCGGCCGTCCGCAGCCGGGCGAGTTCGCCGTCGTCGACGCGCGTCCCGGCGAGCTCCAGCGCGCTTCGTGCCGGGCCGACAGCGGGATCGGCGGCGAGGCGGGGATCGCTATCGACCACCTGCATGACCTGCTGCGCCTGCTCGATCTCGCCCATCTGCACCAGCGCACGGACCAGCCCGGCGTGGGCAGGCGCGTTGTCTTCGGCGAATTCGGTGATCTGCGCGAAGATGCTCGCGGCGCGCTGCGCGTCGCCTGCGGCCAGCGCCTCCTCGCCCATCTTGACGAACTGCGCGAGCTCTTCGGGAGAGGGTCCTTGCGGCGGAGCGCCCTCTGCCGCGCCGCCCTGCACCGGAAGCTGCGCGAGCAGCTGGTCGAGCACCGCCTTCAGCTGCGATTCGCTGCGGGCGTTGGTGAGATCGGCGACCGGCTGGCCCTGGAACATCGCGTAGACCGTGGGGATCGAGCGCACCTGGAACTGCGCGGCGATGAACTGTTCCTCGTCGACATTGATCTTGGCGAGCAACACACCCTTGTCGGCATACTCCGCGGCCACCTTCTCGAGCACCGGGGTGAGCGCCTTGCACGGCCCGCACCACTCGGCCCAGAAATCGAGGATGACGAGCTTGCCCTGCGAAGGCTCCACCACCGCCTTGCGGAAGCGGTCGACCGCCTTCTGTTCCTCGATGCTCAATCCCATGCTGGCCAAGGTCGATGCTCCTGCTGTGCCTCGCGCGCCGCGCGCGCCGGTCCGGCCCCCATGTGGGGCGCGCGGCGCGGATGTGAAGCGCCGCGATGTGCTGGCCTCTCGGTCCCGGTCGATCAAGCCCAAATGTGGGCGATTTTTGTCCTTGCAGGCTCCGGCAGGCGCTGCTAATCGCGCCGCCTCTCCGGCGGGAAAGACGCTTTCGGGCGGTTCCTGTCAGCGCCAGTGAGCGGGCGTAGCTCAGGGGTAGAGCACAACCTTGCCAAGGTTGGGGTCGAGGGTTCGAATCCCTTCGCCCGCTCCAGTTTCCTTCCAGACGGATGCCGTTGCGGCCGGATGCGATGCAGCCGTTCCTCTGCACGAATGCACGACGTTCATGTCGTCTGTCGGTGCTCGTCGACTGTCATACAATTTCCGCTTGCCATCCGACTGCGCCCGGCGCTAGGCGCATGATACGTTATCACATTAGGCAACGGATCCCCTCCATTATGATCGACCGCAAGCTTGCCCTTGCCGCCTCGCGCCTCGCCCTGGCGACCGTGTGCGGCACCACTCTCGCCTCCGCCGCCGCTGCACAGCAGCAGACGGCACCCACCGGCACGCCCGCCGCGCAGCGGGTGGAGGACGACCTCCACAACAGCGACGACCAGCCCGTCGGCAACATCATCGTCAGCGCCTCGGGCCTGCGCGAGCTAGACGTGCTCGCCGGGACCAGCGTCGTCGACATCGCCCAGATCCAGCGCGACGCGGTGACCGGCCAGATCGGCGAGCTTCTCACCAAGATACCGGGCGTCTCGGCGACCAGCTTCGCCCCCGGCTCCTCGCGTCCGGTGCTGCGCGGCCAGCAGGGCGAGCGCGTGCGCGTGCTCGTCGACGGCGTTGGCACGGCCGACGTCTCGAACACCTCGGTCGACCACGCCACCACCATCGAGCCGATCACCGTCGAGCGCGTCGAGGTGCTGCGCGGCCCGGCCGTGCTGCTCTACGGCAGCCAGGCGATCGGCGGCGCGGTCAACGTGATCGACAAGCGCATCCCCACCCGCATGCCCGACGAGGCCTTCCACCTCGATGCCTTCGCGGGCGTGGACAGCGCGACCGATCTGCGCACCGGCGCGGCCTCGCTCGATGTCGGCCTGACCAACAACCTCGTGTTCCACGTCGACGGCTCTTACCGCAAGACCGGCAATGCCGAGATCGGCGGCCTCCAGCTGGCCCGCCCGCTGCGTGACGAACTGATCGAGGAAGCCAACGAGAAGCGGCTGAAGGGCGAGCGCGAGGAAGCCGCCGATCTGCTGGAAGATGCCAGCCAGAGCGGCTTCATCCCCAACAGCGACGTTGAGAGCTGGACGGTCAACGCAGGCCTCGGCCTCGTGCTGGGCGAGAGCACCTTCGGCGCGGCGATCGGCTGGTACGACACCAATTACGGCGTCATCAAGCGCCCCGGCCTCAAGCACGAGCATGGCGGCGAAGGCGAGGAGGAGGAGGAGAAGGGCGAGGAGAACGTCCGCATCGACCTCAAGCAGTTCCGCGCCGACTTCAAGGGTGACGTCTACCTCGGCGAGGGCGCCTTCGAGCGGCTGAAGATGCGCGTCGGTTACTCGGACTACACCCACACCGAATTCGAAGGCCCGGGCGAAGTCGGCACGGTGTTCGACAGCAAGAGCATTGAGGGCCGCCTCGAGCTGGTGCAGAACACCGGCGGCGTCCTGCGCGGCGCGACAGGGGTGCAGTACATGCACCGCGACTTCTTCGCCGTCGGCGAGGAAGCCTATGTCCCGCCGAACCTCACCGACCAGGTCGCGGTCTTCACTCTCCAGGAATTCGGCACCGGTCCGGTCCAGATCGAGGCGGCCGCGCGCGGCGAGTTCACCAAGGTCAAGGCCCAGACTCTCGGCATCGAGCGTGATTTCGACACCTTCTCGGGTGCGCTCGGCGTCGTCTATGAAGGCATCGAGGGCGTGCGGATCGGCGTCAACGGCTCGCGGGTCGCCCGCGCGCCGAGCGCCGAGGAGCTGTTCTCCGACGGCCCGCACATCGCGACGCAGGCCTTCGAGATCGGCGATGCAAACCTCAGGACCGAACGCGCCTGGGGCCTCGAGGCCTATGCCCGCGGCAAGATCGGCGCCGGCACCTTCAACCTCACCGCCTACCGCCAGTGGTTCGACAACTATATCTTCCTCGAAGAAACCGGCGAGGAAGAGGACGACCTGCCGGTCTTCCAGTACCTCCAGCAGGACGCCGACTTCTGGGGCGTCGAGGCGGAACTCAGCTACCCGCTGGTCGACACCGGCAGCTTCCGTCTGCTGAGCGACCTGCGCGCCTCCTATGTCGAGGCCGAACTGGCCGACGGCACCGCCGTGCCGCGCATCCCGCCGCTGAGCCTGCTCGGCGCGCTCGAGGCGCAGACCGACGCCTTCGACGTGCGCGGCGAAGTGCAGTGGTTTGCCGAACAGGACCGCGTGACGACCTTCGAGACGCCGACCGACAGCTTCGCGCTGGTCAACGCGATGGTCGCGTGGCGTCCGCTGAAGGACAACCGCAATGTCACCGTGCAGGTCGCGGCCGACAACATCTTCGACGTCAACGGCCGCCGCCACGCGAGCTTCACCAAGGACTTCGTGCCGCTCATCGGGCGTAATTTCCGCGCGAGCGTGCGCCTGAGCTTCTGACGCAAGTCGCTCAGGGAGGGTCGCAGGAGGGGCAGTCGGTCACGGGCCGGCTGCCCCCTTTCGCGTGTCAGGCCCCGCCGCGCGGGCGATCGCCCATACCTGGCCGACGAGGCTGTAGCCGAGGACTGTGAGCCCCGCGCAAAGCGCCCGGAAGCTCGCCCGACACCGCCCCGTCCCGGGCGCCAGCCGCGGGAAGACCGGGCGCAGCAGCAGCGCGACGTCGCGCACGTGCAGCACCAGCCAGGCGGCGGACAGCATCGCCCCGGCGCTCAGCAGCGCGAGCAGGATCTGCGCCTCGGGATCGAACATGGCGCGGCCTTTCGTCGCAGCGACGCAGGATTGCGAACATCAGCATTGCCGTATGTGATGTTATCACATATTCTGTGTGAGTAGAAAAACACGGCAGGGCGTGCTGAACGACATGAATAACATTCTCTCGGCTGCCGCCGTGCCGACCTTGCCGGATGCGCTGCTGGCGCATGCAGGAAACCAAAGCATTGCAGAGAGAACGGAAGAGATCGTCGTCACCGCGACGGCCGTCGCCAAGCTGGACGTGCCGCTGGCTGGAACTCCGCAGAATATCACCGTCATCACGCAAGAGACGCTTGAGTGTCAGAACGTCACCAGCGTCGAGGAAATCCTGCGTTACGTGCCCGCGGTGCACGCCGAGGTTTCGGGCCGATCGGGCTTCGATGCGCGGCACCGCAGGACCGAAATCGAGCTGAGCGGTCAGACCGGCGAGGCGCTGATCGTCCAGGAAGGCTACACCCATCTCGATGCCAGGGCGCGGGCGAGCAACAATCGCGATGTCGGCCACACCTCGCTCAAGGTCAAGAACGCGTTTGACAAGACCTACATTACCGACGGGGATTTCCGCGCCGTGTTCTTCGGCGAGCGGCGGCAGGTGCAGCTCACACTGTTCGCGGCCCTCTGATCGCGATGCAGCCCCCGGTGCTGGAAGCGAAGGGCCTGACCAAGCGGTTCGGCGATGCTGTCGCGCTCGACAGCCTCGACCTTCAGGTCGCGGCCGGTGAGACGGTGTGCCTGCTGGGGGCCAACGGAGCAGGCAAGACAACGACGATCAACCTGTTCCTCGGGTTCCTCGAGCCTTCGGCAGGCGCGGCGCTGGTGGACGGCGTGGAGGTCGCCCGCGATCCTGCTGCTGCGCGGCGCAAGCTTGGCTATGTGGCCGAGGTCGTCGCGCTCTATCCGACGCTGACCGGCGCGGAGAACCTCGATTTCTTCGCCCAGCTGGCGGGTGAGCGGGTGGACCGTGCGATGCGCGATGCGATCCTGGCGCGGCTGCGCTTCCCCGACGGCGCCATCGATCGCCCCGCAGGCACCTATTCGAAGGGGATGCGCCAGAAGCTGGGCCTTGCGATTGCCCTCATGAAACGGGCCAAAGCTATCCTCCTCGACGAGCCGCTCTCCGGCCTCGATCCGGCGGCGGCCAATGATCTGGTGGCCGTGCTGCGCGAGACTGCGGCGGGCGGGACGGCGCTGCTGATCTCCACCCACGATATCTTCCGCGCCAAGGACGTCGCGACCCGCATCGGCATCATGCGTCACGGGCAGCTGCTCGCCATGATCGACCCTGCAACGCTTTCCGCCAGCGAGCTCGAGGCGATCTACCTTACCCACATGGCCGAGCGCGCGGCATGAGCATCACCGCCGCGATCATCGCCAAGGACCTGCGCGAGCTGCGGCGGGATCGACGGGTGGTTGTCATGGCATTGCTGGTGCTTGCGCTGGCCATTACCGCGCTGTTGACCGCTTATGCCCGCATCGGCGCCCATGAAGCGGACCGCGCCGCCACCATTGCCGCCGACCGCGCCACATGGGAAGGACAGGGCGCGCGCAATCCCCACAGCGCGGCGCATTTCTCGAAATGGGCCTTCAAGCCGCTTACCGCTGAGGCCGTGCTTGACCCCGGCATCGCGGCCTTTTCGGGCAGCGCGGTGTGGATGGAGGCGCATAACCGCAACCCCGCAGTCGCCCGGCCAATCGACGACCAGGCCGTTCTCCTGCCGAGCGGGGACTTCAGCCTCGCCTGGGTGCTGCAGGTGCTGATGCCGCTGCTCGTCGCCGTCATAGCCGCCAGCTGCGTCGCGCGCGAGCGGGAGCGGGGAACGCTGCGGCTTATGCTGGCGAGCGGAGTCGGCGCGGCGAGCCTCGTTTGGGCCAAGCTCGCTTCGGTGGGCGCGGTGACGCTGGCGCTGGGCGGCGCGATCAGCCTCGTCGGGGTGATCGCCGCAGCGGGGGCGGGTCACATCGATCCGGCGCGGCTCGGCGTTTGGCTCCTTGCTTATGCCGCGTTCCTCGCGATCGTGGCGGCGATCGCGGTGACGGTGTCGCTGCACGCGCGCTCCTCGGGGCAGGCGCTGATGGTGCTTGCCGGGCTGTGGCTCTTCGCCATCGTGCTGACCCCCCGCGCCGCCGCGTCGCTCGCCGACTACGCCGCTCCTGCACCCACCGGCGAGGAGTTCTGGGCCGATGTCGCCGCGGCCAAGGCGGCCTATCCCAGCCCCTTTGCCGAGGGGATGGATGCCTTCGCGGCCAAGGTGATGGCGCAATACGGGGTCAGCCGGATCGAGGACCTGCCGGTCAGCTTCGGCGGTCTCCAGCTCGAGGAGGACGAGCGGCTCGGTAACAAGGTCTATGACGAGAGGTTCCGTGCGCTCTTCGCCGTCTACGATGCCCAGCGTGCGGTGCTGCGCTGGGCAAGCCTCGTCTCCCCGCTCCCCGCCTTGCAGAACATCTCGATGGCGCTGAGCGGCACCGACATGCCGCATCAGATCGCCTTTCAGGAGCAGGCCGAAAGCCGCCGCCGCGCGGTGGTGACACAGCTCAACACCGATCTGATCCGCAACGGCGCCGGAGCCGATTTCGACTATCTCGCCGATCCGAAGCTGTGGTCCGAGGTCGAGGATTTCGCCTTCGCCCCGCCCTCGCTGGGCGAGACGCTGGCCGGGTTGTGGCGCGAGGCGCTGATCCTGCTCGTCTGGCTCGCAGGGGCGATGGTTCTGGTGCTGCGCTCGGCGCGGCGGCTGAACGGTGCGGGGCAATAGCGTGCTGGGCATGATCGCGCTCGAGCTGCGCATGATGCTGCGCGACCGTGCGGCGCTCGCCCTGCTGGCGGTGCTGGCGGGCGCGCTGGTGCTGGCCTCCTTGTCGGGCGCGGCGCTGATGCAGGGCCAGATCGACGGTCGGGCCGCCGCCCAACTCCGCCAGAGCGAGGCGGCCGAGCAACTGCGCGAGCGGTTGGCCGATGCCGAGCTTCCTCCCGAGGAGGCGATCCTCACCCCCTATCGCCTGCGCCAGGTGCTGATTGCTCCGCTTCCCCTCCTTTCCGATCTGAGCGTCGGGCGCGCGGCGCTCGATCCCTATGCGACCACGGTCACCATGCGCACCGGCCGCGACACGCTGTTCCAGCGCAGCGGGCTCGACAACCCGGAGCTGCTGGTGCGCGGCGGGATCGACCTTGGTTTCGTGGTGGTGGTGCTTGCGCCGCTGGTGCTGATCGGCCTCACCTACGGCCTGTTCGCCGCCGACCGCGACAGCGGCATGGCGCGGCTGATCGTGGCGCAGGCGGGCGATCCGGTCCGTCTGGTGATCGCACGCATCCTCCCGCGCCTTGCGCTGGTGATGCTGATGATCGCGGCGGCGGTGCTGGTTATGCTGGCGAGCGGGCCGGATGTGCCGGGCCGCTGGCAGGCGGCCGGCGTGTGGCTGCTGGTGGCGGCCCTGTTCCTGCTGCTATGGGCCGCCTGCGGGGCGTGGATCAACTCTCTCAAGGTCGGCGCCGAGACCGCCGCCTTCGCGCTGGTCGCGCTGTGGGCACTCGTCACGCTGGTGCTGCCCGCCGCCTTCTCGGCCATCGTGCAGGCGAGCTACCCACCCCCTTCGCGCTTCGAGCAGATCGCCGCGGCCCGCGCCGCCGAGGTCGCCTCGACCGAGGCCTACGAGAACGATCATCCCGAGATCGCATCAGGCGAATTCGAGGGCCGCCTCGCCTCGATCCGCAAGACCTGGGATGTGGCGCAGAAGGTCGAGGCGGCGACGGCGCCCATCGACCGGCGCTTCACCGAGCAACTCGCCGCCCAACAACGCTTTGCCGAGGCGCTCTCGTGGGCCTCGCCGGCGCTGGTGGCCAAAGGCGCGCTGGATCAGGTGGCTGGCACCGATCCCGCCGCCGGGCAAGCCTTCCGGGCGGCGAGCGAGGAATACCGCGCCGCGCTGCGCCGGTTCGGCGGCGGGTTCGTGGAGCGCGGCGCCATCATCGGGGCCGCGGACACAGGGCAGATGCCGCGCTTCGCCTGGTCGCCCGAGCGCGTGATGCCCTGGAGCGCGATCGCGACCCTCGCCGCGCTTGCCGCCGGTCTGATGCTGCTGGCAGGTCGGCGCTTTGCGCGCCTCAAGCTCGCGTGACGACGGGGCAAATGCGAAACGCGGTGCTGCTGGCATCGGCGCTGCTGCTGGCCCCGCTCCGTCCGGCGGTCGCGCAGGAGGGCGATCCGCCCGCCTCGGAGGAACCGGTTGCGGCAACCGCTCAGGAGCGTGACGCCGGCGCAAACATTGCGCTGGTCAACCGCTCGGAAGAGAACGTCATCACCCAGGCCTCCGACGCCTTCGGCACCAGCGTCGGGGACGAGACGATCGGGCTCTACAGCGGCGGCAATGTGCGCGGCTTTTCCGCCTTCGCGGCGCAGAACGTGCGGATCGAGGGGCTCTACTTCGATTCCCAGGCTGCCTTCAGCGATGCAGTGCGCGCGGGATCGACGATCCAAGTCGGCATCTCCGCGCTAGGCTACCCCTTCCCCGCCCCGACCGGCATCGTCGACTTCGCCCTGCGGCGCGTTGGCGAGAAACCGGTGGTCAGCGCCCGCACCGGCTTCGGCGATTTCTTCGCGCCCTTTGCCACGGTCGATGCCGCACTTCCGCTCAGCGCCAGCCTCGATCTTAACATCGGCGCTGGCGTGGAGGAGTTCGTCTATCCCGACGCGGCCAATTTCTGGTTCGTGCGCTATGGAGGGGTCGCGCGCTGGCGCCCTGCCGAGGGCGTGGAACTGACCGGGTTCTTCAGCCGCTACGACTATTTCGACGAGGAGACGACGCCGGTGATCTTCACCGCCGGGGCCTTCCTCCCCCGCCGCATCGCCCGCAACCGCTTCTACGGGCAGGACTGGGCCGATTGGGCGGGCCACTCGCAGAATTTCGGCGGCATGGCGAAGGTCGCGCGCGGGCCGTGGCGGATCGGGCTGGGGCTGTTCTCCTCGCGCTTCACCATCGACCAGTTCGGGGCCAATTTCTTTGCCAGCACCCAGACCGACGGCAGCACCGAGCGGCAGGTGCTGCTGGGCCGCGATCAGGTCTCGCAATCCTATTCCGGAGAGCTCTTGGTCGAGCGCGAGTTCACCGAGGGTCCGCGTCGGCACCGCGTGCTGGCCTCTGCGCGGTTCCGACGGGTTGATGACGATCTTGGGGGCTTCGCCTTCCGCAGTCTTGGCCCCGGGATGATCGACGTCGCCGATCCGGTGCCCGAGCCCGAAATCACCTTCGGCGCACTGACCCGCGACGAGATCCGGCAGGAGACGGGGGCGCTCGGCTATGGGATGCAGTGGCAGGGGCTGGGCGAGATCAACCTTGGGGTGCAGAAGACCCGCTACCGCAAGGAAGTGCGCGCGCCCGGCTTGGCGCCCACCGCCAATGCCGACAGCCCGATCCTTTGGAACGCCTCGGCCGCGATCACCGCGATCGACGGCATCGCCCTTTACGCCGCCACCACCCGGGGTCTCGAGGAAAGCGGCACCGCGCCCTCTTTTGCGGCGAATGCCAACCTGACCTTGCCCGCCTTGCGCACCCGGCAGGTCGAGGCCGGGGTGCGCTGGACGCTGGCGGAGGACGTCAAGCTCATCGCCGGGCTGTTCGACGTGCGCCGCCCCTATTTCGAGCTCGACAGCGACAATGTCTTCCGGGTGCTCGGCGACGTGAAGCACCAGGGCGCGGAAATTTCGCTGACCGCGAGGCCAGTGGCAGGCCTCAATCTCGTGGCAGGTGCGGTCCTGATGCGTCCGCGCGTGACAGGCGCGGCGGTCGAGCAGGGGCGCCTCGGCGAGCGGCCGCTGGGCCGGGTGGGGACGACGCTCGACCTTAGGGTCGATTATCAGCCGCCCGCTTTCGACGCCCTGTCGGTGGATCTCGGGATCAACTACACGGGCGCGCGCGCGGCGCGGATCGACAACAGCCTGTTCATCCCCGAGCGCGCGATCATCGACCTCGGCACACGCTACCGCTTCAAGCTGGGCCGCACGCCCGCAGTGCTGCGCGCGCAGATCGCCAACCTGACCAACACCTTCGGCTGGAACGTCACCGGCGGCGGGGGCTTCCAATTCATCCCCTCGCGCAGGTTCAACCTGTCGCTGTCGGCGGATTTCTAGGCGATCTGTTGTTTGCCAGACAGCGAGCGGAGGCAACACACCTGCTGCAGCCTCTCAGGGACGGACTTTCGCGAATCCACCCAGCTTCGGCCACAAGGGTGGCCGATCGGCGATCCCAAAAGCCTGTCGGTCGCATCAGACCTTCATGGCCCTGGTCGGGAAGACCGAGTCCGGGGGGGGGGCAACCGTTCTGGCCAAGCTGATTGGGGCGCCGTGTTGCGCACCGCGCAAACAATCCATGCGACCAACGGTCGATGGCTGACGAAATCGCAATTCCCTGCGATTTTGAAGGGTTTTTGAGGCTTCCGAGGGCTGTTCAGGAAGGGAGGGCTGGAGCGGGTAGCGGGAGATTGCGCAGTTGCTGGGTTGGATTCCCGATCTGGGTGACGGTTTTCCGCCGTTTCTGGATGATCTGAGTGTGGCGACGGTAGCGGGAACCGAACCGCCGCCATTTTGCTCCCCGAGGCAGCAGTCTCGTTCAACGGTCTTTGATCATCCGCACGATCCGTCGATGCATTTACCGAGCATGGCGCGATCATCTCGGATGATTGTTCACCGTCAGCGGTGACGATTTGGGGAGCGTGCTTGTCGATCATGGGTTGAGTGTCGCACAGGCGCTTGAGGCGTCAACGAAGTTCGACCGATGATTGAGGCACGCTGGGGGATCGACGAAGATGGTCATGCTGCCAGTGCTCGGTAGACTGAAGCGCGACCGATCTTCATGGTCTTGGCGATGTCGGTAGGGCGCATTCCCTCAGCGTGCAGTTCCTTGACCTTGTGGAAGTCGATAGTCGCAGGCTTGCCGCGATAGGCATTGCGGAGCTTCGCAGCTTCGATCCCACGCCGCTGCCGTGCCTTGATGAAGTGCTTCTCCATCATGCCGATCATGCCGAACAAGGTGAGCATCACCTCCGCCATCATGTCGGTGCCGTCGAACACGATCTTGGGATCGTCGATCTTGAGGATCGCACCACGTTCGACGACGCGCTTGGCGATGGTCAGGAGATCGCCAGTGTCACGGGCCAAACGGTCGGGGTGCAAAGCCAGAAGTTCGTCACCCTGTTCGAGCAGACGGATAGCGGCTTCAAGCTGGTCACGACCGTTGAGTGATGATCCGTTGCCAGTGTCGCAGAACACCACCACCGCACCGAGCTTCTCAAGCTTGGCTTTCTGGCTCTCGATATCCTGCCCCTGATCCGAACTGATCCGTGCGTAACCCAGCGTCTTGCCCATTCAGTCTCCGTGTGTCTCGTATGGTCCTAAGACCTTCTCACAGAACTGTATTTTGGCAAGAAAAACCACCCATATGAGACGCGCATGATGTCTCAGCAGATGTCCCGTTGAAGGTTACCCATATGGACGCGGGTCGGCGAGTATCGGGCCTCGGAGCGGGCGGCTGAAGCGCAGAGCACACCACGCAGGATCGATCGCTGCTCAGCCGATCTTGAGCTTTTCGAAGAATATCGCGTTGCGCATCTGGGCGTCCTTCAGGAGCTTATCCCAACTGATCACCTCGATATACAGGTTGATGTTCTTCCTCCAGTCATACCAACCCTGCCGATCTGCCATCGGCGTGAAGTTCTTCGTGTATTCAAGCCACTTTTGCACCTTGGGCGTCAGATCACAGACTACGTAGCCGTAAAATGGCGTTGTCTCGCCAACATTGATGTTCCGCCCTGCCCTGCTGCGGACAGCGCCATCGCGGATCAGATTCACATAGCGAACGATCTGCTCAATCGGGTCTTCCTTCGAGGAGGCGTTCACGAAATCATCGCGTTGCGGTTTCTTGAACTCGAAGATCGTAACAGGGTTGCTGGCTTCATTCTCACCCCGAAAGACCACGGGTCGATTGAAGATCGTAACGTCGGTGCGATCCAAGCTCGAAGCTTCGGCGGGCTTGTCCGAGATCACATAGGACGCGAAGTTCAGTCTCTCGTCGAGCATCCAGAGATTGTGTGAGTCGAAGTCCAACTCGTCGCTGTCGGACCGCCTCTGGATGATGATGTCGTGCACATCGCCTTCGGATCGATATCTTCCATCTTCTCCGACTTCCAATGCGCGCGCGAACAGGTCCAAAACGCATCGCCGTAGGGAGACATAGTGGATTAGCTCGCTCTTGCTGGTCTCCGATATGCTCGCCACGACCGCTGCAACCTGATCATCGAGGTCGCTGCTCTCGTCGGCGCTCAGGATTGCGGACACGCGATCTCTTGTCGAAACCTCCTTCTCGAACTTCGCTCTTTGTAGGGTAAGCTCAATGTCCCGAGGAGTGGGGTTCATCGGGAGCGCGCTGAAATCGGTCTCCCTGCTGAGCGTTCGATGCCACGGAGCCTGCGTCTCGACATAATCGATTATCTTGGCTTGCTTGCGCTTGCGGCGAGCGGCGATCTCATCGCCGACAACCGACTGGGCGATCTCTGCGGCCCGCTGTTCGATTTGGCTTTGCGAAATGCCGTTGAAGAGATCGGAGTCAGCCTGAAAACGGAACTCGCCCCGTTCAAGGGACACGTTGTCGTTTAGGTAGTCGCCGAAGACATAGACTTTGATGACAAAGTTGCGCCCCTTCGTCGCGCCTTCATCAGCGTCTGGCTCGTAGAACTCTTCCGAAAACTCAGGAATATAATTCTGCAATTGGTTCTCGGTAACCTCGCGGCGATGGGCGACCAAGCTCACCTTGCTGCGGCTTGCCCTCGGAGCGAAGAACTTGAAGATTCGAACCCTGAAGGTCTTCGCTCCATCCGTCGAAGGAAATGTGAACGTCGGATCGGGGACGGGAAGCTCAACGATCTGGGATGCTTCGCTGCTCAGATAATCGTTAAGCGGCAGAGGCGGTGCCGATGTGCCAGCATCGCGGATGACGATGCGAGGGCATGAGGTGTCCACGAAGTAGGGGAGCAGGCGTTCGACAAGGACGCGACTGATCACTTCCAGTCCCTTGTCGGGGAACTTGACCGACTTCACGCCAGATATCTCAACGGCGGAGCCCGTGCTGCTGGAATCTGACTGCGTGTCCACCTCATCGACAATGATGTCGTTGCCCAGTCCCATTGAGAATGTTCGCTGGCGGACGGCCCCATCCGTCTCATACGTGCTGACGACATTCAGCCGCTCGAAGTATTTTAGGCAGGTGAAGCGTCCGAAGCCCTTGCCTCCCTCCTGCGCTTTCAGATCAGTGTAGAGCGTGTCAAAGGCATCGCGGTTGCGCTGGGTGAACCCGATCCCGTTGTCCCTAACGATGAAGCCGTCCACGTCTTCCATGCGGTCAGTCAGGTCTGCCTGACCGTTGCGGAGCACCTCGATCTCAACGAGTCCGTGCCCCTCTTTCTTCTGTTCGACCGCCTGAATGCCGTTGACGACGAGTTCGACCAGCGGAGTGTAGCTGTTAGTGCCTGAACGAATGTTCTCGACCAACCGCTTGATGTTGACGTTGCTCATTAGAGATCGCCAAGCTGCGGCAGGGAGAGCCGCGCGTCGAGGTAAAGGCCCTTTTCGCGTTCTGACTTCGACGAGATGCGGGACTCTTCGAGTAGCTGGCGCAGCGGTGTGGACATTCGATCCCCCTGAGTAGATTGCGACAGTAGCCGCGCGGCTGTTCTTCGCCAAGCCCGTCACCTTGGACGCCACACCTCGTGATCGACTGATTCCGAACGGGAATCTTCCCGTTCAGCGATGATGCGACAGGCTGCATGGGCGAGCACCCAAGTCGCAGAGCGGCCATTTTCGGCGAAGATAAATATTGGCAGCGGTCAGCCGCTGCTGGTATAACCAGATTTGTCATATAGCTCAGGGGTTTAATTCGGCAGTTGCCCCCGCCGATACCTACGTCTGGCACTTGGTAAGCGCCCCAAAAGGGGGGCTGTGTGTCAGGAGGAAACGCGAGAGCAGCGAGCGGTCGGGAGTGCCGCAATAAACAAAGCTCCACAAAGACAGTGGCTCTGTGCGTCATCACAACCACTGGCTCTCGGAGGTTTATGCATCGAACGTGCCGACCGAGAGTGCTTCGCCCTGTCGAGGGGCGATAACCGTCGAGATCAGGAATGATCTGGAGACGGCGGCAATGCAGGGTTTTGGGCGACCACCTGCTACGCGGTAAACGCGGAAAGCCGCCGAAGTTCGAGCCGCCGATGCCTCGTGAGATGAGGACGCGATCTTCTCCCCTCCACCAAATCAGCGATTCTGAACCTGTGTTTCATGGTTCCGCTCATCTGGTGGAGGGGGGATAGAGATATGCGCGCTCTACCTGTGAGATGTCGAGAAAGTTAAAATCAAAACAAATCGACGGACCTCAGCCAAATATTGGGCGAAGGCTCTGCCTGAGACCAATATGCAGGCTGGGGCTCGCCGAAGGCGAAGCCTTCAATGGCAAGATAACGCTTCAGCGCTTAGGAACTCTATGAGTGCTCGACGTGCGCACCTCAGATGATTCGGAGCGCAAGCAAAATCTCGACAGATTTCGATTTCATGAGATATGCAGGTGATGGACGACATCACTCAATACCGCGCGCTTGGATGGGACTTCGATATGACCCTCCATGGTCATGAGCGGTCTCAGCAGTTCTGGGACTACATCCACGAGAATCGTCATTGCCAAACCCATCACATCGTGACCTTTCGCACGGGTCGGCTCCTCGACCGCATTTGGCATGACCTCGGACGAGCGGGCTGTCGGCTACTTCCGTTCCAGTTTCGGGGCGTCCATGGTGTGCCCGATGAAGTCTATGAGGCTTTCGTCCTCGGGCTCAGCGGCAGCGATCGCTACCTTTATTGGAAGGGCGAAGTTTGCCGCCAGTTGGGAATCGAGTGCTTGATCGATGACGCTACGATGGAAGTCTGGGCTGGTTGCTCCAAGTATGAGATCGACTACGTGCATCCCGACTTGGCGAGCTTCTGAGGCATCTTAAAGCTTGATGTTGATGATCCTGACCTCTGGATTCAATCGAACCAGCGCCTCATCTGTGGGGATCAGCCCCACACAGACAATTCCTTGGAACATACCGCCAGACTTGACCGAGAAGATTCCATCCACACGATAGGTGCCCCATTGCGGGCTGAACGCCTCGTTGATGTTTATCTCGATTCCGCCCTCTTCCAGAGTAGATCGCGATAGGATGATTTTTCCATCGTAAGCCGAGGCTTTGGGTGCGCACTCTTTCCGATCATCGTCGAACAAGTCGCGATCGATCAGCAAGTCGAGGCCCACGATGGCGTCCTCAAAGATCACTGACGCTACTCGCTCGAAGTTCTCTTCGGTCAGTTCTCCGACAAACTTGCGGATGTGGCGCGTAGGCATTCGATCCTCCCCTTACTCGCTCTGGCTCCGCGCGCCTCAGCCTTCAATGAGCCGCGCTTCGGTCGGTTCGTAGCGGTAGCGCGTGATCGAGCCGTCGCGGATGCGCTCAACCGCTTCGTCGATAACGCTCAGTGGCACGAGGAACCACTCGCGCGGCTTCACTGGATTGCCGAACCGATCTGGGATCGTGAGATCGAGCGCTGCCCCTGTGAAGACCTTGTGGATCAGGCCCTCAAGCTGCACGCGATTGATGTTGAAGAGCTTGTAGGTCGCAACGACTTCGACCCCTGCCAGCAGGTAGGTAGCTGACTTGTCGGCACCAGCGATGCGGGTCTCAACTGAGCCGCCCGTCACGCCGATCTTGTGAATGAGGTGACGGTTCTGCGCGACCATCGGATGGTCGGACTTGCTCCGCAGGACATAGATCGTGCCGCTTTCGAGATCGCCCTCTTCTGGGTCGGCGGCGAACAGCGGGCCAGCCTCGACCTCGGTAATTCGCCTGCCCGCATCATCCTTGTAGAGGGCGCGCTGCATCGAACGCCGAAGCAGGTCGCTCTCGGTGCCATTGGCGTAGATGACACGGAGGCGGGCGTCGGATTCGCCATTGGGTGCTTTGAAGGTCTCTCCCACCTCGGCGATGTAGGCGATCTGCCCACCGAGGATGAAGAACTGGCCTTTGGTGATATCGGCCTTGAGGAACCCAGCATCCCTTACAAACCGCCGCGTCTCGCGCGCACCGCTATCGAGGTCGCGCTGAACCTGCTCGAACAGCGGCTTGAACTTGGCGAAGTCCTCGCACTTTTTGCGGTTGGCGATCTCCTCCGCTGCGCGGCGCTCCTCAGCGCTGGGCACATGGCGGAGAACGCGGATGTCATCCTCGGCAGTCGGTTCGATGCCAAGCTCGGCGAGGAGCGCATCGTCATCAATCTCGGACGGGGAAACCTGATCCTCTGCCTGCCTGCCCGTCAGCAGCCCGTGCTTGTCCAAAGCACTGAGAAGCTCGCGGCATTCCTCAAGCTCTCGCAGACGGTCGAGCCGCACGGCGTAGAGCCGCTCGAAGATGTCACGGTCTTCACCATGCAGTGGGGCTCGGCCATGCTCCTCATAGAAGCGGACGATATCCTCGAACCCAGCGATGATCCGTTCTTGTTGTGACGTGTAGGTGCGCGCCTTCGGTTGCTCGATCTCGACGCCGAGTTCGGCGAGCAGTTCATCATCAGACAGTTCAGCCATTAGCCGCCTGTGCACGGTAACGAGCCAATGCCGCAACCCCTTCCGCCATGCGCTTTTCCCAAGCGTCGGGCGAGGTGATGTCGGGCAGCCTTCCTCGTTCTTTCTTGAACTTCAGCGCACGCTCGGCGAGGTCGCGAGCCTCCTCAGGCGAAATCTTGACCTTCTTCGCCGAGATTACCGACTGAACCTGCTTGAGGACGGTCTCGTTCATCGACTTTGCCAAGATCGCATAAGCCGCCTCGAACGGATTGATGCTGTCGATGAGATCAATGTCGAGATCGCGGACATCCATCGCAAACTTGCGAACGCCGTCAATCAGCGCAGTGTTGACCTTCTCGTCCTCGCCCTTGGCAGCGTCGATGCCGATGGCGATTTCCTTGGCCTTCTGAGTGAGGTTGAGCGCAGCGATAGCGTGCTGGCGGATGGCTTCCTGATCTTCCGTGCTCAACTCAGGGTAACGGTCACGGACAATCTTCCCCATGCGCACTTGGGTAAGCTCCTGCGCCAACGTCTCACCGCCAGCCTGCGTGCCGTCAAAGAGGCCCTTCTCCATGGCCGTCTTGTCCTGCACGAACTGCGTGATCACCTCGTTGAGGTCTTCCTTGCAGATGCGCTGGGCCTCGTCGCTCTTGGGCTCGACCAGCCCCTTGATCTCGAAGTGAAGCTGGCCCGTATCTTCACGGACGCCAACGTTGGTCTCGCCTTCCCGATAGCCTGAGGGGCCGTAGTCGAAATCTTCGAGCGGACCGCTGTCCTTCGGCGTGAAGGTGAAGCGCGGGGCGAGAACTTGCTCCATCAGCAAACTCGCAGCGATGGCCTTGAGCGTGTCGTTGATCGCACCGACCACCGCCGCTTCCGACGCATCTGGTTCGGCAATCAGGTTGGTGAAGGTGGCGCTCTCTTTCCCGGGCGCGTCCCGAGTGGCGCGCCCGATGATCTGAATGATCTCGGTAAGGCTGGATCGATAGCCGACCGTCAGGGCGTGCTCACACCAAATCCAGTCAAAGCCTTCCTTCGCCATGCCGAGCGCGATGATGATGTCCACGTGGTCGCGGTTGTTGCGCTGCGCGGGGTCTTTCAGCGCCGCGAGCACCTTGCCGCGCCGTGCGGGATCGCTGTCATCAACGAGGTCGGCGATCTTGATGATCCGACCGTCCGCCAACTTCACAAGGTGGAACCCTGTCTGGGGATCGGCACCCTGCCATTCACCCAAGGCTTCCATGATGTGTTCGACCTCGGTCGCCTTGCCGATCTTGGTGCTCTCGCGCGAGTTCACCGAGGGGATGTGAACGATGGTCTTCTTGGCAGGGTCGAGCACAGCCTCAATCGCGTTGAGGTAGCGGCCCGTGTAGAAGAAATAGCCGATGTTGAGCGCCTTGAGGTGCTCGTAGCCGTTCAACTGCTCGTAGTAAGTGTAGGTGACGGTCTCGAACTTCGCCTCGTCCTCGGGGGTCAGGACGGGAACCGCATCCCCACGGAAGTAGCTCCCTGTCATCGCGACGATGTGCGCCTTGTCACGGCGGATGAACTGGGCAAGTTGACTGCCGAGGCGGTTGTCCACGCTGGCGGACACGTGATGGAACTCGTCCACCGCGATCAGGCGGTTGTCGAACGCTTCGATCCCAAGCTGCTCTACGGCGAAGCGGAAGGTCGCGTGCGTGCAGACCAGCGCCTTGTCCTCGCTGGCGAGGAATTGGCCCACGGCCTTGATCTTGGACGGATCAGCCCGCTCCTCATCTGGCCCTGCCGCATTGCAGAGATTCCACTTCGGGCGAACCTCCCAATCCGCCCAGAACCCGAACTTCGAGAGTGGCTCATCCATGAATGAGCCACCAATCGACTTCTCAGGAACGACGATAATCGCCTGCTGAAGCCCCTGATTGTGGAGCTTGTCGAGCGCGATGAACATTAGCGCCCGAGACTTGCCCGAGGCTGGGGGCGACTTAATCAGCAGATACTGCTCGCCGCGCTTGGCGTAGGCGCGCTCCTGCATCGGGCGCATGCCCATCTCGTTCGCGTTGGTGGACGCGCCAGTGCGAGCAGTCTGGAATGAGACGGCGGGGAGGGGCTTTGATGTGGTCATTGGCTTTCTGTCTTCTCAATCATCTCGGCCAGAAAAGCACTGTTGGCGGTCCGCTCAGCCTCTCTCAAGCGCTGCACTTCGTCCTTCTTTTGCCGAAGAAATCTCGCCGCATCCCAATCAAGATTGCCCATCGCAATAGAGGGCTTGGGCAAACCGAACTTGCGCCTCAGCGCCGCGATAATTTCGAGCGCTTCAAGACCTAGGTCGGCGTAGCCTTCCCAGCGCGCTTGGAAGAACTCGCTATGGTCGGGAGGGAAAGAATGTTCGGATTCTGCTTTGACGAACCTCTCGGTCCCAAGCGCCAGATTGGGTAAAGCAAGTATGCGATACATGAGTTCGGGACTGATGCTAGTCCATTCGACGTCATCGGGAAAGGTTGGCGGCTCGGGTGAATCGACCTGTGCGCAGTAATATTCTTCGCCGCTTTCGGTTCTGCCCGCTGGCCTGCCTTCCGCCGTGCCATCATCAGCTACGACCTCGACGCATTTCTCGACATATTGGTCGAGAATGCAAACAATGCGAACGGCAGCGTATCGCCCAGAATTGCGTTTTCCAATCCAATGGGAAACCGCGTCTTTGCCGATGGTGGCAATGACGCCGATCAGCACGCCTGCGAAGCCGATGATCGCATCGCTCATCCTGCGCCTCGCCTATCGACGTCCGTTAGCATCATCGCTTCTCCTCGCGTTCCTTTCGGAGCGCGCGTTCGAGCCACTTTGGCACCTCTTTTACCTGAGAGAAAAAGATATTCTCGGGCAGTTCGCGCCAGAACGAGGTGATGGCTTCTGCAAAACGCGCCAGATCATCGTCACTGACGGACAGGGACGAGTAGTCCAATGCCGAAACGAAGAACGCTGGAAGGCCATCGGTATTGCCGATCAGATCGGGCGCGACCGCTTTCAGGGCTTCGAACGAGCGGCCATTGCCATGCTTGTAGACGTTGGTGACCAGTTGGCAGCGGTGTAGCTGCGCGAAAAAACCGAGCGTTCGCACATTCCAACCGCAAGCCTCGAAGAGATCGAATAGATCATCGAGAGTCGCCGACCAGACTGCCCCATGAGCATGCTTGCCGAACCCGTGGTGGCCAAGCTCACGACCAAGCCAGTCTCGCACCTGCTTTTCCCACTCGTGGAACATGCCTGCGATGATGCTCAACCGCGTGGTGTCCCTCAGATCAGCGAGCCTCTGATAGAAGCTGACACTCTCATCCCATGATTGCTCATAGTGGCCAGTGGGGTCATCGCGATCAGGGTCGAAAGGTATGCGAGCCAACCAAGCCTCGGCGAACGCATTGGCATCTTCCGCCATGCTTTCGTCGGTAAACGGGTCGAGCAGGCGCTGCTTGGCCTCTCCCACATAAAACTCGTGGCTTGCAATCAGGTGCTCACGCGTCGGCCCCCACATCTGCAAGAAGACGCGATCAGGCTTGCTCATGCCGCCTTCTTGCCCGTCATCTTGGTGTAGAGTTCGAACAGCTTTTCGAGGCGTTCGGTGTCGTTGCGGAAGCGGCGTCCGATGTAGATGCGTTCGAGGGTTTCGTCGTTCTCCTCGTGAGCGCGGCGGAGGTCTTCGGGCATGGCCTCGGGATCGTAGAGATCGGCGATGGTGGCGGGGAAATGCGCCTCGCGAGCGAGCAGGATGTTCTCGGCGCAGCGGGTGAGGTCGGCCTTGTTCCGCTCGGTCAGCTTGGGGAGCGGGAAGGTGTTCCAACCGAGCGTGTTCGAGTATGAGAAGTCAGTTCTCATCCGAACGCAAACCGTCCCGATCCAGACCCAATGCAGGCGAGATGCAATCAGGGCCATGTTCCAGAGGGGGGCGTCGTAGATCGCGAACGCCTTGTTATGGACGACGGCGCGGCGAGTTACATAGTCCACGGGCAGGTATGGGCGGTTCTCAGAACTAACGATCGGCACCACCAAGAGTGATTGCTTCGCCTCATATTGATCGCGGAAGCGGAAGGGAGCCGAGACCAGTTTTTGCGCCTGAGCGTCGTTGGTTTTCTCCAATCGAGCCTCTCTTACGGCGGCGATGCGTTTCGCGAGGCTTGGAATGCTCTGAGCAACCGAAAGCTCTTCTGGTCTAATCCAAATGCAGTATCGAGGCACTCCCGCGATAAGTTCCTGCGACCCATAGATGGGGCGAATGAAGGGCTCCACCTGCCCGTCAGTCTCGACCAGCTTTCGGGCTTCCTGCTTTTGAAGCATCAAATCGTTGGCATAATACGGGTGGTTGCCGAACTGCATCGGAGACCGATCATCAGGAGCTTTCGGGCGTGCAGTAACTACGACATCCGCGCCCGCCACAAGGTAGCCATTGATGCTCTCGACCTCCTTGCGGACGACCTGTGAGTCCCCGCCGCTATCGTCCACAACATACAACAGCCGCTTCGGGTTCGACTTGCCAGTAAGCCCGACGATGGAGACTGTTACGCCAGCATTATGACTGGCAAGATTCGACCATTTAAATGACGGCAAGGCGAACCTGATGATTGCTCCCGTGCGGAAAATCGTTGGCCAAAGGCTTGCCACCTGAACACCTTGGCAAATCGAGTTTGTGGAAACAAACGCCGCATCCGAGCCAGTCTTCGTGATGAAGTCTGCGGCCTTGATGAACCAACCAGCAACGTAATCGAGCGAGAGAGTGTCCTTGGTTCTTCCAGCGAATACGTCTTGCAGTTCAGCCTTCTGATCCGCCGATTGATATTTGCGACCGAGATAAGGAGGGTTGCCGCAGATATAGAACTCACCGTCTTCGCTCTCAAAATCGATTTCGGGCTGATCAAGTGGGGTGCCGAAAAGGTCGTCGGCTCGTAATTTTACGCCGCCCCCGTGGGCATCCATCAAGTCGAGCCAATCGATCCGAAGCGCGTTCCCCGCAAAAATCCAATTCTCGTTGTTCAGTGGGAGGAACTCGGCCAGCGCGAACTGCTGCCCGCGATAGAGCACATCGCATTGATACTCGGCGATGATGAGCGCGAGACGAGCGATCTCGGCAGGAAAATCGCGCAGTTCGATCCCGCGAAAGTTGGTCAGCGGAATCTCGGTCTTGCGGTCGGGTTCGCCGCGCCGTTTGTTGATCTCCGCCTCAATCGCCCGCATTTCCTTGTAGGCGATGACGAGGAAGTTGCCGCTGCCGCAGGCGGGGTCGAAGACCCTGATCTTCGCCATGCGGTTGCGCAGGTTGAGGAGCTTACGGGAGTTGTCGCCTGCCTCCTCAAGCTTGGCGCGCAGATCGTCGAGGAACAGAGGGTTCAGCACCTTCAGGATGTTCGGCACGCTGGTGTAATGCATGCCAAGTGCGCCGCGCTCCTCATCATCGGCGACGGCCTGAATCATCGACCCGAATATGTCGGGGTTGATCTTGGTCCAGTCGAGGTTGCCGATATGGATGAGGTAGGATCGGGCGATCTTGCTGAAACGCGGGACATCGAGCCCGCCCGAGAACAGATTGCCGTTCACGTAGGGGAAGCCATCGGCCCAGCGGGCAATGCCTTCTTCCCCACGCTTAGCGAGGGGCGTGTTCATCGCGCGGAACAGTTCGCGGATTACATCGGCGGTGTTGTCCGCGCCGCCCGCGCTCATCTTCTCGACCGTCGCGGTGAAGCGATAGCTGGGGTGGAAGATGTCGGTATCCTCGGCGAAGAAGCAGAAGATCAGCCGCGCCATGAAGTGGTTCATGTCGGTGCGGCGCTCAGCCTTCGCCCAGTCAGGGTTGTCCTGCAACAGCGTCATATAGAGGCGATTGAGGCGACTGGTCGCGCGGATATCGAACGAGCTTTCGCGGATTTGCTCGACCGTGGTGATGCCCGCCAGCGGCAGGAAGAAACCGAAGTGGTCGGGGAAATCGGGGTAGTCGCAGGCGACGGTTTCGCCCGTGTTGAGGTCTTCCGCCTGAAACTCCACGCCGTCCGTGGCGAGGATGAACTTGACCTTGTTGGTGGCGGTCTTGGGGCTGGTGCGCAGGGCAGTCAGCGTCTCGCCCGCCGCGCCGGGGGCGCAGGTGGCGATGTGGATGTTGCTGCGCTGGAGCACGCCGCCGCTGAGATCGGACTGGTTGGTGTTGCCCTTCCGAAGGCGGTCGATGGTGGTCTTCTTGTTCCCGAAAGCGGTGAGGAACTGGAACGGGAACTCGGCCCGATCAAACGGCTCCGAGGCGAGTTGGGTGACGGCTTCTTCGATCTCGACGGGGTTCATGGGCCGATGAGTAAGCTACGTCTCGCACAGCGCCAAGCCGTGGAATGCTGTTTTGCCGAAGATTGCGGAAATCAAAGCCATAGCCCACACTTGGGAGGAAATAGCAGGGGCAAGACTGATGCAGTTCGAGATCGCTCACGGCGGACCATCCTATTCCTTCGAGAACTGGGATGATCTGATCGCGCTTCTTCGGAAGGAGGCGTCTTACTGGGAGTGGCTTGGCGGCGATCACACGAACCCCAACGGAGCGGGGCGAAGCATCAGAGATCAGTGGTCTTCGATGATAAGCACCGCCATCGAGCGTCAGAACCGAGGCAGCAATATCGGTGAAGCGCACCAGATCGTCAGTGATCTCATTTCAGGCAGCCTTCCGCATCACGAGGGCGAGGTAGGGGCACTCATTCTGGATATTCGGTCGCAAGTCGGGGAGGCCGAAGCCGCTTGGGCCGCCGCTTTCGCGACCAGTCGGATTTCTCTCGAACAGGTGAGGTCTCCCGTCGCCTTACGCGGTGTGATGTTGACCGCCTTCCCCGATTTTCGAGAGGCGGCTTCGCTTGAGACGCGTCTTAGGCAAGAGCGGGCCAATTATCGCAATTCCCTTCGGTCTGCGATGCAGAGCGTCCAAGCGTTTCAAGCGGAGAGCGAAGACGACTGGCACGCCCTCTTGGGAAGAGCCAGAGGTCTTGGGATGCGGGTTCTGAGGCATAGTCGCGACCGATGGAATGAGTCAGGCCGCTTATGGAGCAAGCGGGCGGACGATGCCGTGGCAAGCATCCGAAACACGGAAAACACCTACTCGCAGTTCATGCAGCTTCGCGCGCCCGTGGACTACTGGACGGGAAAGAGCACCGATCATTCGACGCAGAAAGCCACGGCTTACGAGAACCTGCGCAACTACTTCATCGGGCTAACGCTTTTGCTTCTCGCCGCATTTGTTTCGGCGGGGTGCCTCGTTGTCTCCGTCCACGATGCAGAGAATGAACCCGTGGCGCTCTACGTGCTCATCTCAGCGGGTCTCGCTGTTCTGTCCACGATTGGCTTTTGGATCGGGCGTCTTCTCACAAAGCTTTACCTCAGTCAGCACCACCTCAAGACTGATGCGGATGAGCGAGCCACTATGATCAAGACCTACCTCGCCCTTACCGAGAAGGGGGCGGCGTCAGATGCCGACAAGCAGATCATTCTCGGCGCTCTGTTCAGGCCTACGGCTGATGGCATCGTGCGAGACGATGGACCGCCTGATATCGCTTTGCAGTCGATTGCCGCGCGGATGCTGTCGGGGAAGGAGTGAAATGGCAATCACCTTCACGCGAGCCAATCTGACGGCAAATGGATTCTCGGGTTGGGTGACGTTTGCGATCCTGCGAAGCACCGATCCTTGCCCCGATGTCGGCGGCGTCTATGTCGTGGCTCGCGCTGAAGTCTGCGCTCCAACCTTTCTGACGAAGAGTTGCGGGGGCTGGTTCAAAGATCGCGATCCAACTATCAGCATTGGCGAGCTTCAGGCCAACTGGGTCGAGGGTGCTGAGATCGTCTACATCGGCAAGGCCAACAGCATCCGTCGCCGCCTCAAAGAGTTCGCAAAGTTCGGCGCTGGCCACAAGATTGGCCACTGGGGCGGTCGGCTGATCTGGCAGTTGGAGGAATCTTCGCGGCTGCTGGTAGCTTGGAAGCCGACCCCCGAGATCGATCCACTCGCTTATGAGGCGCAGCTATTGGCCGAGTTCCGTGCAGAATATGGCAAGCCTCCATTTGCAAACGATCCTCACAGATTGGGAGGATGACAAGGTGATTGCTCAGGAGACCACCCGTTGAACGTCACCGAAACCGATCTTGCCATCGCGTCGGCGCTGTATCCCGTCATGGTGGAATGCGCGCGACAGTCGCCGCCGAGAAAGTTGACCTATGGCCAGCTTCTCGCTGAGGCACAAAGGCGGTTCCCCGAGAACGAAGCTGTCCTGCGGGCCATACCGATCTCACTCGGTCGCAGGCTCGATGTTGTGCGGATGTTCCTGAATGAGCATGCCCTGCCAGACCTCACCAGTTTGGTGGTGAATGCTGACACGGGCGAGGTCGGTTCTGCGTTCGGCGCTGATCCCGTTCACGTCCGCGAACAGGTGGCCGCGTTCGATTGGGGCACCGTGTCCGAGGAGTTCGACCTGCACATCGATGGTCTGCGGAAGGAAGCAGCGGCCCGTTCGCGTCCAAAGCGGAAACGTGACGAGGCGAAGAATCTTATGTCCGCACACTACCAGCAGCATCGTGCCGCCCTACCCAAGGGAATCGACGCTCACCGCGAACTCATCATCGAATTGCTCGTAGATGGCTTGTCGGTGGAAGATGCCTTCGAAGCTGCGGCATCCGAGGTGAGAAAAAAGGCCAGCACCTGACCGAACCCAAGTATCGGACAGTCATGATCATGCGAAGCTGGGCGCGGATTGGGCGCGCTGGCTAAATACAGGATGACACGCCACCCTATCGCCGCCCTCTGCGAACGTATCGCCTCCCGCTACAGCCATGCCTTCTCGCCTGTGACATCCGTGACCCTCTACATCAGGCATGACGAATGCCCTGAACAGCTTGGCGATGACGCACGCATATGGTGCCGAGACAACTGCGAAGGGAAATGGCGACAGGTTGCCAGAGGCGCGTCAGCAGTCTTTGAGTTCGAAGAACTCGAAGACGCCGTTCTTTTTCGCGTCAGGCACTGATGCGCCGACCCGCGTCCATATGGGTAACCTTCAACGGGACATCTGCTGAGACATCATGCGCGTCTCATATGGGTGGTTTTTCTTGCCAAAATACAGTTCTGTGAGAAGGTCTTAGGACCATACGAGACACACGGAGACTGAATGGGCAAGACGCTGGGTTACGCACGGATCAGTTCGGATCAGGGGCAGGATATCGAGAGCCAGAAAGCCAAGCTTGAGAAGCTCGGTGCGGTGGTGGTGTTCTGCGACACTGGCAACGGATCATCCCTCAACGGTCGTGACCAGCTTGAAGCCGCGATCCGTCTGCTCGAACAGGGTGACGAACTTCTGGCTTTGCACCCCGACCGTCTGGCCCGAGACACTGGCGATCTCCTGACCATCGCCAAGCGCGTCGTCGAACGTGGTGCGATCCTCAAGATCGACGATCCCAAGATCGTGTTCGACGGCACCGACATGATGGCGGAGGTGATGCTCACCTTGTTCGGCATGATCGGCATGATGGAGAAGCACTTCATCAAGGCACGGCAGCGGCGTGGGATCGAAGCTGCGAAGCTCCGCAATGCTTACAAAGGCAAGCCTGCGACTATCGACTTCTACAAGGTCAAGGAACTGCACGCCGAGGGCATGCGTCCCACCGACATCGCCAAGACCATGAAGATCGGTCGCGCATCGGTCTACCGAGCACTGGCAGCATGACCATCCTCGTCGATCCCCCAGCGTGCCTCAATCATCGGTCGAACTTCGTTGACGCCTCAAGCGCCTGTGCGACACTCAACCCATGATCGACAAGCACGCTCCCCAGATCGTCACCGCTGACGGTGAACAATCATACGAGATGATCGCGCCATGCTCGGTAAATGCATCGACGGATCGTGCGGATGATCAAAGACCGTTGAACGAGACTGCTGCCTCGGTGAGCAAAATGGCGGCGGTTCGGTTCCCGCTACCGTCGCCACACTCAGATCATCCAGAAACGGCGGAAAACCGTCACCCAGATCGGGAATCCAACCCAGCAACTGCGCAATCTCCCGCTACCCGCTCCAGCCCTCCTCAACACCCTGAAAAACATCGTAAAACTGCCTCTGGGCAGGCGAAATCGCGCGTGTGCAGCACAGGGGTGTCATACAATCGTGACGCCGATTCACGGATAACGCTCTCAGATCGTTCAAAAAATCGTCGCGCGGACTGTCATACACGACTGCCATACAACCCGCCTGCGCGGGGCGTTTGGCTGAGGGGCGCAATCTACCAGTTTCGGGTGAGGGTTCCTGCCGATCTGCGGGATGCTCTCGGGTGCGTTCACGTGGACCGTTCCCTGAGGACGGACAGCAGATCGTTGGCGGTCAGGTTGAGCCGCAAGGTCGCTGCTGAGGTAGATGCAATCTTCGAGGCAAAGCGTCTTGAGATCGGCTTGGCGGTAGAGGGCATAGAAGGCAAAAGCAGCTTCGCATCGCTTGCTCGGCCTCGTTTAGGTTCCTGCAACTTAGTGATTTCACGATAATTTGGCGGCAACAGCCTGCTCTAAACGCTGTTGAATAATTGGGCTTTGGCCGTCAGATGTGAAATGGGCGAAGGCTGTGCTTTCGAACCCGCGAGATTGGGGGAAATTAGGATGAGGCGTTTGCTCACCGACAGTGAGAAGCTCGAAGTTAGAAAGCAGCAGGTTGATAGCGAGGGCGTGCTGCGCTGCTTCATCTCGGGGCAGATTATAGGTGATGAAGATGAGGTCGAATACGACCACATTCATCCCTACTCGAAAGACGGCGAGACCAGTCTTGCGAACATGCGCATGGTTATAAAAAAGCTGAACCGCCGCAAAGCGGCAGAAAGCCTCTATGACGTTCGCGACAACCTGAAGCTTGAGCGCTTATTCGAGGAGCGGAAAAACAACATCCGCCTTCAGGACATATTCGAGCTTAAGGACATTCAGAAGCAATCTACGGCTGCAACTATTAATGGCACTGAAGTTTCGGTGGAAGATGGGTCAAAGAAAGTGACTTTCCCACTCTACCACGACGCCATCCTTGATGTGCCTTACTTCTATGGGCGCATCCCCGTTCGGTGGTTAGAGAACGACGACCAAGAAGGTCTGCAACCGCGTGTTATCGACTACAAGCGACTGATAGCGATCCGCGATCATCTAAAGTCGCACCCTCAGCTTGCTCCTTCGATTGGGAGGTTGCTGGGCACCAAGCTCAAGCTGTTTGATGGCCAGCACAAGCTCGCTGCTCAGGTGTTGAACAATCAGACTGAGATCGACATCAAGGTATACGTATCTCCCGATGAGCCAGAGCGCGCCAAGAAGCTGTTTGACGGCTTGATGATCACCAATCTCGAAGCTCATTCCAAGCTGAAGCAAGTTCCATTTTACACCTCTACGCTGCTCGATCGTTTGTCAGTAATATACAAGGAGATGCTCGACGAGTTCATCGCTGAAACGCCTCCTGAGGACCATACTGAGGAGAGGTTCCTTCGCTTCCTCTCAACGGTTAAATCTATGCCATCAGCACAAGCGAAGGAAATGCTTCGCAGCACGATCAAAGTGGCAGCCTTGGAAAGCTCTGAACTAAAGGAATATGTCGCGGCAGCGTCGAAGGACGCTTCATTCCCGATGACAATGGACCTTCTTGGAAATACTATCTTTCGATCATGTCTCTACCTTGAGCCATCGACAGCAAGGTTCACTTCCGAGAAGGATTTCCGCAACGCAGAGTCCGCTAACTTCGCTGCTGTTCTCAAAATCGTGATTGAGGAGACTCAGATCGAAAACTGGGTGCCTCATGCGAAGGGGAAGACCTTGAGCAACCAGCAACTGAAGGCGCGACGTATTTGGCATAAGGGCTCGGTGCTCACAAGGTCGCCATACCTGAAGAGCGTCCTCTATTTTGCTCTCCACTGCATGACGAGCGAGGAGCGAGAGCATCTACTCTATCGTCCCGAAATCGCCCAAGATCGTCTCGATATCGTGCGGACTTGTCTGAGGCGTCTCTTCTCTCATCCGATGTGGGACGATCCCGATAGCGAGATCGATAGCCTGCTCGTTTCGGCCCGAAAGCAAGAAGAACTCTTCAATCGAAAAGGGCTGACTGAGAAATACGTGTTGAGCGGCGAAAATTGAAGCATGCGATCAGATGCTAATCCGCTCTGTTTCTCGGATGCTGGAGATGCGAAAGATTCAAACCCTGATAGTCGATCAATGAGATCGCCTCGAACAACAACTGTGGGCGGTAGCCAGACCCATAATCATCGGCAGTTTCGCTGTGGGAACCGCCTGTGATCCAACCTCCGAGGCGCAGCGCGATGTCTCGGTCGATCTGGGCATTTCGGCACGCATCCCGAAAGCCGTGACGGAATGAGTGGAAGCAGGTCAGGTCCGACGATGCTTCGATGCTTACTAAGAACCTCGTAAACCAGCGGGAGAAGGCGACGGATCGAAAGCCCCGCTTCCCGAGAGGAAGGTCGTCGAAGAGCTTCACCGCACCTTCGCCTCGCTTCCTTTCCACGAATGCGGTGAGCCCAGTAGCCAGTAGTTCAGGATGCGCGGGGACAATCCGCTCGCTCGATTTGGTCTTGAGAGATTTGTCACGCGTGCCGACGAGGCTCTTCGCGCTGATGACAAAACATAGAACGCCCTCAATCTCTCTCACGTCTTGGACATCCAACTGACAAGCCTCATTGAGGCGCATACCCGAGAACAGGCAGATCAGCGGAACCCAGAACCTCGCGCCGACAGCGATGTGAGAGCCAACTATGGAATAGCCGTTCTGCTCGTCTTTGCAGCCCGTATAGATCGGAGCGTTGAAGATGCGCTGTAGCTGCCAAAGCTCGAACGGCTTACGACGATCTTGAGGGTGCACGGCCTCAGCGATCTGAAGCCCGCGCGCGGGGTTGCGTCCGATGAGTTCCTCAGCGACCGCCCAGTTCATCATGGTCGCGAAGCGCGCCATGTAGGCATTGAGATTGGTGCCGTTGATGGTGCGGATTAAATGGTCGGCTTTCGCGGCTTTTGCCGCGTCACGGACACGAACATCACCAAACTTCTTACTCAAATTGACGGGCAGCCAGCGCAGGGTTTCGAGCAGGTCGCGGCACTGGTCCCGCGTGATGTCCGCAATCGGTGTCTCGGCTCCGAGCACGTCCTCCACCACGCGGCGCGTGGTCTGGTGCGCCAGCATTGTCCGCGCTGATCGTCGTTTGGTCGGATCGGCGAGATAACGGTCGTAGACCTGCGAGAGCGATGGACCGATCGTCTCGGCGGACGCTTTTTCAGATCGTGGCTTGATCGTCTTCTCAACTGTCGCGGGCACTGAGGGCGAGGAGAGCAACCGACCTTCTACCGCCAAGCCGATCTCAAGACGCTTTGCCTCGAAGATTGCATCTACCTCAGCAGCGACCTTGCGGCTCAACCTGACCGCCAACGATCTGCTGTCCGTCCTCAGGGAACGGTCCACGTGAACGCACCCGAGAGCATCCCGCAGATCGGCAGGAACCCTCACCCGAAACTGGTAGATTGCGCCCCTCAGCCAAACGCCCCGCGCAGGCGGGTTGTATGGCAGTCGTGTATGACAGTCCGCGCGACGATTTTTTGAACGATCTGAGAGCGTTATCCGTGAATCGGCGTCACGATTGTATGACACCCCTGTGCTGCACACGCGCGATTTCGCCTGCCCAGAGGCAGTTTTACGATGTTTTTCAGGGTGTTGAGGAGGGCTGGAGCGGGTAGCGGGAATCGAACCCGCATAGCCAGCTTGGAAGGCTGGAGCTTTACCACTAAGCTATACCCGCTCGGGTCAGGGGCGCCAATGCCATCAGGCAGGGGCGCGCGTCAACCGTTACGCGGCAGGTGCCCAGGCAACCCGGGCCTGCTTCGCAGCAGCGCGCGGGGTCAGGCTTCGCCGACCGCCATGTTGTCGATCAGCCGCGTCCCGCCGATCCTCGCCGCCACCAGCAGCCGGGCGGGCGCGCTGCCGAGCGCCTGCAGCGGCGCGAGCGATCGGCTGTCGACCAGGGCGGCGTAATCGACGCTCGTGAAGCCTGCGGCGACGAGCTCGGCTTCGAGCCCGGACAGAGCCGCGCGCGGGTCGGTGCCCCCCTCGATCGCGGCGATCGCTTTACGCATGGCGTGCGGCAGCGCGGCGGCAGCGGCGCGCTGTTCGCCTGACAGGTAGCGGTTGCGGCTCGACATCGCGAGCCCGTCCGCCTCGCGTACGGTCGGCACGCCGATGATGGCGTCGACGTGTGGCCGGGCAAGGTCGAGATCGCGCGCCATCGCCCGGATCACGGCGAGCTGCTGGAAGTCCTTCTCGCCGAAGAACGCCATGTCGGGGGCGACCTGGTTGAAGAGCTTCAACACCACCGTAGCCACGCCGTCGAAGTGCCCGGGGCGCGCCGCGCCGCACAGGCCATCGCTGACCCCGGCGACGCTCACGTTGGTGGCGAAGCCGGCAGGATACATGACCTCCACTCTCGGCGCCCACAACAGCGCCGCGCCTTGCGCGGCGAGCATCGCGGCGTCCTCGGCAAGCTGGCGGGGGTAGGCGTCCAGATCCTCGTTCGGACCGAACTGCCGAGGGTTGACGAAGATCGAGGCGACCACGTGATCGGCCGCCTTGCGGGCCTCGCGGACCAGGGTCAGATGCCCCTCGTGGAGTGCGCCCATCGTCGGCACGAGCGCGATCCTCGTCCCGGGGCTGGCCCGCAATTGTGCCAAAGCGGTTCTCAACATATGCAGGGTGTTGACCGTTTGCACGCTCGCGCCTCCAAGGATAAACCGTTAAGGACGCCCTAGCGGCGCTGACTGTCCCATTTCAAGCCGCCCGGGTGCCGGCGCCGCCCGTGCCCCAACGAGAGACCCGCCATGTCGCCCGCCGAGCGCGCTGCCAAGCCTTCCGAGCCCCGTCCTTCGCGCAAGAGCCACGCGCACCGGATCGTGTTCGCCAACGAGAAGGGCGGCACCGGCAAGTCGACCACGGCGGTGCACGTCGCCGTCGCGCTGTCCTACCTAGGGGCGCGGGTGTCCTGCATCGATCTCGATCCGCGCCAGCGCACCACCCACCGCTACATCGAGAACCGCCTGGGCACCCTCGAGAAGCGCGGGCTGACGCTGCCGACGCCCGATTGCGAGGTGTTCCGCGGCAGCACCACCGGCGACCTGCTCGGCATGATCCGCCGGCTCGAAGCCAATTGCGACTTCCTGATCGTCGACAACCCGGGCCGCGACGATCCCTTCGCGCGCATCGCTGTCGAGCACGCCGACACGCTGGTCACGCCGATGAACGACAGCTTCGTCGACTTCGACCTGATCGGGCAGGTGGATCCCGAAACCTTCAAGGTCAGAAAGCTGTCCTTTTTCGCCGAGCTGATCTGGGAAGCGCGGATGAAGCGCAGCCGGATGACCATCGAGCAGCAGCGGCCCGAGATGGACTGGATCGTGGTTCGGAACCGCACCGGCCATGTCGAGGCGCGCAACCAGGCGCGGCTGCACAAGGCGCTGGGCGAGATGTCGAAGCGCGTCGGCTTCCGCGTGACGCAAGGCCTGTCCGAGCGCGTCATCTACCGCGAGCTGTTCCCCTCGGGCCTGACGCTGCTCGACAAGGGGCACCTGGGCGAGCTCGGCACCAGCCATCTCGTCGCCCGGCAAGAGCTGCGCGCGCTGGTCAAGGCCCTCGCCTTGCCGGAGTTCACCCGCGGCGGCGAGCTGGAGCTCGCCTGATGCTGAAAGCGGTGATCGTGGTGGTGCTGCTCAGCCTGTTCTGCCGCTGGGCCGTGGGACGCTTGCCGTGGGACTTTCTCGTCTCGCCGGCCCGCCCGCGGGCCGTCCAGCGCGCGCGGCACCTGCTCGGGGTCGAGGCCGGTGCGGGGCGCGAGGAAATCATCGCCGCCCACCGCCGGCTCACCGCGCGCGTGCACCCGGACAAGGGTGGATCGAACTCGGCGATGCAGGAGGCGAATGCCGCCCGTGATCTGCTGCTCGACGAACTGCCCGCACAGCGGGACCGAACCGGGGCCTAGTGCCGCCGCTGCCAACATCCCGGGATTGACACAAACCTGCGCCAAGCGTTTGTCGCAAGGGCGGCGACCACGGATCGGACGCAGCAGGATGCCTGCCTCGGACGGGCCATCAGCCGCCCCCCGGTCCTTGCCCGCCGCCCCGCGATTGCGTCCTGCGAGCGTGGTCCGACGCGCCAAGGAGATCCTGACGTCATGCAACACCAGTTCGACCCGACCGTCCTTCGCGAATACGACATTCGCGGCATCATCGGCGAGACGCTCGGCGCCGATGATGCTCGCGCGATCGGCCGCGCGTTCGGGACGCTGCTGCAGGAGGCGGGGGGCAAGACCGTGGCGGTGGGCTATGACGGGCGGGTCAGCTCGCCCATGCTCGAGCACGCGCTGGTCGAAGGGCTTACCACCAGCGGCTGCGATGTGGTGCGGATCGGGCTGGGGGCAACCCCGATGCTCTATTACGCGGAAGCCTCAAGCGAAGAGGTGGATGGCGGCATTCAGATAACTGGCAGCCACAATCCCCCCAATTACAATGGCTTCAAGATGGTATTTCTGGGGCGTCCGTTCTTCGGCGCCGATATCCAGAAGCTCGGGAAACTGGCAGCAGACGGGGCGTTCGCCAGCGGTGCCGGGACGGTGACCTCGCGCGACATCCTGAGCGAGTATGTCGAGCGTCTGCTCCAGGGGCTGGCTGGGATCGAGCCCGCCAAGCTCAAGGGTCTCCGGGTCGGCTGGGATGCCGGGAACGGCGCCGCCGGCCCCGCGCTCGAGGCGCTGGCCGCGAGGCTGCCCGGCGAACACCATCTGCTCTTTACCGAAGTCGACGGTCATTTTCCCAACCACCATCCTGATCCGACAGTCGAGGCGAACCTTGCCGATCTGCGTGCGCTCGTCGCGGCAAAGAAACTCGATTTCGGAGTGGCTTTCGACGGGGATGGAGACCGCATCGGTGCCATCGATGGCGAGGGCCGGGTGATCTGGGGCGATCAGCTGCTGATGATCTATGCCGAGGACGCCCTCAAAACCCGCCCCGGCGCGACGGTTATCGCCGATGTTAAGGCCAGCCGCGCGCTGTTCGACCGCGTCGCAGAGCTCGGCGGCAGCCCGCTGATGTGGAAGACCGGCCACTCGCTCATCAAGTCCAAAATGAAGGAAACTGCCGCGCCTCTGGCCGGCGAGATGAGCGGCCACGTGTTCTTCGCCGACGATTACTACGGGTTCGACGATGCGCTCTATGCCGGGATTCGCCTGCTCGCCGCGACCGCTCGGCTGGGCCGCTCGGTGACCCAATTGCGCGATGCGATGCCGCAGATGCTCAACACCCCCGAAATGCGCTTCCAGGTCGACGAAGCCCGCAAGTTCGCCGCGATGGAGGAGATCGCCGGGCGCCTGTCCACGAGCCCCGGCCCCGAGGTCGAGAGCGTCAACACCACCGACGGCGTGCGCGTGAACACCGCCGACGGCTGGTGGCTGCTGCGCGCCTCGAACACGCAGGACGTGCTGGTCGCCCGCGCCGAAAGCGACAGCGAGGAGGGCCTCGAGCGCCTGCTCGCTCAGATCGATGCGCAGCTCGCTGCTTCGGGCCTCGAGCGCGGCGAGAGCGTCGGGCACTGACCGGCCGCTTGTCGGGACGGGGCGGAGGGGCCACATGGCGGGGGTGAGCACCGCAGACCCCGTCCCCCCGCTCCCGCCCGCGATCGCCGTCTGGTTCGAGACCCGCGGCTGGCGGGTGCGGCGGCACCAGCTGGAGATGCTGGAGAAGGCGCGCGCGGGCCGCCACGCGCTGCTGGTCGCCGATACGGGTGCGGGCAAGACGCTTGCCGGCTTCCTGCCGACCCTGTGCGACTTCGCCGGCGACACGCCGCCGGGGGAGGGCCTGCACACGCTCTACGTATCGCCATTGAAGGCGCTGGCGCAGGACGTGAAGCGCAACCTGCTGACGCCGATCGCGGAGATGGGTCTTGCCGTCAGGGTCGAAACGCGCAGCGGCGATACGCCGTCCGATCGCAAGAAGCGCCAGCGCGAACGGCCGCCGCACATCCTGCTGACCACGCCCGAGAGCCTCTCGCTGCTGCTCTCCTACCCTGAGAGCGCCGATCTGTTCGCCGGCCTCAGGCGCATCGTCATCGACGAGGTTCACGCCTTTGCCACCGACAAGAGGGGCGATCTCCTCGCGCTCTCGATGGCGCGGCTCCAGACACTCGCGCCCGGCGCCACCCGCGCGGCGCTGTCGGCGACCCTCGCGAACCCGCGCGACTTCCAGGAGTGGCTCGCCCCGCAAGCGGGCGACACCGGCGAGATCGTCGCCGCGGACCTCGTCCTCGGCGAGGTCGGCGCCGAGCCCGAGGTCGAGATCCTGCTGCCCATCGAGGAGCGCATCCCCTGGGGCGGGCACGCAGGGCGCTGGGCCGTCCCGCAGCTCTACCAGGCGATTCTGGCCAACCGCACCACGCTGGTCTTCACCAACACCCGCTTCCTCGCCGAGTTCATTTTCCAGTGCCTCTGGGACGTGAACGAGGATCACCTCCCCATCGGTATCCACCATGGCTCGCTCTCCACCGAGGCGCGGCGCAAGGTCGAGGAGGCGATGGCGCGCGGCGAATTGCGCGCGCTGGTGTGCACCGCAAGCCTCGATCTCGGGATCGACTGGGGCGATATCGACCTCGTGGTGCAGATGGGAGCGCCCAAGGGTTCCTCGCGGCTCCTGCAAAGGATCGGGCGCGCCGGGCACCGCCTCGACGTGCCGAGCCGCGCGGTGCTGGTGCCGGGGAACCGCTTCGAGTTCCTCGAGGCGATGGCCGCCAAGGACGCGGTCGACGAGGGCCAGCGCGACGGTGAGCCGTTCCGCCCGGGAAGCCTCGACGTGCTCGCCCAGCACGTCATGGCCTGCGCCTGCGCTGGGCCGTTCCAGGAGGACGCGCTGCTTGCCGAGGTGCGGGGCGCGCTCGCCTATAGCTGGGTGGACGAGACGACGTTCCAGCGCGTGCTGAACTTCGTCGCCGACGGCGGCTATGCGCTCAAGGCCTATGACCGTTTCAAGCGGATTGTGCGTGACAAGTCAGGGACTTGGCGCCTCTCGCACCCGAGCCAGGCGCAGCGGCACCGGATGAATGCGGGGATCATCGTCGATTCCGAGATGCTGACCGTGCGCTTCAGGAACGGCCGCAGTCTCGGCAAGGTCGAGGAACGCTTTGCCGCCCAGCTTTCCCCCGGCGACACCTTCTTCTTCGCGGGCATGAGCCTCGAGGTCGAAGGGGTGAAGGACATGGACGTGACCGTCCGCGCGGCGAAGAAGAGCGCCACCATCCCCTCCTACGGCGGCCTCCGCCTGCCGCTGACGACGCACCTCGCCACCCGCGTGCAGGCCATGCTCGCCGACCGCGCGGGGTGGGGGCGCTTTCCCGACGACGTGCGCGAGTGGCTGGAAATGCAGGATCACCGCTCGCAGCTTCCTTCACCCGGCGAGCTGCTGGTCGAAAGCTTCCCGCACGGCGGCAAGCACTACACCGCCTATTACACCTTCGAGGGTTGGAACGCGAACCAGAGCCTCGGGATGCTCATCACCCGGCGGATGGAGGATCGGGGGCTGCTGCCGGGCGGTTTCGTCGCCAACGATTACACGCTGGCGGTGTGGGGGCTGAAGCCGGTCACCGATCCTGCCCCCTTGTTATCGCCCGATATTCTCACCCACGAGTTCACCGAGTGGGTGACCGAAAGCTACCTGCTGCGCCGCGCCTTCCGCGAGGTGGCGGTGATCTCGGGCCTCGTCGAGCGGCAGCATCCCGGGCAGAAGAAGACCGGCAAGCAGGTCACCTTCTCGACCGATCTGATCTACGACGTCCTCAGGAAATACGAGCCCGATCATGTGCTTATCGAGGCCGCCTGGGCCGATGCCCGGTCGCGGATGACCGATGTCGGGCGCATCGCCGAGCTGTTGGAGCGGTCCGAGCGCGAGCTGGTTCACGTGACCCTCGATCGGGTTTCCCCGCTGGCGGTGCCGGTGATGACGATGATCGGGCGCGAGGCGGTGCCGCAGGGGGCGGTGGACGATGAATTGCTGCTCGAGGCCGAGGGGCTGATCGCCGCGGCGATGCGTCCGGACGAGGCGTGGGAAGGGGACTGACGCCCCGGCAGCGATGTTTCACGTGAAACACCGCGCAAACGCCCCGCAAACCGGCAGCAAGGGGGCAGCAAGGCGAGGCTGGAGGGGGTCTGACCGGGGTCTGGAGGGGGTCTGGCACCCCTTGAGACCACCCAAAGAAAAAGGGCGCCGCGATCCCTCGCGGCGCCCTTTCCTGATGCGTCGGGCCGGGTGGCCCGGGGATCACTTCCCGAAGTCGCGATACTTGTCGTTGCCGACGAAACCGAACTTGGTCACGCCCGACGCCTTGATGATCTGCAGCACCTTGGCCGACAGGTCGTAGCTCGCCTGCGGCTCGGGCTCGAACTGGAGTTCGGGCTCGGGCTGCACGTTCAGCGTGTTCTGCAGGATCGTGACGAGGTCGCCCTCGGTGATCGGCTGGCCGTTCCACAGGATCTGCTCCTGCGCGGTCAACACGAGCTTGTTCTTGGTCGGCTCGATCGTGACCGGCGGCGGGTTCGGGTTCGGTTGCGGCAGGTCGATGTCGACCGAGTGCGTCGCGACGGGGATGGTGATGATGAACATGATCAGCAGAACGAGCAGGACGTCGATCAGCGGCGTCATGTTCATTTCCATCATCGGCTCGCCGTCGAGCTTGCCTCCAGACATACCCATGTCAGTTACTCCTCAAAAGTGGCCTGGGGGCGTCAGTTCGGGTCGACCGGGTTCGAGATGAACCCGACGATCGGATAGCCGGCACGCTGGGCCCGGTAGATCGACCCTGCCACGCACTTCCACGGGGCATTGGCGTCGCCGCGGATGTGGACCTGCGGGATCTTCTCGGGGTCGGCCAGCAGCGCCTCGGGGCCGCCGGCACGCTGGACGATCGCGTCGAGGCGCTTGAACGCCTGCTCTTCGAGTTCGTCCGCCGTCACCGGAGTGATGTTGTTGATGTAGACCCGGCATTCGCCGTCGCGCGAGGCACCCTCGAAGCCCGGTTCGCCCGCGCTGCGGCCGCCCGCGTCGGTGGTGCTGACGGTGAGCAGCAGGTTCTCCACCTTGTCCTTCGATTCGACGGATTCGAAGACGGGGATGCGCAGCTTCTCGATCGTCTGGATCGCCACCGGAACCGCGATGAGGAAGATGATCAGGAGCACCAGCATCACGTCCACCAGCGGCGTGGTGTTGATGTCGGACATCGGGGTATCGGCCCCACCTCCCGTAGAAATCGCCATTGTGAATTCCTAGCCTGTCAAAACATTGACGTCTGTTGCCGGGCCGGTGCCCCACGGGTGGGCGTTCCGGTCAGCGGCGGGAGCGGTTCCTTGCGGAGCCGCCCCCGCGGATGTGCGGCTGTGGCGATCAGGCCTTCGGGGCCGGAGCGGCGGCCGGCTTGGCAGCGGGCTTGGCCGCCGGAGCCGCAGCGGTCACCGCCGGCTTCACCGCGCCGTTCGAGTTCATGTAGGCGAGCAGGTCGGTCGAGAAGGTGCTCAGCAGCGCCGCGATCTTGCGGTTGCGGCCCTGGAGCCAGTTGAACGCGAACACCGCAGGCACCGCGACGAGCAGACCGATCGCGGTCATGATCAGCGCTTCACCGACCGGGCCGGCGACCTTGTCGATCGAGGCGTTGCCGGCGATGCCGATGTTGATCAGCGCGCGGTAGATCCCGATCACGGTGCCGAGCAGACCGACGAACGGCGCGGTCGCACCGACGGTCGCGAGGAAGGCGAGGCCGCCGTTGAGCACGGCGTTGATCGAATCTTCCGAACGCTGGAGCGAACCGTGCATGTAGTCATGCGATTCGAGGGCGTCGGTCATCTTGCCGTGGTCTTCCTGGGCCTTGACGGCGTCGTCGGCGAGCTGGCGCCACGGGCTGTCCTTCTCCAGCTTGGTCGCGCCTTCCTTGAGGCTCGAGGCGCGCCAGAACTGGGTCTGCACGTTCTTGTACTGGCCGAGCACCTTGTTCTGTTCGAACAGCTTGGTGAACAGGATGTAGAACGAGCCGACCGACATGATGACCATGATCGCCAGGATGGTCCAGGCGACCGGGCCGCCCTGTTCCATCGCCTGGATGAAGCCGAATTCGCTTTCCGGAGCGGCGCCACCGGCGGCGGCAAGAAGGGTAAGGGTCATTGCGAAAGTCCTCTTGAAAGAATGGGTCTTGGTGCAGCCGGCGCCCCGGGATGTCCCGGTGCCGCAGGCCGGTTGATCAGTTCAGCTTGTAGGTAATCCGCGTGGACCAGCTGGCGCTGATCGGTGCGCCATCATCGTTCAGCGCAGGTTCGAAACGGCCGTAGCGCTCGAGATCGGTGCAGGCGGCCTGGTCGAGGATCGACGAACCGCTCGAGGAGGTCACCGAGCAGGCGGTCGCCCGGCCGTCGGCCGTGACGGTGACGCGCACGCCGACGGTGCCCTCGATCTCTTCCTGCGCGGCACGCCGCGGATAGTTTTCCTGGATGCGCGCGGCCCACTGGCGCTGGCCCTTGGGCTGGACGCCGCGCGCCTTCGAAACCTTCGGCGGGGTCGGCGGTCCGGGAGGCGCGGCCGGCGCGGTGGTCGCCTCGCGGAAGACCGGCGCCGGGGGCGGCGGGGTCTGCACGGTCACGATCTCGGGCGGATTCTGCGCGATGTTGAACGGCGGCGGCGGCGCGACCGGCGGCGGGGGCGAAGTGGGCCTCGGCTGCTCTTCGGGCGGCGGCGGTTCTTCGGGTGGGGGCGGCGGCGGCTCTTCCGTCACGTCGACGGTGGTGACCCGTTCGATCGTCTTCTTCACGGCGTCGACGGCCAGATAGATGACCATGCCCGCGCCAACCAGTCCGACAATCGACAGCGCGATTATCATTGCGACTAGCTTGGGCCCGGTCAATCCTTGTTGTTGGCTAGCGTAGGACATCCAGCGCTTTCTCTCCAAATACTCGCCGATCTAGGGTCGGCACATTCCCCACCCCCCGGCCGTTTGAAAGCGGCTGGCGAGCGGATCCCGGTCATTTCGGTCCTCCCACGCCGGTTACGAGCAAACGGGCCGGCGTTCGCTGCACGGCCCGTGTGATCTCCGGCTGGCACGTTCTGGACACGCAGGCCCAGCACGCAACCTGAACTGATCCCGCGGCAATGTCCCCAGTCCCGCGCGTTCAGTCCTCCGGGCTTTAACGGGCATCCCCTAGCCGATCAAACGCTTTTGCGGTTCAGACCGGATTCACTGCGAGCCATGTTCAAGCAGGTTTGCTAAAGCCCCCGCCTACGTAGCCGCCCTGAGGGCCGCGCCCCGAACACAGGTTAAAGAGGAATTAATGTCCAATTTCAAATCTCTGAAGGTTCGTGCTGCTGCGTTCGGCGGACTCCTGCTGGCACCGGTGACGGCGGCTGCGCAGGCTCCGGCGGTTCCGGCCGCGACCGGCCCTGCCGGGCCCACCTTTGCGGATCTTGCAACCCTTTCGGATGCCGCGCCGCTGGTGATCCGCGCACAGATTCGCCGTCAGAGCGCCCTGAAGGCGGACCGTTCGCCGGGCCTCGCGCAGGGATTCGCGCGGCTCTACATCGAGGCGCAGACCGTCGCGGTGATCGCCGGGCGCAGCGCGGTGCCGGCGAGCTTCGCCTATCTGGTCGACGTGCCGCTCGATGCGAAGGGCAAGGTCCCCAAGCTGACCAAGCGCGAGATGGTGCTGTTCGCGCGGCCGGTGCCGGGGAAGCCCGGCGAGGTGCAGCTCATCTCGCCCACCGCGCAGCTTGCCTTCACGCCGGAGCTCGAAGCACGGCTGCGGCCGATCCTCACCGAGATCTACGCCCCCGAAGTGCCGCCGCGCATCACCCGGGTGAGCGAGGCGCTGGCGGTGCCGGGCACCTTGACGGGCGAATCGGAGACGCAGATCTTCCTTGCAACCGAAAACCGCTCGCCGGTCTCGATCACCGTGCTGCGCCGCCCGGGGCAGCGCCCGCAATGGGGCGTGTCGTGGGGCGAGATCATCGATTCGGCCGCCGTGCCCCCGCAGCGCGACACGCTGCGCTGGTATCGCCTCGCCTGCGCTCTGCCCGCGCAGCTGCCGAGCAGTGCCAACCTGTCGCGCAATCCTGACGAACGGCGGCTCGCGGCCAGCGACTATGCCTTCGTGCGCGAGGCGCTGGGCCCGTGCGAGCGGCGCATCACGCCGGGCTGACGCGGGCGATCCACGCTTGACCGCGCGCCCGGCACGGTTAAGCGCCGGCGGACCTGCGCAAGGGAGGCCCGCTTGACCGACACCGCTGCACCGCTTCGAATAGCCATCGCCGGGCTCGGCACGGTCGGCGCGGGCGTGATCCGCCTGCTCGATACCAACGCCGCCCTCGTCGCCGCGCGCGCCGGGCGGCCGATCGAGGTGGTCGCCGTCAGCGCCCGCGACCGCGGCAAGGATCGCGGCGTCGACATCGCCCGCTTCGCCTGGGAGGACGACATGACCGCGCTCGCCCGGCGCGGCGATGTCGACGTGGTGGTGGAACTGGTCGGCGGGTCGGACGGCCCGGCGCTCGCCCTCAGCCGCGCGGCGCTGTCGGGCGGGAAGGGCCTCGTCACCGCCAACAAGGCGATGATCGCCACCCACGGCCTCGCGCTCGCCGAGATCGCGGAAGACCACAATGCGCCCCTGAAGTTCGAGGCCGCGGTGGCGGGCGGCATCCCGGTCATCAAGGGCCTGCGCGAAGGCACCAGCGCCAATGCGCTGACCCGGGTCTACGGCATTCTCAACGGCACCTGCAACTACATCCTCTCCACCATGGAGCGCACCGGCGCCGACTTTGCCGACGTTCTCGCCGACGCCCAGGCGCGCGGCTTTGCCGAGGCGGACCCGGCCTTCGACATCGAGGGCGTGGATGCCGGGCAGAAGCTCGCGATCCTCGCGGCGATCGGCTTCGGCACGCGGATCGACTTTGCGGGCGTGCGGGTGAGCGGGATCACGCAGGTCCGCGCCGCCGACATCGCGCAGGCCGATGCCCTGGGCTACGTCATCCGCCTGATCGGCGAGGCGGATGTCGAGGACACCCCCGAAGGCCCCCGCCTGCTCCAGCGCGTGCGCCCCTGCCTCGTCGCGCGCGGCCATCCGCTGAGCGCGGTCGAAGGGCCGACCAACGCGGTGGTCGCCGAGGGCAATTTCTCCGGCCGCCTGCTGTTCCAGGGCGCGGGCGCTGGCGACGGGCCGACGGCGAGCGCGGTCGCCGCCGACCTCATCGACATCGCCCGCGACGAGGTGGGCGCGCCCTTCTCGATCCCGGTCGCCCATCTCGCCGCGCTGCCCCCGGCCGAGCCCGGCCACCGCACCGAGCGCACCTATCTGCGCTTCATGGTCAAGGACCGCCCCGGCGTGCTCGCCGAGATCACCGCGGCTATGCGCGACGGGGACGTCTCGATCGAAAGCCTCATCCAGCGCGGCCGCGCCGAGGGCGGCGGCGAGGTGATGGTGGCGATGGTCACTCACGAGGGCCCGGAGCAATGCGTCGCCAAGGCGCTCGAACTGCTCGAGGGTTCGGACAGCCTCACCTCGGCCCCGCTGGTGCTGCCGATCCTGCCGCTTTAATGGAAAGCCCCTTCCCCTGAGGGAGGGGGTTGGGAATGGGTGCAACGGCGCTCGGCAGGGCAGAGCCCCCACCCCCGGCCCCTCCCCGAGGGGAGGGGGGAGGAAGGCCTATTCCTTCGCCGCCTCCGGCAGTCCCAGCTGCGCGGCGATCCGCCGCTTGGCCTCGTCGTCGAGGGGCGCGGCGTCACCCTCTACCGGGGCGAGGCCCTGCGCCACGCGTTCGGCGTCGGAGCCTGCGGGCGGCGGGGGAATCGCCGCCACGTCGACGATCAGCGCCGCGTCCTTGGGGCAGGGCGGGATGAAGCACAGGCCGCTGACCGTCGCGGGGCCGCGGAAGATGCCCGGTCCGGCAACGTCGGGCGGCGGCAGGGTGCCCGCGTTCTGGGTGCGCTCGGCATAGTCCTTGAGCCACGCCTCGCGGCTGCCGCTGTAGAGCTGGTCGGTCGGCACCGCGAGCTCGCGGCACACCACGATCTCGCCCGCCACCACCCCGGCCTCGCGCTGGTCCTCGCATTCCTTGAGCACGGCCTCGCTCGCCGCCTCGCTGGTGGGGGCGGGGGCGAGGATGTCGATCTTCTCCGGCGGCGCGGCGGCGGGCGCATCGGGGCCGAGATCGATCGGCACGCGCGCCGGCACGGGGTTCGCCGGAAGGGCGGCAGGTGCGCGCGGCGGCGGCAGGCGGGAGGGGCCAAGCTCCTGGCCTAGGCCCGTGCTGGCCGCAGCGAAGCCCGCAAGCAAGGCGGCGGCGGCGCGCCCGATCCCGTGCATGGCGCGCTAGCGGCCCTTCTTCTTCTTGCCGGCCGGGCGTGGCGGGGTGGTGGTGGTGATCCCGGCCGCCTCGCGCCGCGCGCGCTCCTGCTCCTCGGTCAGTTCCTCTTCCTGGCCCAGCGGGGCGAGCCCGCGCGCGATGCGGTCTGCATCGGAGCCGGCCGGCGCGGTCGGAAGCGCGGCGAAATCGACGGTGATTGCAGGCGGCGGGGCCTTTCCGAAGCCGATGCCCTTGCCGTTGTCGGGGATGCCGAACAGGTCGGGGGCAGGGGGCTTGCCCTTGTTCATCGTCTCCTGCGCATAGCGCTTCTGCGTCTCGGCGCGGGTGCCGGTCAGCGCGCGTTCGTCGTCCTTGGTGGTCTCGGCACAGACCACGATCTCGCCGCTGATCGTGCCGGCCTCGCCCTCGCGGCGGCACTGCTCCTGCTGCGCCTTGTTGACCTCGCCGCGCGGGCGGCTGACGACAAGGTTGATCGGCCCCGTCGGGGTCGGCGCGGCGGTGGCGGTGGGGGTGGGGGTCGGCGTGGGACCCGGCGTCGGCGAGGCGCCAGGCGCGGCCTGCTGCGCGGCAAGCGGGGTCAGGGCGATGGCGGCAATTCCCAGGGCGACAGCGGGCAGGGTGTGACGAAAACCCGGCAGGTGAGGCATGGCTTTGCTCGACAAACCGGTCTCCATCCGCTTATGCGCCGGGGCATTCTCATCACCGGCCGTGGCCGGGCGCTGCACCAGACCAACAGGGGGCTGAATTTCCCATGAACTCACCGACCGATACCGGCCTTGCCATGACCGCACAAGCCGCCACCGAGAACGCCATCCAGCGCGTCCTGGTGCTCGAGATGGTGCGCGTGACCGAAGCGGCGGCGGTCGCGGCGGCGACGATGGTCGGCCGCGGTGACGAGAAGGCGGCGGACGCCGCGGCGGTCGAAGCCATGCGCCGCGCCTTCGACAACCTCTACATCGACGGCACCGTGGTGATCGGCGAGGGCGAGCGCGACGAGGCGCCGATGCTGTTCATCGGCGAGAAGGTCGGCATGGGCAAGGGGCCGAAGATCGACATCGCCCTCGACCCGCTCGAAGGCACCACCATCACCGCCAAGGCCGGGCCCAACGCGCTCGCGGTGCTGGCGGCCGCGGAGGAGGGCTGCCTGCTCAACGCCCCCGACGTCTACATGGACAAGCTCGCGGTCGGCCCCGGCTATCCCGAAGGCATCATCGATCTCGCCAAGAGCCCGTCCGAGAACGTGCGCGCGGTGGCGGCGGCGAAGGGCGTCGATCCCTCGCAGATCAACGTCTGCGTGCTCGACCGCCCGCGCCATGCCGAACTCATCGCCGAACTGCGCGGCCTGGGCTGCGGGGTGGTGCTGATCGGCGACGGGGACGTGGCGGGCGTGATCGCGGTCACCGACGAGGAGACCAGCGTCGACATGTACATGGGCCAGGGCGGCGCGCCCGAAGGCGTGCTCGCCGCGGCAGCGCTGCGCTGCGTGGGCGGGCAATTCAACGGCCGGCTGGTGTTCCGCAACGATGACGAGAAGGCCCGCGCCGCCAAGTGGGGCATCGAGGACCTCAACCGCATCTACAAGCTCGAGGACCTCGCCAGGGGCGACTGCATCTTCGCGGCCACCGGCGTCACCGACGGCTCGCTGCTCCAGGGTGTCAAGCGCCGCCGCAAGCCGACCGGCGAGACCATCCTCACGACCGAGAGCGTGGTGATGCGGGCTTCGTCCGGCACGGTGCGCTGGATCCGGGGCGAGCACCGCATCGGGTGATCGGCTGGCACGGACCGCCCGTGCCGCAAGCGCGGCGGTCCTGCGCACCACCAGCGAGGACGCGCGCTGGATCCGGGGCGAGCACCGCATCGGGTGATCGGCTGGCACGGACCGCCCGTGCCGCAAGCGCGGCGGTCCTG